>CACZTL010000101.1 GCA_902784165.1 uncultured Lachnospiraceae bacterium | reverse complement strand
TATCAAGTAGTGTGTCAAGATGGGGACAGTCCCTTTGTGTCAGTACTGACACAAAGGGACTGTCCCCATCTTGACACACTACTTGATAAAATATGATATGTAATGTAAAATAAAATTCATGTAAATTTACGGGAGCGTGTGACATGGGCGACAACAGGAAGGGGCTTAAAGATAAAAAAAGGATAGTCGTAAAGATAGGCTCTTCATCGCTTGTGCATGAGGAGACAGGAAGGATAAGTCTTTTGAGGCTTGAGAGGCTTGTAAGGGTTCTTGTTGATATTAAAAATGAGGGACGCGATGTGTGTCTTGTATCCTCCGGAGCGATAGCGGTAGGAAAGGCCTCTATAGGTATGTACGGAGAGAAAAGCTCTCACGTCGACAGTTTGCCCTTAAAGCAGGCTTGCGCATCTATAGGACAGGCTAAACTTGTTATGATGTACCAGAAGCTTTTTGCCGAATATAATACCGGTATGGGACAAGTTCTCCTTACCCGTGTTACGCTTGATAACGAATACACCAGGAAAAACGCCTTTAATACATTTGAAGAGCTGTTTAAGCTCGGCGTGATACCGGTTGTGAATGAGAATGACTCCATTTCGACAGAGGAGATAGAGCAGGTTCAGACATTCGGAGACAATGACAGGCTATCTGCCATCGTAACTGAGCTTACGGGAGCCGATCTTTTAGTTCTTCTTTCGGATATAGACGGTATGTATACAGACGATCCGAAAGATAATCCGCAGGCCAGGCTGATCTCCGAGATTACCGATATTTCGGAAAAGCTTACCCATATGGCTAAGGGAACACATGATGGGGGACCGGGAACCGGAGGGATGTCCGCAAAGCTTACGGCTGCGCAGATAGCGCTTGCAGCAGGCGCGGATATGCTTATCTTAAACGGGAATGATCCTTATAATATTAAAAAGGCGATGGACGGTGAGCCGATAGGCACACTTTTTGTACATAAGGATAATTAGGTTATACTTTTTTATGGATATTAAGGTCTTAAAAAATTTTGATGTAAAAAAGGCAGAGTTCGTTAATAAGAATCTTGTCCTTTCATTTCATGAAATATCAGATAAACAGATGGGGCGATTCACTGCACGGGAGCTGTTTCTTATAAATCCCGATACCAATGAAAAGGTTATTATAGCGCCCGAAATCGACAAGTATTTCCCTGAAAATGTAATATATGCTTCCGCAAACAGGGATTATGTGGTTTTCCCGACACTTCAGGGAGAGCCGGAAGCGGCGGTCATAACATGGTACATTTACAAATGCTATGACGGCAGTATAAAGCAGCTTCATTCCATGAGCATAGATCTTGATGTTTCGGAAAAAACCGAATTTATTAAGATGTTTGTGCTTGATGAGTTTCATATGCTCATACAAAAGGAAAATGTGACAGACGACGGTCATAAGTTTACATTTAAAATGTATAATTCTGATAACGGAGTGGTTTCGGATGTGACCATACCGCGACTGGTCGAAACGGGTATAACGCAGATGGAGCCGTTATCTGACGGTATTTGCGCTCTTAAATTCGGTCGAAGCTTTACACCTGACAAGCCCTTCGGATATAAACCGTCGGGCTTTAACCGCGAAATAATAGGCACCGTTCCGGTTAATAAGCTTATTTCCGAGCTTGCCATAGATATGGATAACCGTTTTGTTGAGGTTGTTGAGGCGGATAATGAACTGACCACACTGCCTTACATGAAGGTAGCCGGTTCTCTTATTATTTATGCCGTTTATTATCCTTCTGAGGAAAAGGAGGATATAATCATATACGATTCGGGGAGCGGAAATAAAAAGGTCAGGTTAAATTCGAGACTAAGCAGTATTAACGATTTGTGGCATACATTTGTTATAGGTGATGATCCTTATCTGATATCGGGAAGCGGAAAAGGAAGCGCGAGGATAACAGATCTTAACACCCAGAAGGTCATAGCAAAGCTTGGCAGCGGAGACGACATACCGGCGGTATGCGGTAATTATGTAGTTCTGACAGGTAAAAAAAGGAAGCTTCTTAAGGATATAGATTATGTAGAGGTATATGAGTTTTCAAAGCTCTTGAAAGAAGCTGCCTTTAGTGTAAAGGCCTCTTTTGAGTATTGCCTCGTATGTGATGACACTATGATACTTTTTATAAATGATAACAGATCAGAAGATGAGAGATATCAGTATGGAAAATGTTACAGATAAGGCAAAAGAAAAGCAAAGACTAAGGAGTTTAGCGGCAGCTGAGCGTGATGCTATGAGCGAGAAAGAGCATCTTAAAAAGTCGGATCTGATAGCCGGATGGATCATGACTTTGCCGGAGTGGGAAGACTGCAAGATATTATACACATATGTCTCCATGGGAAATGAGCCGTATACTCCGGCATTGATAGATGCGGCGCTAAAAGCAGGGAAGAGAGTATGTGTTCCGCGTATTTTCGGCAAAGAGATGAGATTTATCGAAATACACTCAACTGATGATCTTCATCCCGGTACATGGGGTATTATGGAGCCGGATGACAGCGGCGTTTATGAGGATAACCCCGGACTTGTTATAGTTCCGGGAGTGGTTTTCGGTGAGGATTTTGTGCGTGTCGGTTACGGAGCGGGCTATTATGACCGGTTTTTTGAAGGGCACACACAAGGTGACGGTTGGTTTCTTGCCGCTGTGTGTTATGAGTTCCAGATGCAGCCGACGCTTCCTGCGGAGGAGTTTGATGTATATATGGATGCGGTGATTACGGAAGACCGTGTTTTAAGAAGATAAAGTGTGTCAGATGGGGACAGTCCCCATCTGACACACTTATGTAAAAAGGAGAAAAAGATGGATACAATACAACTCGGTAAAAATGCAAAAAAAGCGGCAGCAGATCTTGCGAAGCTTTCCAAAGAAGAAAAAAAGGATGCGCTTTTAGCCGTGGCAAAGGCGATAGAGGACAATGCGGTTGCGATCATAGAAGCTAACAAAAAGGATCTTGACAATGCCGATAAAAACGGCATGCGCCCCGCGATGCGAGACAGACTTGCGCTTGACGCGGGCAGGATAAAGGGCATGGCAGGCGGAGTAAGGCAGGTAGCAGAGCTTCCCGACCCGATAGGTGATGTGGTAAACAGCTGGACACGTCCGAACGGGCTTGAGATAAGCGTGGTGCGTGTTCCTATCGGAGTTATCGGCATAGTTTACGAATCACGACCCAATGTAACAAGCGATGCATTTGCAATTTCGTTTAAGACCGGAAATGCCTGCATTTTAAGAGGCGGCTCTGATTCAATTAACTCATCCGTAAAGATAGGCGAGGTCATGAGGGGAGCGCTTGAAGCAAAGGGTATTAACCCTGATTGTGTTCAGGTCATGGATGATCCTGACAGAAAGTATGTGACAGAGATGCTTCATCTTACTGATTACATCGACCTTATTATCCCCAGAGGAAGCGAGCGCCTTATAAATCATGTGGTAGACAACAGTACGGTTCCCGTAATTAAGACGGGCACCGGAAACAATCATGTGTATGTTGACGAGTTTGCCGATATCGACATGGCGGTAGATATAACTGACAATGCTAAGACGCAGCGCATAAGCGTATGCAACGCTTTGGAAAATGTTATTGTCCATAGCGCTGTTAAGGACGAGTTTCTACCTAAGCTGGCAAAAAGATTTGCCGAAAAAAATGTTGAAATGCGTGGTGATGCGACCTCCGTTGAAGCGTGTGACAGTATAGTTCCCGCAAGTGAAGAGGATTGGAGTACTGAGTATCTTGATTATATAATAGCGGTTAAGACGGTCGATTCGATAGATGAGGCAATCGAGCATATAAACAAATACAATACGGGTCATTCTGATACTATAGTTACCGAAAATAAAGAGAATGCCGATAGGTTTCTCCGTGAGGTGGATTCTGCCTGCGTTTATGTAAATGCGTCAACGAGATTTTCAGACGGTGAAGAGTTCGGCTTTGGCGCCGAGATCGGAATCAGCACGCAGAAGATCCACGCACGAGGGCCGATGGGACTCGAGCAGATGACTTCTATAAAGTATTGTATCAGAGGTAACGGGCAGATCAGGTAGGGAAAGTGTGTCAAATGGTGACAGTCCCTTTGTGTCAGGTCTGACACAAAGGGACTGTCACCACTCTGATACATTATGTGAGAAAAAATGAATTCAGAAGCTGATAATTACGAATTGAATAACGAAACTGAAAAGCAGCTTGAGTTTATGCGGCTGGTGAATGAAATTGTCACGAAAAAAGCGAAAGAAAAAGGCCGAGACCTGACTGCGTGCGTAGTGACCTTCGGCTGTCAGATGAATGAAAGGGACTCCGAAAAGCTTAAAGGGATCCTTGAGAAGTGCGGATATGTGCTTACTGATGACGAAACGGCAGATCTTGTTTTATATAACACCTGCACAGTAAGGGAGAATGCTAACCTAAGACTGTACGGGCGTCTGGGACATTTATCCGGTATGAAGAAAAAGGATCCGGACAAGCTGATCGGGATATGCGGATGCATGGCGCAGGAGCCTGATGTGGTCGAAAAGCTTGAGAAATCATACGGATTTACTGATATGATATTCGGCACATTTAATGTCTATAAGCTTGCAGAGATACTTTATTCACGCCTGATGAGCGGTACCCGGATAACAGACATATGGGAGAGTAATGACACATTTACAGAGCTGCTGCCGACAAAGAGAAAGTACCCGTTTAAATCGGGGGTAAATATAATGTACGGTTGTGATAACTTCTGTACCTTCTGTATAGTTCCTTACGTCAGAGGGCGTGAAAAAAGCCGTACGCCTGAGGATATAATATTTGAAATCGAAGGACTTGTGCGTGACGGAGTGCGCGAGGTTATGCTTCTGGGGCAAAATGTAAACTCTTACGGGAAGGGTCTTGAGGAGCATATAACATTTGCACAGCTTTTAAAAAGGATAGAAAAGATCGACGGACTTGAGCGTATCCGCTTTATGACATCGCATCCGAAGGATCTTTCTGATGAACTGATAGAGGTGATGGCCGGCTCGTCAAAAATATGCGATCATATCCATCTGCCGTTGCAGTCCGGAAGCAGCCGTATCCTTGAAAGGATGAACAGAAGATATAGTAAAGAAGCTTATCTTGAGCTTGTGGACAGAATAAGAACCGCGATTCCCGGTGTTTCGCTTACTACGGATATCATAGTGGGATTTCCCGGCGAAACCGAAGAGGATTTTGAAGAAACACTTGATGTTGTAAGAAAGGCAGGATTTGATTCGGCCTATACATTTATCTATTCAAAAAGAACAGGCACACCTGCGGCAAAGTTTGAAGAGCAGACAGATGCTGCGGTTATTAAGGCACGCTTCGAGAGGCTTCTTGAAGAAGTGAAGAGGGCTTCGGCGCAGGTTACTGACAGGTTTACCGGAAAGGTTATGCCGGTGCTTGTCGAGGGGATAAATGAGCATGACGAGACACTCGTGACAGGACGAATGACAAACAATATGCTTGTTCATTTTCCGGGAGGCGCTAAGCTGGTTGGGGAGATTGTTGATGTAGAGATAACCGAGTGCAGAGGATTTTATTATTTCGGAGAGTTGAGGTAAAGGTTGTGTGTCAGATGGGGACAGTTCCTTTGTGTCAGTCCTGACACAAAGGGACTGTCCCCATCTGACACACATAGTTATAGTTGAGGAGGCGCTATGGCAGAGCTGTCACCAATGATGAGGCATTATCTGGATACGAAAGAGGAATACAAGGATTGTATTCTTTTTTATCGTCTCGGAGATTTCTACGAGATGTTTTTTTCGGATGCAGAATTAGTTGCGGAAGAGTTGGAACTAACGCTTACCGGAAGAGCCTGCGGACTAGAAGAGCGCGCTCCCATGTGCGGCGTTCCGTTTCATTCTGCGGATATGTATATAAACAGACTCATTAATAAGGGTTATAAGGTGGCGATATGTGAGCAGGTTGAAGATCCAAAGGATGCAAAGGGGATCGTTAAGCGTGAGGTCGTGCGTATCGTGACGCCGGGAATGAATACAGATACCGACAGTCTGGATGAAGGTAAGAATAATTACATTCTGTCTATCATGTATATAGGCGATAAGTTCGGTATGGCGTTTTCGGATTTTTCGACAGGCGAGTTTTATATAGCCGAGTTTGAAAAGCCGGGTGCTCTTCTTGATGAAATATATAAGCTTGTGCCGTCCGAGATAATTGCAAATGAGTATTTTTTTATGAGCGGTCTTGATATCAGAGAGATCACAAAGCGTCTTAATATAGCGGTTGCGACACTGCCTAACTCAGCATTTGCAGAGGAAAAGGCTGTTTATGAGCTTGAGATACGTATGGGCGAAAGTCTTAACAATGCCGGATTTTCCGGAACCTCTGTGGGTGTTATGGCGGCAGGAGCCCTTATTTCCTACATGAAGGATATGCAGAAATCAGGGGTGGGGCACATCATATCGATAAAAGCTTATAACCCCGGTGAGTTTATGACGGTGGATGCGTCTACGGTCAGGAATTTAGAGCTTGTTGAGACAATGCGCGATAAGGCTAAGAAGGGTTCTCTTTTATGGGTTCTTGATAAAACCAAGACATCTATGGGTAAAAGACTTATCAGGAGCATGATCGAAAAGCCGCTTCTTGATCCGGACAGTATAAATGAGAGGCTTGATGCCGTGGAGGCTCTTTTTAAGAACCCCATGGACAGTGAAGAGATAAGAGAGTATTTAAGTCCGGTTCATGATATAGAAAGGCTTCTTACGAAGATAAGCTGCAACTGTGCATCCCCAAGAGATCTTGTTTCTTTCAAATATTCACTTCAGACCATACCCGCTATAAAGGGGATATTAAAGGGATTTGAAGAAACGGCGCTTAGGAAAATATATGATGAGGCAGATGATCTCAGGGATATATACGAGCTTCTTGACGCAGCTGTATGTGATGAACCGCCGCTTGCCCTTAAGGAGGGCGGTATTATTAAGGACGGCTATAGCTCCATGGTTGACGAATACCGCTCTGCCAAGCTAAACGGAAAGGACTGGCTTGCAAAGATCGAGAGTGAAGAAAAGGAAAAGACCGGGATCAAAAACCTGCGTGTAAAATACAACAAGGTGTTCGGTTATTATCTTGAGGTGACCAATTCGTATAAGGATCTTGTGCCCGAAGACTGGATCAGAAAGCAGACGCTTACCAATGCGGAAAGATATATAACTCCTGAGCTTAAAAAAACAGAGGATATGATACTCGGAGCCAATGATAAGCTAAATGCCCTGGAGTATGAGCTTTTCTGTGATATACGTGAAAAGATCGCAGCTCATGCGCTGCGTATTCAGACGCTTGCGGGAGCGCTTGCCGGGATAGATGTATATACTTCTCTTGCGGGATGCGCAAGAAAGAACAGATATGTAAGACCTTCGATAAACACCTCGGGAATTATTGATATAAAGAACGGGCGACACCCGGTGGTTGAACAGATGATGGGAGAGTCGGAATTTGTTGCCAATGACACATACCTTTCCCAGACGGATAAGCGTATAGCGCTTATCACCGGTCCCAATATGGCCGGTAAGTCGACATATATGCGACAGACCGCGCTTATCACGCTTATGGCACATATGGGGTCGTTTGTGCCTGCCGGATCGGCTGACATTTGCATGACAGACAGGATATTTACAAGGGTAGGAGCATCCGATGACCTTGCCTCAGGTCAGTCTACTTTCATGGTTGAGATGAATGAGGTGGCCAATATACTTAAAAATGCTACACCTAAGTCTCTTCTTATACTGGATGAGATAGGGCGCGGCACGGGTACGCTTGACGGGCTTTCTATCGCAAGAGCTGTCGTTGAATATATAGCAGATACGCGAAAGATAGGCGCCAAGACACTTTTTGCTACGCATTATCATGAGCTTGTCGAGCTTGAGGACGAGATAAGCTGCGTAAAGAATTACAGTATAGCTGTAAAGGAAAACGGGGATGATATAGTTTTCCTGCGCAAAATAGTTGAGGGAGGCGCTGATAAAAGCTACGGAATACAGGTGGCGCGCATAGCGGGAGTGCCACAGATAGTAACCGACAGAGCTAAGCTTATCATGAGCAGACTTTCGGATGAGGGCGAGGCTTATAAGAAGCCGGAAAGAAACGATTCTTTGAAGCAGATTTCCTTTTTTGAAAATGCTGTTGATGAGGAGGAAGATCCTGCACGAGAGATATTTCGGGAGATATCGGAGCTTGATATAAACCATATGACTCCTGTGCAGGCGCTTGAGGCGCTGTTCAGATTGAAGGAGAAGACAAAGGAAAATGATACATCTTCTTGATACAGATACGATAAACAAGATAGCCGCAGGTGAAGTGATAGAAAGACCGGCCTCTGTCGTTAAGGAGCTGGTTGAGAATGCTGTGGATGCCGGCGCCGACCGCATCAGCGTGGAGATCGAAAACGGCGGTATGACCCTTATACGCGTCAGTGATAATGGCTCAGGCATAGAAAAGG
>CACZTL010000100.1 GCA_902784165.1 uncultured Lachnospiraceae bacterium | reverse complement strand
AGTTTCCCTTGCAAACAAGCAAACGAAGCCGATATCTCTAGTTTGTCATGCCCAGAAATAAGAATCACATCTTGATTGTACAGCCTCTAGAGTCCGAAATCAATGGGTTTGCATGACTAAACGCAAGCTTTGTAATACTTATTTCCGGTTTGACCGGTTTTTGTAAAACTTACTTCTGTTTTCAAGGTACGATTCCGGAAATATATTTTGCAAAAAAATCAATTCCGGCAGTTAGTTTTGCAAACCGGAGCTTCGGTTTGCAATTGACCACTGCTACAACCTGTCTTAAATATCGCTTGTAAAAATGTAATGATTCTTTCAAACTTCACTATTATAAATGTATTAATTAGTTGAAATATCGCTTGTAAAAATGTATAATACTACGATACAAAACGATAGCTCAGATTTGCGGTTAATATATAGGTGATGATTTATGAAGAGAGATATTTATAAAAAGCTTTTGGCGTGGAAAAGAAATAAAAACAGAAAGCCTTTAATCATTGACGGAGCCAGACAGGTTGGTAAAACATGGATAATTAAAGAGTTCGGAACCAATGAATATAAAAGCATGGCATACATAAACTGCGATAAGATGACGGAAATGAAAAATGCATTTAAGGATTTTAATATTGAGAGATTGATTCGCATATTTTCAGCTATTTCAAATGTAACAATTAAACCTGACGAAACATTGATTATTTTGGACGAGGTTCAAGAGGTGCCGTTGGCACTTACAGCGCTTAAATATTTTTACGAAGATGCCCCGGAATATCATATTATCGTGGCAGGCAGTCTTTTGGGAATCAGTCTGCATGGAGGCAGTGGGTTTCCCGTCGGAAAGGTTCATGAATTGAAGATGTACCCCATGTCATTTGGGGAGTTTATTGCGGCAGGCGGCAATGAAATGCTTGTGTCTTACATCACGGAACATAATTGGAACGACTTAAATGCATTGTCCGGTACCCTTGAAGATTTGTTAAGGCAGTATTATTATGTCGGAGGAATGCCCGAAGTTGTTTCCGAATATATTAGCGGACAGGATTTTAAAAATGTTAGAGATATCCAAAACCGCATTCTTCGAGATTATGAGAGAGATTTTTCTAAACATTTGCCTTCTGAAATATTACCTAAGGTTATCATGGTCTGGAACTCCATACCTGCCCAGCTTTCAAAAGAAAATAAAAAATTCATTTACGGAGCCCTAAAAAAGGGAAGCAGGGCAAAAGATTTTGAAGATGCAATACAGTGGTTAATCAATGCCGGTTTGCTGTATAAAATTCCCAGAATTAAAAAAGTAGAAAGACCATTGAAGTTTTATGAGGATTTCTCGGCATTTAAGCTGTTTATAAGTGATCTTGGACTTTTAGGGGCTATGAGCGATGTAACAGCACGAGAAGTTTTTACAGGAGAAAATTACTTTTCCGAGTATAAGGGAGCATTTACAGAGCAATATGTTGCCCAGGAAATGATAGTAAGGGGTCTGAATCCTTATTATTATTCAAGAGAAAGATCCACCTTGGAGATAGACTTTGTTATACAGAAAGAAAGCGTATACCCCATCGAAGTAAAAGCTGAAGAAAACTTAAGATCGAAGTGTTTAAAAACGCTGTATATGGAAAATGATCTTTTGAAGCCGGTCAGATTTTCGATGTCGGGTTACAGAGAACAGGATTGGATGACAAATGTACCATTGTATCTTGCAGGTGAATGGATTCAGAGTGTAAAATAAAAGTTTTGGCGTCACTGTTTTCATATCGCAGGTTTTTTTCTTTAAATACTCCTTAAGCATGAAAACACAGAAATACGGGAATGTATATATATATCATTTGCGTGCCCGATATTGAAGTTTCCGAATTTTATTCCATAAGAAATATCACTATAGTTCTTATTCTTGAAGACACAGGGACGCTGCTTTTGTCTTTTTGTTCTTCTTTAACTCACTTTTTTTACAAGACAAAAGCAGCGTCCCCATGTCTCACATAACTCACTTTTTTTACAAGACAAAAGCAGCGTCCCCATGTCTCACAAAAGCAGCGTCCCCTTGTTTCACCGTGGAAAATGAAAGTTGCATAAAAAAACGGTATCTGACTTTCATCAAATACCGTTTGACACACTATCGGATAAACACCCTCTTTTTATAATCAATATACAAACTAAACAACGCACTATAGGAATATCTGTAGGTTGAGACCTGATTATCACAATAAAAGCTTACAAAGCTGTCTTTTCCGCCAAGCCTTTTCTTAAAAATCTCCTGTATCCTTTTTTTGAAAAATATTTTTTTTAGTCTGTATCCGTGACTGATCATTTTTATATGACCGGCCATCATTTTCAGATATTTATTTTTAAAGCTTTTAGGTGATGATATACGGGATTTGGCGGCAGCAATACCGCTTGACAGAGCAAAATACAAACCTTCTCCGTATATGGGATCAATAAAGCCACCGGCATCTCCGGCAAGAATAACATTTTCAGGCAAAGAGCTTTGATCGTTTACTTTGCCTGAAGGCACAAATGCGCCTCTGATCCTACAGCTTTCAGGGTCTATCTTAAGCTGCTCCAAAAATGCCTTCAGCTTTTTTATATAGCTTACGCTTTTGTCATACTCGCCTCCGAGTCCTATGCAAACCTCTTTCCCTGAGGGAAAGACCCAGGCATAACCGTTATCTATAATGCCGAAATATACCTTCGTTCTGTCGTGGTTTTTAATCTGAGTCTTTGGCGCGTATGCTTCTATGCAAAAGCTAAACTCCTGACCGGGCAGACCAAGTGCTGCCCCCGTAACGCTAAGTGCCCCGTCTGCAACGATAAGATGATCGTAGTAAATAATATTTCCGTCAGTGAGTCTGATCTCTTGCTTTGAAAAATCAGCCTGATAGTTTTTTTCATTCTCGTATATCGTACCACCGAGAGACTTGTATTGCTTTACTAAAAAAAAGTCAAATCTGTTTCTTTTCACAAATCTCAGGTATTTTGACACCTTTGAACAGGTTAATCGCTTATTTTTATCATAAATCTCAACGGTATCGCTGTGATCGGCAAATGTCTCTTTAAGTCTTCTGGGATCCCTGACATTTAAAAGGCGCATAAGAGCCTTCAGAGTCTTATTTGTCACCAGCCCTCCGCAGACCTTTTCCCGCGGAAAGCTGCTTTTGTCGATGACGATATTTGGGATGCCGGCCTTTTGAAGCGTGATGGCTGCCGATATCCCTGCCGGTCCGGCTCCGATTACGAGAGTGTCTGTGTGTTTTGTCATATCATACTCCGTATATTTTGTCAGGTGTGTCACCTGAAATCCTGCACTACAAACTGCAGCTCTTTATTTCCCCTGTATTCATTTATCGAGGGGTGATACAATATCGAGATAACCTGCCCTTCCTCCGGTTCAGGAGCGTCTTCCGTATTTTTAAACATAATCGCCGAAAAAGCTCTTCCTCCGGTGTCTTTTAAACTAAGCTTTACGACATTGCCCTTTTCACCGAAAATCCTCTTACCTGCGACCGTAAGTCCCCTGTCTGCAAATACAGGCTTGGGGTTTCCTGTTCCGAACGGTTCAAGTCTGCCAATCTCTTCTACAAGCCCCATACTGACATATGATACAGGCATCGGTACATCTATCCAGATTTTTTTAGTAAGCTCATCTTCTGTAAGTGTTTCATTTTCATTAAGTTTTTCCCTTAATCTTTCTATATCTTCTTTTTTCAGGGAAAAACCTGCTGCCATCTCGTGCCCGCCGAATTTGGTAAGGAGTTTAGCACATTTATTTAACTCATCATACATATGATATCCGTCTATAGAACGTCCCGAGCCCTTAACTTCATCCGGACTATCCGAATCTGTGATGACATATGCCGGTTTATAAAATTCTTCCTTAATCCTTCCTGCTACTATTCCCGCTACCGCCTCATGACATTCCGGAAGATATATGACAATAACGTTTCCCCCTGCATTCCCTTCAAGCACCTTTTCATGCGCAAGCGCAGTCATATCCTCCGTCATCTTCTTTCTTCTGTCATTTAGCTCCTTAAGCGCTCCGGCAAGACCGGAAGGATCACCCTCTCCCAGAAAAAGCTCCGCGGCGGTCTTGGCTGTTGAAAGACGTCCGGCTGCATTTATACACGGGCCCAGCACAAAGCCGATGTGATAAGATGTTATCCTTTTGCCGGATAATTCCGTTTTTTCTATGAGCTCTGCAAGACCTTCGTTTTTTAACGCATATTCCGGATCGGATGAAAAACCGCCTTCGTCTTCATTAATAGCTTCAAGGCCGCATTTTACGATGATCCGGTTCTCATCATGCAGCTCAACCACATCTCCTACCGTTGCAAATGCAGCAAGCTTCAGCGCCTCGCGCCGTGTTTCCTCACTTACACCGAGTGCACAGGCAAGCTTAAAGGCAATTCCTGCGCCGCAAAGCTCCTTATACGGATACGGGCAGTCAGCCTGCTTATGATCCACTACCACATCGGCCTCGGGGAGTATATAGCTGCGCTCTCCGTCTGTTATTTCATAAGGTATGTCATGATGGTCGGTGACTATAACGGTAAGGCCCTTCTCTTTTGCATATGCGCAAGCCTCACGAGCCGAAATACCATTGTCACAGGTAATGATGGTGTCCACACCGTCTCGCAAGGCATCATCAACTATACGTTTGTTTATACCGTACCCGTCCTTCATCCTGTGGGGGATATCATAATCCACGTCAGCACCTATATCCATAAGTGCCATGCAAAGAACGGAAACCGAGCACACACCGTCTATGTCATAATCACCTACTATACGGATCCTGAGACCTTCGCTGCATTTGGCATTTATTATATCCGTGGCTTTTTTCATATCCTTCATGAGAAAAGGATCATATAAGCGTGACAAATCTCCGTTAAGGAAATTTTCTATTTCCGCATCACCGGTTATATCCCTGTTTCTTAAGATTCTCGCAGTTACTTTATCAATGCCGAAGCGTGACGCTATTGCCTCAAAATCCGCTTTTTTTGTTTGTATCATCCAAACCGGTTCATTCATATGTAAAACTCCTTATGGGATGCGCAAATTACACCCCTGCCGCCTTTAGCATAATCGCACACTCTATGCGCTTCTTCTGCATAGCGCAGCCCACCTCGTAATTACCGTTAATATCACCCGTAAAATTATACGAATTTGCCGCACATCCCCCGCTGCAGAAAAACTTTGCAAAGCACTCCTGACACTCAGGCTTCGTATACACATTACTTTCATGAAACTTCTGTCTAAGCCCGGTATTTGTCACTCCCGAATCCACATCCCCCATCTTCATACCTTCTATCCCAGTAAACTGGTGGCACGGATAAAGGTCTCCGTTCGGAATCACCGAAAGATACTCACAGCCCGAACCACAGCCCTGCAGCCTTTTCGCCACGCACGGTCCGCCCTCAAGGTCGATCATAAAATGAAAGAAATTAAAGCCTTTACCGGCTTTGCTTCGCTTAACCATTTCAGCCGCAAGGTAATCGTATTGCTTTAAAATTCCGTCAAGATCCTCTGTTCTTATGGCATAAGGCTCGTCAGGCTGCGCCACCACAGGCTCTACGGACACCTGGGTAAATCCCTGATCCGCCAGATGAAGCACGTCCTCCGCAAAATCAAGATTATTGCGTGTAAATGTGCCTCGCACATAATAATTTTCATCGCCCCTGCTCTTTGCAAGAGCCTTATATTTCGGAAGTATAATATCGTAAAGGCTTCCCTTCCCTGATCTGAGCGGTCTCATGCGGTCATTAATCTCTTTGCGGCCGTCTATAGAAAGCACTACATTTGACATCTCTTTATTTATGTAATCAAACATATCCTCTTTAAGAAGAAGACCATTTGTGGTAAGGGTAAATCTAAAGACCTTATCCGTGGTTTTTTCAAGCTCACGGCCGTATTCGACTATACCCTTCACCACATCAAAATTCATAGTCGGCTCACCGCCGAAAAAGTCCACCTCCAGGTGCTTTCTGTTTCCTGATTCTCTAACTAAAAAATCAAGTGCCTTCTTGCCGGTTTCAAGACTCATCATCTCTCTTTCACCGTGATACTCACCCTTTCCGGCAAAACAATACTCACAGGCCAGATTACAGTCATGAGCGATATGCAGACAAAGCGCCTTCACAACAATCGGTCTGTTAGCAAAGCTTTTCAGATAAGGCATATAAGTATCTTTAGTGAAGAGCTGCCCCGCTTCCTTAAGCTGACAGACCTCTGAGTATCCTTCCCTTATATCCTCTTTTGTAAATGTATTCGAAAGAGTATTAAAAACATCCTCCTCGGAACAGACACCGTTTTTCTCTTTAAAAAGGCTGATAATCTCATAAACAAGATCATCAACCACATGAACCGCGCCGCTGTTTACGTCCAGCGCTATATTATATCCGTTGTTTTTATATATATGTACCATCTATGCAACCTCGTAAATACGCTCAAAATTGAGGATATATATTATTAAAAGAAAAGGAGTGCCCTTACAAGCACTCCTTCAGGATCCGAGAATCCCAGATCACTTATTCTCTTCATTCTCGCAATTCTGATTTCCGACTGTGCAGGATGTCTTGCAAGCTGACTGACAGGATGTCTGGCACTCGCCGCATCCGCCATGCTCAAGAGTATCCTTTAATACACGCTCGTTAAGTGTAGTAATATGCTTCATGGTCAAAGCCTCCTAAACAAAAGTTGAGTTGATTATATCACAAGCTGTCAAAGCGGGCAACAAAAACTTAAGACAAAAAGCCCTGAGCCTGTTGAAGGATACCGGACTGTGTTAAGGGGGAGGGGGACAGTCCGGTACCCATCAACAGGTTCAGGGCTCCAATGATTATCAAAGTGTGTCAAACGGTACTATTCGTCTGACTCAGCTTCTGCACCACATTACTCTGCGCTCTCTTCTGTTTTTGTCTCATCAGCTTCGACAGGCTCTTCAGCCTTTTCTTCAGCCTCCTTGGCAGGCTCTTCCTTCTTTTCCTCTTTTTTATCCTCAGCTTTGGGCTCCTCTTTCTTAGGAGCTGCCTTCTTTGCAGGCTTTTTCTCTTCCTTCTTCTCTTCCTTTGCAGGAGCCTCTGCTCTTGCAGGCGCTTCGGGATGAGCTGTTATCTCCATGCCGAGCTTGCCCTTAGCTACATCACATACGTCGCAAAATGCGTCAAACTGATTGATAGCCATCTCTGAAAGAACCTTCCTGTTAAGCTCTACACCGGCAAGCTTAAGACCGTGCATAAGCTTGCTGTATGAAAGACCGTTAAGCCTTGCAGCAGCGTTCAGTCTTGCAATCCAAAGCTTTCTGAAATCTCTCTTACGCTGCTTTCTTCCGATATAGCTTTCAGCCATAGCCCTCATCACGGACTGCTTTGCTACTCTGTATTGTTTTGATCTCGCTCCTCTGTATCCCTTGGCGAGCTTAAGTATCTTCTTATGCTTTCTCTTGGCGTTCATGCCGCCTTTAACTCTTGCCATTATATTTCCTCCGTATAATTTTTTATAAATATAAATCCGGATAACCGGCATCATGCTGTTTGATATACTGATCTTTCACCACAAAGCTTGGGACCTGTAGCCTGAACAAACACACGATCAATTAAAGATACGGCAGTATCTTCTTCATTACAGGTGCGTTAGTAGCATCCGTGATAGTTGACTGTCTTAAGTTTCTCTTTCTCTTTGCAGTCTTCTTTGTAAGAATATGACTCTTATATGCTTTCATTCTCTTGAGCTTTCCTGTGGCTGTAAGCTTAAAACGCTTAGCAGCAGCTCTTTTTGTCTTCATCTTAGGCATGATTTATAAACCTCCAAATCTGTTTACTTTTTCTCTGTTAAAAACATGGACATAGTACGTCCTTCAAGCTTCGGCTCCTTCTCCACAACCGCAATATCAGAAAGCGACTCCGCAAAATCGGTGAGTACATGCTTGCTTCCGTCGATATGCGCCATCTCTCTGCCTCTGAAACGCATGGACACTTTTACCTTGTTCCCCTTTTCGAGAAACTTTCTGGCTGCAGCTGCCTTGGTGTTAAGGTCATTGGTATCGATATTCGGTGAAAATCTCACTTCCTTTATCTCGATAACCTTCTGCTTTTTCTTGGCCTCTTTTTCCTTGCGGGTCTGCTCGTAACGGTATTTGCCGTAATCTATTATCTTGCAGACCGGCGGCTTGGCTGTAGGCGCGATCTTCACAAGATCAACTCCTGCCTCTTCCGCCAGCTTCAAAGCCTCGGCCGGAGACATAATACCAAGCTGCTCGCCTCCTTCACCGACAACTCTAACTTCCCTGTCGCGAATCTGTTCGTTAATAAATAAACCGCTAATAGCTTTTTACCTCCCAAAATTAAAAAGATGGATGCAGCTTAAGCATCCATCTCTCTATCCGAAACGAAAATGCCCGTCCGTATAAATGTAACAAAACATCTTCGCAATCATCTTAGATAAATTCACAACCCGAGCCGACAAAACGTCTGAGGTGAGAGTGGATACTCTGCTTGTTCGTTTTCACAACTTTTGTAATTTACCACATATGCATTAATTATGTCAAGTGTTTTTTTGTGTGTCAAAGGGGACGGTTCTACTGACACACAAAAAAACCGCTATTACAGTTCAGCCGCAGCGTCTGTTATATTACAAAGCTTCCCTCTACACGTGCTCCTTCAGGAATGTCTTTAACCTCACAGCACCCGGTCGTCCATAAAGCATCCCCCCTGTAGGCTCTTGCCACAGCCGCAAAGTGCATCATTACCACTCCGATATTGAGACCCGCATCGATTTCTCCCGTAAACTCATCCGGCAGACTTATAAGCACCACCCTGTTATCATTAATGACAAACGCATAAGGCTGCCTGTTCATATAACTGGGCGAATTAGAAGCTGCAAGCAACGGCTCCCAAAGCGGATCACCATAAAAATCAATCTTTTCAGAAACCCCGTCTGTATTTCCGAACGAATCGGTATATACAAGATCAAATACACCTTTCTTTGGTGCAAAATACTGCTGCTTCTCTTTTGCGCTTATCTTGGACATGGTGAGTACATTAAAATGCATCTTCTTTTTAAGGCGTTCACCGTATCCGAATGCGAGAATAGCACAAACTTCTTTATCTGATGTGATGCCGAGAGCACGTTTTATGGCTTCGGAATCTGTAAATGTTACAAAACAGCATCCAAGTCCCATATCATTTAACTTAAGCGACAGATCCTCTGTAATATAGCCCGCATTTACCAATGCTTTTTCATGCGGCTCGGAAAGAATGACTATATAGCTTGGCGCTCCGACTAAAAATTCCTTATATCCGGCTGCCCCTTCAAGAGCTTCTTTAGCATCATCGCCTGCTATAAAACACTCTGTCTGTATTTCGGGTACGAGCCTCATACACTCGTTATCATGATATTTCTTTACGGCATCGCATATATCTGCAGTAACTCCTTTTTTCTTAAAAGCTCTGGTAGATCTTCTTTCTTCTATAAGTAAAGCGTAATCCATCATAACCCTCCTTAACTTTGTGTTAACTAACCGTACTCCAAGTTAATTGTGTCGGATGGGGACAGTCCCCCTTCTGACACAATATCCCAAATGACACATATCCCCGATTGTAACAAATAAACAACAAGTTGTGAACCCCTAACCGAAATAAATCCGATATCTCGGTTTATCGGTATTACTATTTCGCGGTAACAAAATCACAGATTTGTTAAATTTTTTTGTGTATACTTTTCTACTATAAAGTGATAATCTTATTGAAGGTACGGGAGTGCCCCAAAAAGCACTCCCTTCATAATGAAATAACAAGGAGATTTTTTATGACTGATCTTGATATCATAATAATCGGAAGCGGTCCGGCCGGCTTGTCTGCCGCGATCACCGCAAAGGTTCGTAAAAAAAATATACTGCTGCTCGGACAAAAGGATCTCAGCACAAAGCTGGTAAAAGCACAGAAGATAAACAATTTCCCCGGTTTTCCCGGTATTTCCGGCAAGGATCTTGAGCACGCATTTGAAGAGCATCTTAATCAGATGGAGATTGAAATAACCGAGGCCCGGGCCGCAAAGATTTACGATATGAGCGGTACATTTGCTGTCCAGTGCGGCCAGCAAATGTATCAGGCTCCTGCTATAATACTGGCTACCGGCATGATCACACAAAAAACCTTCCCCGGCGAGGATGAGTTGTTAGGTAAGGGAGTCAGCTACTGCGCTACCTGCGACGCTGCTCTTTATCCCGGTAAGACCGCTGCCGTTATCTCGTACAGCAAAAATGAGGAGCATGAAGCGGAATTTCTGGCAGAATACGCCGACAAGGTTTACTATATACCGATGTACGATGGTGCCGCTTTTAATAATGAAAAGATAGAGGTTGTGAACGAAAAACCTCTTGAGATGGTCGGCACCGACTCACTTGAATTCCTCAAAACCGATTCCTCTGAGCTTAAGGTTGACGGGGTTTTTGTTCTGCGTGAATCAATTGCTCCTGATTATCTTTTCCCCGGAATAGAGATGGATGGTCACCATGTGAAGGTAGATATTCATATGACTACATCCGTACCCGGCATATTTGCATGCGGAGACATAGCCGGTCTCCCTTACCAGTACATAAAGGCTGCAGGTGAAGGAAATATAGCCGCATTGTCTGCCGTAAGCTATCTGGACTCGCTCAAAAAAGAAAAATAAACAGATTTAATAATCCTTTAATAAAATTTTACTAAATTATTCACAAACTATCATTAAAAAAAATTGTATACTTTAGCTCGTAGGGTTGTGGGTTGATGCATTTGGTTTCACCCGGCACATAGTTTTATTTGTATGTGAAATAATACGCAGAAACCTATTCACTTTTTAAAAATTAACTTGTATAATCACTTTTAACATTATTTTTAAAAAATCACGGACAGGGGGTTATTTTTTGCGCAATGCTGTATGGGCGCTTATCCTGTCTTAAAGAAGCATTCATGTTACTGTTTATACGCTGTTATGTTGTATCAGCTCCGACGCACTGCCAAACGATGGCAAACAGTAACACATTCATTAATTAAGAGGTAATATATAAATGAGTGATGATATTAAAAAGAATGAAAACGATTTAAATAATAACGAGCAGTCATCTTCCGCCGGCGAGCCTGACGTAAGCTATCCTATCCGAAAGAAGAAAAGAAGCAAGGCTATACATCTTGCCTGGATTATTCCCGCAGCTGCTGCCGGAGTTGCCGCAGGCGTTATTATCGGCGGTGCACAGAATTATAATAATAAGTTCTGGAAAGATACTTACTTCGGTGATATGTATGTCGGCGGGAAAACCGTAGAAGAGGTAAATGAAGCATTAAAGAGCGATAACAAAGAACTTAAGATCACTACACGCGAGGGCAACATAGAAACCATCGCTCTTGACGACATTTCATATAAGAGCTCTTTCTCTACGGATATACAGGCCATAAAGGACTCACAGTCACCTTATGCATGGTTTATGCATAATTCCGGCGAGAACGTATACGATGTGGATATAAATACATCATACGATGAAGCTGCATTGAATGAAAAGCTTGCTAACTTAAACTGCATCATAAGTGATTCTATCCAGGATCCTACTGACGCCCACCTTGCACTGGTAGGCGATTCATTTACTATAGTTGAAGCTACCGAAGGAAACCGTATAGATTCCGAAAAGCTTAACAGTGTTATTTCTCAGGCCGTGAAATCAGGCGTATTTGATGTAAATCTTTCAGACAGCGATGTCTATGTAACGCCAAAGGTATACGGAAACGATGCCGACCTTAACACGACGCTTAAAAATATAAATGCGCTGAAGCAAAACACTGTCAAGCTTAATCTGCATGATGCCGAAGAGACTATAGATTACTCTGTCTTTAAGGATTGGATACATACCGAGGGAACACAGCCCGTGCTTGACGATGAAGCTATCCTTGAATACCTTAACGGCATAGCCGAAAAATATGACACCTTCCAGACCCAGCGTGATTTCCAGGCTACCGGGCTCGGCACGATAAAGGTGGGCGGCGGTGCGCAGGATTCCTACGGCTTCCTTCTTGATAAGGAAAATACCAAGGACGCCATTAAAGAAGCTATCCTTTCAGGTGCCTCCGATACAGTTGACTGCTACTGGACGGTTCCTGCCAACCACAGAAACCAGCCAAACGGCGATATCGGAAATACATATGTAGAGATCGATATCTCGCGCCAGCATATGTGGTATTACATAAACGGGGAGCTTTTCACAGACACCGACGTCCGTACCGGAACCGAGAGCTCTGCACAGTGGACTCCCACTACCGAAGGCGTGTACCGCATACTCTGGAAGCAGAGAGATAAGTGGTTCTTACAGGTAGGTGATCCTTGCCATTCCGATTACTGGATGCCGTTTAACAGCCGCGGCGAAGGAATACATGACGCAACGTGGTATTCAACATACGGCGGTAATCTTTATAAATGGGCAGGCTCACACGGATGTATAAATACACCTTATTCCATAGCGAAGCTCATTTACGAGAATATAGAAGCCGGAACGCCGGTTATCGTGTACAGATCATAAAAAAAAGAGCACATCTAAGTGCTCTTTTTTTGTGTCAGAAGAGGACAGTCCCTTTGTGTCAGTCCTGACACAAAGGGACTGTCCCCTTCTGACACACTTTAATATGCCTTCCCCCAGTATACCATATGCTTTGCGGGCTTTCCACAGCAAACGCACACATCGCTTATACGCTCCTGCTCAAATGGTATGCAGCGTGACGTAGCCGTTGTTTCTTCCTTGATCTTATCCTCACATGCCCTGTCACCGCACCACATAGCCTTTATAAAACCGGGCTTATTCTCTATGGTATCCTTAAACTCATCATAATCTTTCGCTGTATATGTATGAGCCTCTCTGTGAGCCTTTGCTCTGTTGAACATATCCTTCTGAATAGTCTTTAAGAGCTCATCCGCCCTCGTACATATATCATCAAGGGAAACATTTTCCTTCTCACGCGTATCTCTTCTTACGGCTACACACTCATTATTATCTATATCCCTCGGACCTATCTCGATCCTCAGAGGAATACCGCGCATTTCTGACTCGGCAAACTTCCAGCCTGGACTCTTATCAGTCTCATCAACCTTTACCGAAAATCCCGCCGTTGTGAGGCTGTCGGCAACCTCTCGGCACTTATCAAGCACACCTTCCTTCTTTTGCTGTATCGGGATGATATTTATCTGAACCGGAGCTATGGCAGGCGGCAATACAAGCCCCTCGTCATCACCGTGCACCATAATAATAGCTCCGATAAGTCTTGTGGTCATGCCCCATGACGTCTGGTGTACATACTGAAGCTTATTATCCTTGTCTGTATACTGTATCCCGAAGGCTTTTGCAAATCCGTCACCGAAGTTATGGCTCGTTCCGCTCTGTAGTGCCTTGCCGTCATGCATAAGAGATTCTATAGTATAAGTAGCTTCAGCGCCGGCAAACTTCTCCTTCTCGGTCTTTTGACCCTTTATCACGGGGATAGCCAGTACCTCCTCTGCAAATTCCGCATAGAGCTTAAGCATCTGCTCCGTTCTTTCCTGGGCCTCTTCAAATGTAGCATGAGCAGTATGACCCTCCTGCCATAAAAACTCTCTTGAGCGAAGAAAGGGTCTTGTCTCCTTCTCCCAGCGAAGCACGGAGCACCACTGGTTGTAGAGCTTAGGAAGATCCCTGTAGGACTGAATCTCATTTGCATAAAAGTCACAGAAAAGGGTTTCGGATGTGGGGCGAACGCACATATTTTCAGTGAGAGGCTCCTCGCCGCCCTTTGTTACCCATGCTACCTCCGGTGCAAAGCCTTCCACATGATCCTTTTCCTTTTCCAGAAGACCCTCGGGGATCAAAAGCGGCATATATACATTCTCAACTCCTGTTTCTTTGAAACGCCTGTCAAGCTCAGACTTTATCTTCTCCCAGATAGCAAAGCCGGCCGGCTTAAAGATCATAAACCCCTTAACGGATGAATATGCCATAAGCTCTGCTTTCTTTACTACATCTGTATACCACTGCGCAAAATCCACGTCTCTTGACGTAATCTCCTCCACAAGCTTTTTATCGTCAGCCATTTTGTATCTCCTTATCAATAATTTCCGAACTCTTTTTGTCAGCCTTTGTTATGGCCTTTTGCTTCTGCTTTTCTTCCTTCCTGCGTCTGGCCTCTTCCATCATCCTATGCTGTATAAGCTGTTCCTCAACAAAGGGGTATTTCTTTATCTCATCCATATTGGTAAAAGCCTTAGGTATCGTTATCCTCGAAACCTTTAAAGGCTTAAGCCTCTTCCCGTTTCTGATACCCACATGCTCTATATTCCCGCTTATCTTAAAATAACCCTTTGTTTCTGATGATTTATTGCTCATTTCAAGAACAGTATAATCATCATCTCTTTCGATAAGCTCATCTCCCAGCCGCTCTCTGAGCATCTGTCTGTGCCATACAAATGAATTTCTCTTAAAAATGAGATAATCATTCTTAAGCCGCTTAAAGCTCATATGCGCGACAATAAATGTAGCAGGGATTCCTGCGATCGACCCCGTTATCCATATACCGATGATCCAGGCCGTAACTACATTGCCCGCTCCCGGGATAAGAATGTGAAAGGCATTAGCTAAAATGAGTCCCAGTATATAATATGCTATACCCGGTATACAGCACCATCGCACTACGCGATACGGAAAGCCGTAATTTTTATTGTAAATCTTTTTATCGGGAACCCCTCTTATCTCTGTAGCGAGACGCGGTCCCTTTTTTACGCTCTGCATTTCCATAACACTTACCAAATATCATTTACTCTTCCGCCAAAACGGGTTCAGTAAAAAGCGCCTCAAATTCCTCTCTTGTTATCTTTTCTTTCTGAAGCAAAAGCTCTGCCGATCTGTCTAAAACATCCCTGTTCTTCGTAATGATCTCCTTGGCCTTATCATAGCAGTTCTCTACTATCTTCTTTACCTCTTCATCTATCTGTGTTGCAACAACCTCACTGTAAGGACGACTGTGTCCTATTTCTTTACCGATAAATACCTCTTCCGAGCCTGCCTCATAATTAATGGGACCAAGCTTTGAAGAGAATCCGTATTTCGTAACCATATCCTTAGCTACAGCCGTTGCCTGTTTAATATCCATGGAAGCGCCTGTTGTGACATCATCGAAAACAAGCTCCTCGGCAACACGCCCGCCCATGGATACTATGATATTCTGAATCATCTTACCCTTGGTATTAAATATTTCATCATTTTCAGGAAGCGGCATGGTGTAACCTGCTGCCCCCATACCTGTAGGTATGATTGATACCGTATGCACAGGACCCACGTCAGGAAGCACATGGAAAAGGATCGCATGACCTGATTCGTGATAAGCCGTGATTCTCTTTTCCTTATCGGAAATAACCTTACTCTTTTTCTCTTTGCCTATTCCCTGTTTAATAAAAGCATCCTGAACATCCCTGTTTGTAATATATTCCTGTTTCTTTGTCGCCGCGCTTATAGCAGCTTCATTTAAGATATTCTCAAGGTCGGCACCGGTAAAACCGGCGGACGTCCTGGCGATAGCTTCAAGATCCACATCGTCGGCCATAGGCTTTTTAGAGGCATGAACCTTAAGTATCTCAAGACGTCCCTTTACATCCGGTCTTCCGACGGCAACCTTACGATCAAATCGTCCCGGTCGCAATATAGCCGGATCAAGTATGTCGAGACGGTTAGTTGCAGCCATAACGATAATTCCTGAGTTCGTACCGAAACCATCCATCTCAACGAGCATCTGGTTTAGAGTCTGCTCTCTTTCGTCATGACCGCCGCCGAGGCCCGATCCTCTTTGTCTTGCTACGGCATCTATCTCATCGATAAATATAATACAAGGCGCGTTTCGTTTTGCCTCACCGAACATATCACGTACTCTTGAAGCACCGACACCCACAAACATCTCAACAAAGTCAGATCCGGATATACTGTAGAACGGAACCGCCGCCTCTCCGGCAACAGCCTTCGCAAGAAGTGTCTTACCGGTTCCCGGAGGGCCGGTAAGTATAACTCCTTTAGGTATCCTCGCACCGAGGTGTGTATATTTTGCGGGATTCTTAAGAAAGTCAACGATCTCAACAAGCTCTTCCTTTTCTTCGTCAAGACCCGCCACATCATTAAACGTCACCTTATTAGCTCCGCCGTCCGTCATCCGGGCCTTGCTTTTTCCAAATGAAGACATCCGCCCTCCGGTGCCCATCCCCCTGCCTATCAGGACGAATATAAATATCATGGCGGCTACCATAATGATCAGAGGAAGAAATGTAGTGACAAATGTATTATCCCTTGATACATCCCTGAGATTATACTTGATGTTTTTTTCCCTGAGCAGTTCCTGCACCGGATTCACATCCGAAACATACAGCTGCGCCGGTCTTGCCTCTCCGGTGCGCTTTACCTCAAGTATACCCGTAGGCACTTCCTCATTCTGTCTTATATTTATTTCTTCAATCTTACCTTCATTCAGGTCTGTCTCAAACTGTGTATATGTATAATTCTGCTGCTGATTGCTGTTACGGGCAAAGACCATATAGCCCGTAAAAAGTGCAAACAACAGGATGATATATATTATAACAGGAGCCAGATTACGGTTCCTTTTATTCATAAAAACCTCCGAAGTTTTTTAGTTTCCTTTTGTACAACCGTGAACAGATATCTTCAGAATCCTGCCTTCGCCCCCCGCAAGTGCTTTCATACTCCTTCGCACTCCCGGTATCCAAAAGCAGTCGCTGCCCTGAACAAGGACTAATGTCTTGTCACGGTCTTTTGCAGGTATCTTCCTGTTTTTGAGTTCCTTCATAACACTGTGCTTTTTACCGTCAGCTGTCACAGTGATGAAATCGGATCTTTGAACTCTGCGCAAACAAGCCGTATCGTTTATTATATCATAATTGAAAAATTTAGTATAGCAACTGTCTTCATTTTTAAGAAAAATTTCAGTTAATTCCAGCAATACCTCAACACCGCCGTGTTTAAGCTTAACGCACTCACCGCCTTCCAAACGCTGCCTGACATCACCTTCAAACAAGGCAATCTCGATATCGTCATCGTCTTCATATTCGTTTTCCCGAATGTTTATTTTAAGAGCTTCAGCCTTTATAAAATAAACACTTCCGGAGCCGGCCATGACCCTTATGCCGTGGGGAAGCTCTATAATCTTACCGTTTCTTTTGTTGTTGGCAGTATCTATTACCAACGCATCGGTTTCATCGATCCTTTCCGCTGAAAAGTCAGTAGTAAAACCGGTAAGCTCCCGAAAAATACGCCTGTAGAGATATTCCCGCACAATTCGCTTTTGCCGTGATATAAGTGCACACGATAACTCTGTCTTGTCACCTGTCGAAGCGCACTGTTTAAAAAGCCTTAGAGCCTCTTCCTCAAAATACTCATCTGCGCGCGCAGATATTTCCGAAAGTCTGAAAATGTGCTCAACAAGCCCTGTATTTACATTTTCCTCCATAAGCGGAATCACTTTATTTCGCAGATAATTCCTTGTGTAAATGTCTAAGGCATTGGTGGAGTCATTTACAAATTTCAGACCGTTATCACGCACATATTCCTCTATCTGCCGCCTTGTCAGACATATAAGCGGACGCGCTACCTCACCTTGCTTGGCGCGTATCCCTGAAAGCCCGGTAAGTCCCGTACCTCGTGCTATGTTCATAAGCACTGTCTCGGCAAGGTCGTTTTTATGATGCGCCGTGACTGTCACGCCTCCTCCCTCACAACCGAGTACTTCTCTGAAAAAAGAATATCGTATACGTCTTCCTGCGCTTTCCTCACTTTCTTTGGTATCTGCCACTATTTTAGGAATATCAGCCGTTTTGCAAAACAGTCTTATTGAATGTTTTTTGCAAAGCTCATTTACAAACTGCTCGTCACGCTTTGCTTCTTCACCTCTTATTCCATGATTTATATGTGCGGCTATTATCTCTGTATAAGGAAGCATACCGTTTTTTTTAAGCTCCTTTAACATAAAAAGAAGACAGACCGAGTCTGCCCCACCGGATAAACCTACCAGTATGTTTTTTTCATCGCCCGAAAACAGCCTTTGACGGATGATAAAATCCCTTACAATTTCCAAGTATCTATGCATAGCAATAAAACACCCTTTACTGCGCACGCAGTATTATCTCGCCGGGATATACAAGCCCCAGCTGGTCTCTTGCTACTTCTTCCGTAAACTCACGTGTCTTTGTGTATTCTCTGTACTCCTCCAGCCGCTGTGTCTTTTTGTTCTGCTCCTCTATCGCCTGATTCAGCTCGGATATCTTTGTATCCAGCTCTTTTTTCTTAACTGACAGACCTGAAATGTTAGTTAACACAAGAACGAAAAGCAAAACAAGAGCCACTGCCGCCGTTATGATAAAGGCTCTTTTTATTATCCTGTTTCTCTTATTTGCTCTCATATATCTGTACCACTCTTTATGTTTCCCCCATCTGACACACCCTACTTTACCACCGCACCTGCACAATTACAAGCACTTTCACAATAATTCCACCATCTCGGAGGCTTCCTCCTTGTGAATCGTCTCTCTCACATCCTTTACCCTTGCCTTAACGACCCTGTTACCGAAGGTTATCTCAATGATATCCTCAGGTCTTACATCGGCAGATGCCCTTGCCGGCTTGCCGTTTAAGCTGACCCTTCCGGCATCACATGCTTCATTGGCAACTGTCCTGCGTTTTATCAGACGTGAGACCTTTAAAAATTTATCAAGCCGCATATCCTTATTCCTCAACAAAAAGCTCCGTAAAATACGGTAGCGTACAAACCCAGTCACAAAAATCATGCCATTCGTTAAGCTTATGACCTTTTCTTGAGTTATACATGCTGTATACATTCTCATAGTTAAATGAGCATGTACGCATCTGATGATAGCTCTCGGGCAAAAGCTGTATAAGCGAATACCATACTTCCTTATCCTTGGTCTCTAAAAACTCAAGGCGCAGCTCTTCGAGATCCCGCACGGTTCGCGATAGAGACTCAAGCGCCTTCGGAGTCAGATGGTCGTGACTGAAATCATCTATTTCAAATGTCTTAGAGTGAATCTTGTGCATGGTGCTGGTGGAATTGGCTACCGTTGCGACTTTGTAGGTATCATACTCCTTCCACCAGTAAATAGGCGCCGTTATATCAACCGACACAAAAATCTGCCTGATAAACTTCCTGTGGTCGCTGCCCGCGCGTATCAGGCGCTTTGCAAGATCAAGGTCATTAGGTCCGAAAACAAACCTTCCGTTCTCTGTCGCACTATCAGAGCGCGCCCAGCTCGCAAGCGGATTCCTCGCGCCGCGCATGGCATTTTCAAAGTTCATTACGGCTGTTCTTTCAAATTTAATCATATCTGATTTTTATTTCCTTTATTTTTAAAATAGTCAAAAATCCCTTGCATGGAATTAAAAACCATGTCTCTTACGGCAAGCTCCGAATAAAAAGCCATATGCGGCGTTACAAAGGCATTAGGAAAGCCGTTTATTATACTTATCTGCCTGTTTGTAAGCACCTCATCCTTATGGTCGAAATAATATCTTCCGATCTCATTCTCGATCACATCAAGACCGGCAAAGCCTATCTTGCCGCTTTCCAGGTTATCAATAAGCGCCTCGGTGTCCATTACAAGACCCCTCGAAGTATTTATAATCATAACTTTGTCCTTCATGCGGGAAAATGTATCGCTATTTATCAAATGACGGTTCTTTTCAACTCCCGACACATGAAGACTGATAATGTCGCTTTCTGATATAAGCGTATCAAAATCGGTATATCTTGCAAAATCCGACACTGAACTGTCCGGATGTGTGCTGTTTATAAGAACACGACAACCAAAGCCCGAAAGCCTTTTAGCAACTGCAGCACCGATCGGACCTCCGCCTATCAGACCAACCGTCTGCTCGCAAAGGTCCTTGCCGAGTCTTCCTTCAAGCCCGTAATCCTGAGCTATAGTCCGCATGGTCATATATTTAAAATGTCTGCACCCCATAAGCATGAGCATAATTGTATAATCAGCCACTGCGCTCGGAGAATATGTTATTCCCAAAACATCAATACCGTATCGGGCTGCAGCCTCTTTATCCACATGATCGGTGCCCACCGTTCGGCTCATAATAAGCTTTATACCGGCTTCCTTAAGAGCTTTTATCCTTCCTTCATCTATAGGACAGGTAATTATGCTTATGGCATCGTACCCTTTTGCAAGAGAAATATTATCAAGTGCCGGCGGCTCCGATGAAGACGCATATTCTATATCAAGCCCGGAAGCAATCGCGTCAAAAAAAGGTCTTTCATCAAACTCTCTTAAGTTGTATACAAAAACCTTTATTTTTTTCTGCATAGCATTATAACCTTAATTACTCAACTCTTTACCTGCACATGCAAGCGCGCTCTCGATTACCTTATCCATGTCATAATACTTGTACTCGCCGAGTCTTCCGCCAAATATCACATCATCCTCGGCATCGGCAAGCTTTTTGTATTCCTCATAAAGAGCGCCGTTCTTCTCATCATTAACAGGATAGTACGGCTCGTCACCCGGCTTCCACTCAGATGAGTATTCGCGGCTGATAACAGTTTTGGGCTGCTCTCCGAACTCAAAGAACTTATGCTCGATTATCCTTGTGTAGGGAGTCTCCCTGTCGGTAAAGTTTACCGCAGCATTTCCCTGATAATTAGGAGTATCAAGAACCTCTGTCTCGAAACGTACGGATCTGTATTCAAGCGTTCCGAGCTTAAAGTCATAATATGCATCTATCGGACCTGTATATATTATCTTCTTTGCCTGTACGTCAAGCTCTTTCTTGTTCTCAAAATAATCGGTTCCCGTGCGTACCTCTATGCCGTCAAGCATATTGGCTACCATCCCGGTATAACCGCCCATAGGGATTCCCTGATAAAGCGCATTAAAGTAATTATTGTCAAATGTGTATCTTACGGGAAGTCTCTTTATGATAAATGCAGGAAGCTCCGTGCAGGGGCGTCCCCACTGCTTTTCCGTATAACCCTTGATAAGCTTTTCGTAAATGTCAGTACCCACAAGGCTTATCGCCTGCTCCTCGAGGTTCTTAGGCTCCGTGATCCCGGCCTGACTTTTCTGCTCCTCTATTTTTGCCTTTGCTTCATCGGGCGTCACTACACCCCACATTTTGTTAAATGTGTACATATTAAACGGCAGGCTGAAAAGCTCTCCCTTGTAGTTAGCAACGGGGGAGTTCGTAAAACGGTTAAACTCTGCAAATTTATTTACATAATCCCATACCTCTTTGTTATTGGTATGGAAAATATGAGCACCGTATTCATGTACATTTATACCCTCAATCTCTTTTGTATAAACATTTCCCGCTATATGCTCCCTTTTATCTATAACCAAGACCTTCTTGCCTTTATTTACAGCCTCTCTTGCAAAAACGGCGCCGAAAAGACCCGCGCCTACTACCAAGTAATCGTACATAATTAACCTCCAAATCAAACTATATCAGAATCAAACTATATCAATAGTGGGATTATAGAAAAATCCCATAAGCGTTCCCTTGAAAAGAGCCATAAATCTTTTCTTTTTTCCCGGCTCGCCACTGAGAGTTATGCGCATCAAATGTGTAAGCAGGCGCACAAACCAGTAACCGAGGCCTTTAAGACCCTCACGCCTGAATACATAAAATTCATTTCTGTAAGCATATGTATAATACTTCATCCTATCAAGCGAATCCCGTGATATATCCGATCCGGTATTTGCCGCACTGTCATGCATCGCTAAGCTGTCCTTTACATAATAACACGGATATTCCATGGAAATGCGCCTGGTATATTCCAGATCGTCCCCCCATATGAAAAACTCTCCTATCGGAAGACCAACCTCTTTTACTACAGAAGTTTTTATAAAGCATGATACAAAGGTAGCAAACTGTATACGCTGCAGATCCGTATCAAAATCATCTATCTTTGAAATTACATCTTTTTTCTGGATATTCATCCGGCACGGGCTGCCGTCCTTCCACTTCACACGCCCTGATAATAAACCGTAGCGCCCCGACAGCTTATTATGCGCCTTTTTAAATTCAAGAAGCGCTCTTTTATGGGGCAGGCAATCATCATCCATAAGCCACAGATACTTAAATCCGATCATAGCAGCCTCACGGATTCCTAATTCAAAACCTCCGGCGCCTCCGAGGTTACGGCCTGTATTTCTGTAAATGATCTCTTCATTGTCGATAAGCTCCGACAAAACTTCCCGAGTGCCGTCATCAGACGCATTATCTATAACAATAATGTCGGGATTTCCGCCCTTTTGTTTTTTCAAAGCATTAATACAGTTAAGCAGCTTTTCTTTTCTGTTATAAGTAACGATTATTGCTGCTATATCACCATTTCTTCCGCCCTCTCCTATATCGAGAGGCTTACCGTATCGTCCGAGCATCGTAAGTTCTTCACCGGCGGCTTGTGTGTTTTTATCTGTCTTTTCCATAAACTAACCTCAAATTCCCCGAATCCATCCTTTGGGAGCCTCTATCTCCCCGAGCTGTATCCCGGTAAGTGTCTCGCGAAGCTTCATACATACCTCTCCCGGTTGGTCAGAGCTTCCCTTAAATTCTATCATCTTCCCGTGATCATCTATTCTTCCGACAGGCGAAATAACCGCAGCCGTTCCGCACAAACCGCACTCATCAAAGGCTTCCAACTCAGAAAGCTTCACAGGGCGCTCTTCTACCTCAAGACCGAGATAATCTTTTGCCACAGTAAGAAGTGATCTTTTTGTTATAGACGGAAGTATACTGTCAGACTTGGGAGTGACTATTTTTTTATCCTTCGTAACAAACAGAAAGTTAGCTCCTCCCGTTTCTTCCACAAACGTCCTTCCCGCCGCATCAAGGTAAAGATTCTCATCATAGCCTTCAGCGTGCGCCGTTACTATCGGATGCAGGCTCATGGCGTAATTTAAACCCGCCTTGATGTTTCCGGTTCCGTGAGGCGCTGCCCTGTCAAAATCTGACACCTTAAGTGTCAGGGGCTTGACACCTCCCTTAAAATAAGGTCCGACCGGCGTGGTAAATATCCTAAACTCATACTCATCAGCAGGCTTCACCCCTATAACCGCATTGCGCCCATACATAAACGGACGTATATAAAGAGACGCTCCCGAACCGTAAGGAGGAACAAAATCCGCATTGGCTCTTACTGTCTCAAGAACCGCCTCAACAAATCTTTCGGCCAGAAAAGGCGGCATCTCAAGCCTCCTTGCGGAATCCTCCATCCTCGCAGCGTTGAGATCCGGTCGAAACGTTACTATATCCCCATTTTTAGTTGTATAGGCCTTAAGCCCTTCAAAAACTGTCTGCGCATACTGCAGGACGCATGCGCATTCGCTCATTACTATACTGTCATCAGATATAAGTGCTCCTTCGTCCCATGCTCCGTCTTTAAAATAAGACACAAACCTTTTATCAGTTTTTATATAACCAAATCCCAGGTTCTCCCAGTCAATATCCTTCTTTCCCATCATTGCCTCCGTGATCAATATCTGTATATCCGAAGAATTATATCACTTTTGGAAAATAATCGCAAACCGACATAATTTTACACTAATTAACTTTACAGTTCCAAAAGCTTCGCTTTCTTAGCGTCATACTCCTCCTGCGTTATAGCGCCCATATCAAGCAATTCTTTATATTTCTTTATCTCATCTGCTGCGGAATAAGAAGCTTTGCTGTCAGCTTCTTTTTCTTCAACCTCAGCCGGGTTACCCGCCCTTTCATCCTTATGACATATAAACTCAAGTATGGAAAGAATCTTTTGCGCGGTCAAAAACGCCTGACCGTATGCTTTCTTATCTTTGTCTGTTTCTCTGAAGATAAGATTTACAAAAACCTTAGGAGTCGACATATTGGCCAGATTTATCCTTATCTGAAGATGCTCGCATACATTTCGTTCCTCACTGTTTGCAGAAAAACCGCTGCCTTCAGACCCGAAAAGCAGACCACCGATCGGAGGATATCCCCTTCCGCCCTTTGCAAGCTGATTTCCGTCCTCCACAAGATCATAGCTTTCTATCTCGTCATACCTGAAAATAAGCTCCGGGTCGATCTTCGGTGTGTTTTTTATCTTAGTCGCAGCATACGGCACCGTCCAGAGCTTTCTGTTATCATCAATAAGCATGTAATCATCTGCTGACTTGGTCACCGTAAAATTTTCTGCCTTGCGTATTTTATTGACAACTATATCAAGAGCATCCTCCGGAGAATACTTTCTGATCTCTTTAGAGTATCTCTCTATCGCAGATTTGTCCTCACAATCATTGCAAATGTAAAGCCCTCTTACCACTCTTCGCTTGTTAAGAAATTTCAGCTCTTTTCCGCATACCGGACATATCTGCTTTTCTTTTTCTTCAGACTCATCGTCATCATCCGCATCAAAGTACGGCGCATCTTCTTCCTTCATATTTTGTTTTAACTCTTGTGCATATTCATCTGCATCCATCCCGGGATTTAATGACGGATCGCCGTGAAAAATCTCTTTTTCTTCATCAAACTCGCTAGCCATAATAACCTCCCTTAAAATCATTATTCTTTAAAAATTTTGCCACTTCACGCATTTAAAGTCAAGAGTGCATATGGCGTTGACTTCGGCGTGTCAACGCCTATACACATTCAACGCAAAAAAACCTGCATGACATGCATGCAGGTTTTTTATAAAAAGCAATTATTTACTCTACTGTATAAGGCAAAAGCGCAACATGTCTTGCTCTCTTAACGGCAAGAGTTACGGCTCTCTGATGCTTAGCACAGTTTCCGGTAATCCTTCTGGGTAATATCTTACCTCTTTCGGAAATGTACTTCTTGAGAGTGTTAACATCCTTGAAGTCAATGACAAGCTTGTCATCCTCACAGAAAGCACATACCTTTCTGCGTCTTCTGATAGGACGTCTTCTCATACGCATATCGCCGCGATCGCCGTCGCGTTCAGTACGCTCAGGTCTTTCGCTGTTGTTACCCTCTGAGGCAGCTGCCGGAGCTTCTGTCTTCTCTTCGGTAACAGTCTCTTCTACCTTTACTTCTTCTTCTGACATAATAATCCTCCTTAAAAGATTATGTGGATTATTTGAAAGGAAGCCCTTCATCCTCCACGCTGTCAGGGATATTCATAAAGTCGCCCGAAATATCTGCCGGTGCCGCTGCGGCGCCGGGAGCTGCGTAGTTTCCGGCGCTGCTGCCGGCTGCCGCCGCTTTGCTTTCCGCAAACTCGATAGTCTCAACGATTACATCGGTAGTATACACAGTCTGACCTTCCTTATTCACGTAGCTACCCGTCTGTATACGTCCGCTCAGGCATACCTTCGTTCCCTGATGTAAATATTTATTAACAAACTCTGCCTGCTTTCCGAAAGCAGTACATCTTATAAAATCAGCCGTCTGCTCGCCATTGTTCTCGGCCGAACGTGCTCTTCTTCTGTCTACGGCAAGAGTAAAGCTTGCTACCTCCATCTCGCCGTTTACGGTATTAGCCATACGCTGCATAGGATCACGGGTAAGTCTTCCCATCAAAACAACATTATTCATAATATATCTCCTTTAAAACGCAGCTTTCAGTGCATCATTCCCCTTCCTTGACAGTTAAGAAACGCAGTACATTAGCTGTGATACGGATCTCCTGCTCAATAAGAGCCGGAGCCTCGGGCTCTGCTTCAAACTTAATGAATGCATACCAGCCCTCGTTCATCTTCTGAATCTCATATGCAAGAGTCTTCTTCTCCGGTGTACCGGGATCGGTAATATTTCCGCCGTTCTTAGTGATATAGCCTCTTACCTTATCAAACGTAGCGTTTCTTACCTCTTCGTCAACGTGAGCACTGACTACCAGCGTCATTTCATACTTAGTCATTCTTAAAGTTACACCTCCTTTTGGTCTTTGTGGTCTTTTCTCTTCAGGCACAAAAACATAAAATACCCGCGGGTAAAATCAGTTATGCAAATGTGTCATTCAGGAAAAAACAAGGATAATCCTTCCGGTCAAAACGGCCTTTCACACGCGCGAAAAGCAAGGATAAAAAAGATTATCACGGCTAAAAATTCTACTAAAAAAGGAACCTGTTGTCAAGTACCTTTTTATCAAAGCGTGTCAAGATGGGTACACTTTAAAATAAGTCTTCAGGATATACTCCCGCATCAACAAGTCCCTTAAGCGCATTTTTCACCGTCTCCACATCCGCCTGGTATGTGACTCCGAACCACTTATCCTTTGTTTCAAGAACCTTAACAGATGCCCTTCCCTTCTTTATAAGCTCATCGACAACTGTGGGGATAAGATACTCTCCCTTAACAGGGTTTGTATCCGGGTTATCAAGAAACTCCTTAAAGCCCTTTTCAAGCACGTCAAATATCTCAGGAGTAAAGCCCCACATATTCATCGAAACGTGACTGTTTGCATCGATGTAAGTTATCTCTCCGCTATCACCCTCTATGCCTGCGCCGTCCTCCGTCTTTACGATATCCTCTGTTTCATTAACTCCGACAAGGTTACCGTTATCATCAAGCACGCACACGCCTCTTGTAACAGAGCCGTTATCACTAAGCGTATTTCCGAGGATAAAGCCCGCCATACAGAAATCGTAATTATCAGGAGTGCTCTTTGCATTTACAAGGTGATCATGAATCGTACCAAACGCTTCTTTTCCGTAATAATCATCTGCATTTATAACAAGAAACGGCTCATTTACAACATCTTTGCAGGCAAGTATCGCCTGACCCGTGCCCCAGGGCTTTTTCCTTTCGGGATCTACGCTATACCCTTCAGGCACATCTTCTATCTCCTGGAACACGTACTCTGTCTTAACAGAGTCGCCTACAGCCTTTATAACAGAAGCCTCAAACTTATCCACAAGCTCGCGCCTTGTGATAAAAACCACTTTATTAAAGCCTGCTTTAAGCGCATCGTGAATGGAATATTCCATGATCGTCTGGCCCTTGGGACCGAGCGGTTCAAGCTGCTTGATGCCGCCGCCGAAACGACTTCCCATTCCTGCTGCCATAATAACAAGTGTTGTATCCATATCGTAAAAACCTCCGTGAAGTAAAATATCATTCTGTTTATTATATCACATATAATACACAAGGAAAATAGCCGCTTGATAACAATAACGGCTGTTATTTTAGGAATACCCCATAACCCTGCGTACAGCCGGTATCCGAGAACAAATCCAGGTTATAAACAGAACAAAAACTATCTTTCCTATTATCAAAAAAGCCAATCTCGTACCGTCAGGCATTCCGTATGATATAGCCAAATCAGCAATCCGCCTCCAAGGGACAAAGGTCAACTCAACTATATGTACGCATAATACAAGCAGGCTGTATTTACCGATCAAGGCAAGAGGCTTTACAAGAAAAAATCTTTTATACTCTGCAAGCCATGAAATAAAGACAACAACCGCGCATGCGCATATACATCCGATTATGTCTATGATACCCCGACCGATGTCACAATGCACCAGCCAGAACGATTTAAAATTAATCATAAACTGCAGCCACACTAAAGCCGCTATTATAACGCCAATCGCTTTAACCTCTATCGGAATTTCCTTGAGTCTGTCTTTGGAACATTTCAACAAATACCCTAGATACATAAACAACGTCGCGCAGGCACCGGCTTGTATGCTCAAAGGAAACCAGAAAAGCTCACGCGAAAAATAACCCGCAATGAATAAACCTAAAACGAAAAGCACTCTGAATACACTATTAAACTTTAAGGAAATACGTAAAAACATGCTACCCCAAAATGTAGCCCACAAAAACCAGATAGCTCCGATACCTTTTATATAAAAAGGCTCTTGGTAATTATCTCCGGCGCCGTAGACCGAGGCATATAACCACTTACAAGCCTCATCGCCGGCATTCCCGTTCCTTAATCCTATCATTATCCCGGTAAACACAATAACTGCGCAGGTTACCGCATACGGAACAAGCAGCGTTCTTGCTTTATTCTTTATAAAATCCTTTATACTTTTCTTATCACTCAGGAAATAACCGGTGATAAAGAAAAAAACGGGAACATGAAATGTAAAAACCACCCTGTTAATGGCAGGCTCGCCGAGATGACCGATTATGATACTGATCATAGCGATGCCTCGGGCTATGTCGATGAATTGAAGTCTTTGTTTTTTAACAGGTAAATTTGATGTCATATCCAAAAGCTAATTCCATAGAATATTCTGTAAAATCTTTCCTGATTAACATTGTATATACCGACAAGCGGTTCCTGACTCACAAAAGCCATCAAGAAAACGTAAATTACAGTTAACAACGTCAAAGCATAAATAATCTTAAACAACAACCCTCTTCCATTTTGTTGCTGCCCGATAACATTATATAAGGATATTATGACAAGAAATGCAGCACCGTATAATATAAAAGCGAAGTCAGTAAGATATCTTTCAAGCACACCGGCTGCTTGCGCATCGGCAACTGCTATTATAACACTAAACACGCAGGCTAAAATATAAAAAACAAATAAACGTTCTTTTATCAGATAATGTCGCACTTTTGATATGATCCCCACAGGAACCAACAACAGTAACACTTCTGAAAAAACACTTCCATACATCGGATCTGAAATAACGGTTCCCTGATACATAGTGTTTTTTACATTTCCTGCTTTAAGAAAAGGAAAGCGTACGTCTAAATCAGGCGGATCTATAAAATATCCGAAAATAGCAGACGGTATTCTTCCCGGATTAACACTTCTGACAGTCATATCATTGGAGGTGAGGTTATAATTTGCTCCGAAATCAGTAAATGAACCAAATCTTACATGATTGTAATACATTAAAGGTATAATCACGGCAACAAAAGGCAACAAAAGTAAAATAGTTTGTACAACACCTTTTGAAGAAAACAATAGTCTTTCCTTAAATACCGCTTTCCAAAAAATCGGTATCACCATTAGTGATAGTATAGCAAGCTGGGGTCGCGATCCTATAACCATGGCCATACATAAACTGCCTATTCCGATAAAAGGTACCGAAACCTTCCCGATTCGATCGAGAGATCTTAGCCATAAATACAAACCCAAGACAGAAAACAATAACCCGCTTATAATCGGTATCCCATACAAATCTGAATATTTCGAAATGTATATTATCGAACCAAATGAAGCCACTGAGGTCAGAATATGCATTACCAACGGTGACATAGCTTTTGCATATTTCTTTCTCAGTCTCTCTGTAAAGAAAAATGCTGAAACAACAAAACCAAAAGCCATTATTAAAAATGCTGCAAAATTAGGTAAATCATTTCCCGTGACCAAATAGTACGGCAGATACAAAAGCACGCACGGAGTTATGCCAAAATATACATAATATTTTCCATCATGATATGCAGTATCCCAGATATAAGGCATGCCATTTCGTATCATTTCCTGTCTCGCAGCAAAGTCGTATGGATTATCCATAGAAATCAGCTGCTCCGAAGCATCTCCTATTGAGACATTTCCCCGGCTAAGAGCTTCAGCCAATCTTGCATATTGTCTTTGTTCGGCAAATCTGTAAAACGGATCTTCAGCATCATTTAGCTTTATAGTAATAAATATAGCAACACATGTGATAATCATAAACAACACAAATGAAAAGATACTGATTTTTTTATTTCCGCCAACAAATGAATATATACCGCTTCCCGGCCGCAGACCATAAAGAACTACCATAATCACAAACATGATAGATATCCTTTTTACGGACATCATCATAGGTACTTGGACATTTACCTTAACATCATTCACCTTGACCATATGGTTATCATCTGTCGACAGATTTAAAACTATACCTGTCACTTTATCTGAAAGATTGTATTCTATATATTTGCTTTTTTCTACAGTTGATACAACCGGATGTGATGTTGTTATCTGCCCTTTGGTATTAGCACTGTCAAAAAAAGTGCTTATAACCTCTATTTTCTTTTGCGATCCTTCCTTTGTTCCTTCACCGCCGACACGTTCCGTATAGCAATCTAAATAAATATTTTTAACTTCTGAAGAATCAAAATCCAATTTAATCTGATTGATGCCGCCGATATCTTCGGACCACTCTGTCGAGACCTCTTTAGGAAGACGATTATTTCCGGAAGACATAAAAAAAGCATGATTGAATATAAATACCTCCGATGCAACAGAAAGAACCGCAAAAAAGCCCATAAAAACAAAAAATCTGATTTTTTTGTTCACAGACATTTTTTTGTGTAAATGAACTAATAATATAGCTATTGAAAGAAAAATGATAATCAATATTACCGTATATAGCATAACAATCATCATACTCCTTTTAAACCTAACGAATAATTTCCAATGCTTCCAGTGTGGTTCCATCGCTATTGGTAACTACTTTGTATATAGCTTCTTCCTGCGGCTTATCTGTGCCGAAATATTCTTTATAAACATCATTAATGTGAGAATTTGTGGCCTTCAGATATAAATAATCATTTTTTATTATTGCCTTAGTCAATGACTCTTTTTCCTCTGCCGTCTTAAAATCAAGACTGTATGCACCCACCTTTTCCCTGCTGATATATCTGTCATTCAAATAATACTGCAAATACACCTGGTAGGCTCCCCACCATGAAGGATATACCTTACTGCTGTCATAGACAACAAAAACACTATCCCCTGCAACCGTCTTTTCCGAAAGAAACTTTGCATCCGGCTTATACCTTGCATTAACATCCTCTCTTAAGCCTTGAGGCATTATAAATACGGTATTCATGGGATTAAATGCAGCAATAGCGCAAGCAGCCACAACACAAATCTTCGGGATACTTAAACTCACTTTCCGCACCCTTGAAAGGCATATCAAAAAAACCATAAGCAAAAGCAGGACCTCGCCTAACACATATGATGCCATATATCTCTCATAACTGGCCAGGATTTTCATCTCTTCGTTATTAAAGAAATAAGCATACATTACTGCCATCATACATGCATAACCTAAATGTCCGACTGTAAGCGTAATTCCTAATATAAAAGCCTCGCCCCTCAAAAAATGTTTTTTAAATGCAATTCTTAATATTATCAAAATTACAGTAAACAGAATAAATGCGGCAAAATATGAAAGCGGCAGCCAATCTACAGATGTTATAGGACATGAAAATAACGCTTCGAAAAACCTATGCAGAGTATCATTGACAAGCCCCTCTGTTTTTCCTGTAAAAACATTCAGATAATCCCTGCCGGAAACCGATTCCACCATAAACTGCCCTTTTATATCCCAACGTGAGATATATGATCTCCAAGTCTGGAGAATCAAGCATGCAATAATAACGGGGCAGAACGCTTTAATTATATTAACAACTCTTCTTCCTCCACTGATATTTTTTACAAAAATAGCTTTTAGAATATAATATATTGTCGTTATAAGCACAAAAAATATTCCCGCCTGCTTTGTCATAAGCATAGCTGAACAAGATAATATTACATTCAAAAAACCAAGTTTAGAATCAAATGCATCCCTTGTGTATATGAAAAACATTGAATGTGCAAATAATACAGGCAGCAACACGTCGACCAGTATTGATGTTGTAACCCTGTCACCCCAAGGATCAATAAACAACATAAGCATCAATACAGAAATAGTGAAGATCAAAGTGTAAAGCATCTTCCACAGGGGATTTTTCTTTATTTTTTCAGTAACATTTTCAAGAACCGCACATAAAATCGCAGTCATACAAAAAATATGCATTGCCATAGATACGGCCGCCTCTGAATATCCCCTGCAAAGCTTGCACCAAAGCAATTCTAGCATTGTTGAAAAAGGAGGGTAATCCTTGTGTATCCAAAGATTGGACTCCGGCACGGAATAAAAATCATTCAGTCTTAAGCTTTCCTTTACCATCGTACCCCAATGATAAAATTCATCAAACGTAGAAAAATTTCTGTTATAATCAATTACCAGATAAGCAATAAATACTGTTAAGAACACCCAAAAGCCTGTAGAAAAAAAATCTTTTATTTTATCTCTACGCTTCCAAACAGACACACAAAAAAGGACTGCTCCAAACAAGGACAGACCTATAATCAAAAAAAACGGATATCTGTAAGAATGAAAAAGCAGCTGACCGAAATACATGACCAAAGCTGAACCAATCATAGTAGCTGTTATACTGTAACCGAATTTTTTATGAGTGAAAAAAACAGGTATATAATTCAATGCAGCAAATAAAAAAAACGGAATCAACATTAATACGAGCATAAATTTTTCCTTAATATCTGCAAGACTATTACGGTCTCCATCTTCTGACAGCCAATCCTTTTTCCAACAGATCCTTCTTCTCCCGATCGACCCTGATAAGATTCAACTGAAAATCCTGCTTATTCTTCTGTAATATCGTATGAAGCATAAGTCCGGTAAAAAAGGCAACGATAGCCGCAATAAATGTAAATCCGCACATCAACAGAGTCGGCATATTCGGCACAAGCCCTGTTTGAATAAATGTACCCATTACAGGAATAAAAAAGCCAAGCGAAAGTGCTGCAAGTATGGCGGCGATTATTCCGAAAAACGACATGGGGCGATATATTCTAAACAGATTAAATATAGTTCTTAATACTTTAAAACCGTCTGAATAAGTGTTTAGCTTAGACTCGCTGCCCTCAGGTCTGTCACGATAGTCGATTACAACATTCTCAACATACATCTTTTTATCAACAGCATGTATGCTCATTTCCGTTTCTATCTCAAAACCGTCTGACAGTACCGGGAAGGTCTTTACAAACTCGTAGCTGAAAGCTCTGTAGCCTGTCATTATATCCTTTATATCATTTTTAAAAAGCCTGTTTATGCTTTTCCTGACTATGGAGTTTCCGAAATTATGAAATGGCCGTGTATTTTCCTCATAATAAGTCGAAGACAGCCTGTCACCCACTACCATATCCGCACCCATTTGAAGCACCTTGTCTACCATTTCAGGTGCCGCATCAGCAGGATATGTGTCATCGCCATCCGCCATAACGTATACACACGCATCTATCTCACGGAACATCCGTCGTATTACATTTCCTTTTCCCTGTTGGTACTCGTATCTCACTACTGCTCCGGCTTTCTTTGCGATCCTGGCCGTTCCGTCAGATGAGTTATTGTCATATACATAAATAACTGCCTCAGGTAAAGCAGTCTGAAAATCGTTTATAACTTTCGCAATAGTTTCACTCTCGTTGTAACAAGGAATTAAAACTGCTATCTTATCCATAAATATTTATTTCAAAATATGCTTTCCTTATAAATTTAAGATGATGAAGATTATATAACAATTTCTTTAAAATATCAATAAAAACGAGCCCACTAACTACAAAGTTAATTTATGATCTGTTTCTGTTATTATTCGGTAACCGTTTAACATTTTCGTACCAATTTTGTAATAATATGCAGTTTATTTATTAAAAACACTATGCTAGAATCTTAAAGTTAAATAATTATATACATACAGTAATAAAAAACACGAGGTGAGATCATGAAATTACACAACCTATTCAAAAATCTTATGATCGCTTCTGTATTTATGACCAGATGGACAATTACTTTCTCGGTGCCTGCGGTCCCTCTGCTGCTTTTCATGCTGCCAATGCCACCGACGGGTTAGCTTCATATGAAGACAATTTATCGGGGTATAAAAAATTTGTATGGGATATATACGGTATGCCTTATTTCACAAATGACCTAAATGCAAAGGGCGTATATACTACCGGAACGTCTCTTGTTAATATCTCTGCCTTTTTAAGAAGAAAAGGAGTAGATGCCGTTTACTCTCCTGACAGGCAATACTCCTGTGAAGAAGTAAAGGATGCCATCACCCACGGGCAAGCCGTAGTACCTCTGATGTATGTCTGGTACGTTGGAAGCAGAAGTTCATATTTCTCACAACACTATGTAGCCCTAACCGGATGGAGACATGAAGGAAATTCTCTTCAGTTCTATACCGCAGATTCTTATAATAATAAAAATACCGGTTGGACAGATGTGAATAAAGACGGAAAAAAGGTATCAGCATACGGTTATAACAAATATACCGGTTATAATCCGACGGTAGGCAGAGCTCCTACCCCCAGCACAGGTGTTGGCTATTCTATGAAGGTAGGAACATATATTAACCTGCCGTAAACATATTTTTTACAAATTTTACTTGTACTAATAAGAGTTAATATCAAAAAAAGTGTGTCAAAACGGGGACAGTCCCTTTGTGTCAGTACTGACACAAAGGGACTGTCCCCGTTTGACACACTAAACCGGAGGTTTTTGTTAATTATATATGACTATTGTCGTTCCGGAGGGCACCGTGTCATATATATACTTTGCATTTTGTATATCAAGTCTGACGCACCCGTGGGATACCCATTTTCCCATGGTTCCGTCGTAGATACTGTATGGCCCTGAATCACGGTAATAAATTACCGAATGGAAAAGATAACTTCCGCTTATCTGAGACTTATACCAACACCGACCCACATCGCCTGTATCAAAATACCTGGCTTTGTATCCGAGTCTGAAGATCCCTGTTATCGTAGGCGTTGAAGGAGCTCCTACACAGCATGACCAGTACTTATTATACTGCCAGTTTCCGTATTTCCCCGTAAAGATCGCAGTTTTACATTTTGCCCTGTTTACAAGTATAAGATAGCCGGTACTGCTCGAGTATCCTTGCGCTTTATTTAGCATCTCCTGATCCTGATAAATCAGCCAGCCCTTTGAATCAAATGTGTATGTATTACCGTCTATTTGCTGCAAGCCTGTCCTAAGCCAGCCGTTGCCGCCAAAATACGATCTGTGTTTTGCACTGTTTCCATCAGGATTTGAGGTGCCGGCTCCCATATCCTGCCAACCCGTACGTAGCCAGCCGTTACCGCCGAAATATGACCAGTGTATGGCAGAGTTTCCATCGGGCTCTGATGTTCCTTTTCCGAAACGAACCCATTCCGTACGGAGCCAGCCGTTATTTCCGAAATAAGACCAGTGCGGGGCTGCATTTCCGTCGGGATTTGAGGTTCCTTTGCCTAACCTCACCCATCCCGTACGGAGCCAGCCGTTATCTCCGAAATAAGACCAATGCTTAGCCGCATTGCTGTCAGGGTTTGAAGTGCCTTTACCAAGCTGAACCCATCCTGTGCGCAGCCAGCCGTTATCCCCGAAATAAGACCAATGCGAGGCTGCATTTCCGTCGGGATTTGAGGTTCCTTTGCCTAACCTCACCCATCCCGTACGGAGCCAGCCGTTATTTCCGAAATAAGACCAATGCGGGGCTGCATTTCCGTCGGGATTTGAGGTTCCTTTACCTAACCTCACCCATCCCGTACGGAGCCAGCCGTTGTCTCCGAAATACGACCAATGCGCCGTTTTCTCACCGTCAGCACCGGTAAAATGCTTCCAGCCTGTCACAAGAGTTCCTGATTTACCGAAATACGACCAGTGAGGTGTTTTCTCCCCTTCGGCGGCTGTCATATAGTGCCAACCGGTATATCGATTCCCGTTTTTATAATAGCTGTAGCTTCCGTTTTCATAGATCCAGCCGGTTTTTGTTTCTTCCTGTGAAGAAGCATTTCTCTTTTCGGATATTGTTGCGGAAACACCCGATGACTTATATCCTTCGTCCGTAATCTCCTTCTCTTCTGTATCAGACGCATTAGTTGTTGCATTTACAACCCCGTCAACCGGCTTCTCCTCTGTTAAAGATTCTGAACCATCTCCTTGAAAAAGCTCATTACCTTTCTCCGTAAAATCCGTTTCCTCTTTTAAAGTATCAGGCTCATTACTCTCATCGGCATAGGTCGAATCAAACGCAGTGTCATCTGAAATTATAACCTCTTCCTCTCCAGACTCACTTTCTTTTATAGGATTAACAATACCCCCTGTTTTACCGGGCGGTTCTTCTGCAAAAACCGGTAGAGCTGATGAAGAAACTAATGTAATACCTACGACAACACAAGCCGCTGAAAAAGAACACATTGCATTTTTGACCATGTGCTTTATCTTCATTTTGACCATCTCCCTTTATCATCACAATTATGTATACGTGCCTTGCTTTCATCTGCATTGTAGCACAATTTCACAATTTGCTCAAAAGAAGCTTCTTTTTAACACCTCTCCGCGCAATCCCCCCGCGCCACAGCCAGCCTGTACCCCGTACTCTCTATCCTTCGTTTAAGACAGGCCACACACTCCGCCGCCTCATCACCTGTACATATCTTTCCGTCATAAAGCGTATACTTCGCCCTGACGCCGGTAGGAGAAAGGTTAGGCATAACTACATTGGCTCCGGCAAGGAGCCCCAGCTCGCGTCCTGTAGGTACGATAGTGCCGAGCGCAGTTGTAGCAGGGAGCAATACATACGGCAGCATAAGCCTGACGATACCAAGCATATGCAGAGTGTCTTCAAGCTTTCCCGCCGGTCTGTCCCTGAAGGGAGTCTGGGCATGCGGGATAAACGGACCCATTCCGATCATATGAGGCTTAAATTCCTTCATAAAAAGAAGATCACTGATCAGGTGATCAACCGTCTGAAAAGGAGAGCCTATCATGATACCGCACCCGACCTGATATCCTATCTCCTTAAGATCCTTTAAACAACGCACCCGTGTTTCTATCTTCTGTGACTCGGAATGCAGTCTTGAGTAATGCTCAGGTGTTATACTCTCATGACGCAAAAGAAAGCGATCAGCTCCTGCCGCAAAGTATTTTTCATAAGAGGTTCGCTCCCTCTCTCCTATAGAAAGCGTTATCGCACAGTCCGGATACCTCTCCTTCAGATCGGATATAATCATGCACATTTCCTCATCTGAAAATTTCATATCCTCGCCACCCTGCATGACAAATGTACGAAATCCGAGCTCATACCCCGTTTCGGCGCACTCAAGTATCTGCTCCCGGCTGAGTCTGTAGCGGTCACACTCTTTATTAGACGCACGAATACCGCAGTACAGACAATCCCTGCGGCAGTAATTTGTAAATTCGATCAGACCGCGAACGTATACATCCTTGCCGTAATATTCTTCTCTTACCTCACGGGCATTTTTATAAAGGAATTCTTCATCTTCCTTTGTCATAGAGATCAGCAATTGTTTATACTCATCCCGTGAAAGTTCCCTGTTATCGCGCAGTTTTTTTATTAAATCCCTGTTATTCATAATTACCTCTCACAAATCTGGTTCCTATTTTTATATAATATCTGATACTTTATAAAGGTAACAGTACGGGTTATTATAATAACGGATTTCATTCTATACTACTACCGCACACACCTCCCCGGGTGTGTGCTTTTTTATCCCTCCCCTATGCAATCAACAAGCGAAGAATCTGTAAATAACGTATTTGCGCTGTATAAAAACAGCACATCCGTAATCCCTTCAAGCTTCATTAACTGAACAGGGTCTTCATAATAATATCTGGGGTCTATCATGATTATCTTATCATAATACGGATATAAAAACTGCACAAAGCTGTTGGCGTATGAATCCTTAAAGATCATCAGCTTTTTCCCTGTTCCGGCTTGCGTTCCGATCTCAACTACCGGATGATTTCCTCCGAAAAACACTTGGTATTTGTCCTTCTCGCCAAGCTTTTCCGAATCAAACATAGAAGCCGTCATCTTTTCGCCGGAATTGATATTTACATAATAATCCTGAGTCGCGTCTTCATAATCAAATATGCTGACACTGTCTGCATGTGTATAAACACCGCTTGAGGACGCCTGCGTACCGAAAAAGCCGTCACTCACCTTATGCTCTACAGGCTCGTATACATTTTCAATACCGAGATCCTTTGCGCTTTCATCAAACACATAACGGGCGCCTGTACTCGTCCAGTGGTGATCGGTCCGGTAATAGATATAATCATCCTTATGACCGGAAAGAATCCTTCCGGCATTAATAAATGTTATCGAATCATCAAGGCCCTCACCGAAGGAATCAACATCTGCCATCTGATCCCTAAGACCCGCCGTAGCAGGAAGCTTATCTGTAAGCACGCTTGCTGCACAAGGAGCAAGCATAAAGGATAGCTTAAGACCGGAATTGCTTTTTGCAAATGTATTTACCGCACTCTGCTGTGCTGAAACGCTTGAGGCCGATGGTGTTTCCGGCGTCGCAAAAAGATAACCGTCTTCTCCGATCACCGTATCATTTTCCTTATAATCACCAGATAACAGCTCTGCCTGAGATTTTATGCCTATAAAAGCGTCACGGAAAACAAACTGGTCTGAATAGGCACCAAAGGCTTCTTCAAAAAACGAGCCGTCTGCAAAGCTTTCGGCGCTTAATTGCGGCACAGTCTTTAATTTTCTGTTTTCACCGTCCGAGAATTCTCTCACGGGATTTATAATATTGGCTACGGCAAAAAAAACGGCAAAGCACGCTAAAACAGCCACAGCAATACCACGGATCCTGCTGCGTCTTATTTTTATTTCTTTTGATTTTTCCGAATAATATCTGCTTTTTCCCGGCATTTCTTTCTCCATGAAGGTGTGTCAAAATGTGTCAAATGGGGACAGTCCCTTTGTGTCAGGACTGACACAAAGGGACTGTCCCCATTTGACACATTTTGACACACCACTCTAAAATTGCGCATATAAAAACGTCGTATTGGTCGATCCGATAAGCTCTGCGATAGTCAGCAGTAAAAGCGCTGAAGCCGCCACCGCAAATAATATATAAAACACTCTGTTCCCGGATCGAAATCCCCTTCTGTAAAAAATCTCTTCAAATATATTCTTGGGCACAGACGTGCAGCCTATAACACTCACTATCAGCAATGCTATATTCCTGACAAATACAGATCCCGCAACACCGGCGCCAACCGCCGTGCCGCCGCCAAGCATCCTGCCGAAATACATAAAGGAAGCCCCAAGCGACGGGTTAAAGAAGAACACCCATCCCATACATACTGCAAATACCGTTATCCCGACTCTTAAAGGCACGGGAAGCCTCTTCATATATTTTCCGAGGAAAAACTTATCAAGCAGCACAAGTCCGCCGTTGTATAAACCCCAAAAAAGGAAGTTTAAGGTAGAACCGTGCCAAAGCCCTGTAAGCGTCCACACAATCATTATATTTAACACTATGCGCCGGCTAGAGACCCTGCTTCCGCCAAGCGGAAAATAAACATAATGCTTAAACCACTCCCCGAGGGATATATGCCATTTGCGCCAGAATATACTTACATTCTCGCTCGAATAATATGGATAGTCGAAGTTGGGATTTATCTCAAATCCGAACATCTTAGAAAGGCCTATAGCCATATCCGAGTAACCGCTGAAATCAAAATACAGCTGAAGACTGAAAAACACTACTCCCAGCCATGCTGCCGATCCGGTATTTACTCCCGCAGCCGTAAGCTCAGCAAATCCTACCCCCAGCCTGTCGGCAAGAAGCACCTTCTTCATAAGCCCCGCAAGAAACATCTGCGCCCCATCTCTTAAAGAAGCGGCTGAAACCTTCAGGTTATCAAGCTGTTTATGAAAATCAGCATATCTTACTATCGGTCCGGAAATTATTTTCGGGAAAAAAGTAAGATAAACCGTAAATTTCAAAAGATTTGTCTGACCGGGCGCTTCACCCCTGTATACATCCGCAAGATATGATATCGCTGAAAATGTAAAAAATGATATTCCAAGCGGCATAGCAGCCGTGGTGTACTTAAAAATCCCAAGCATAAACAGATTGGCTGCCACACTTGCAGCTAAAGCCGTAAATGCCTTCTTTTTTTCATCATTTTTTTTAAGTATTTCCAGCTCAATACCTGTCAGATAGTTAAACAAAACAGACACACCGAGATAAATAAGGCTTACCGGACCGCTTGTCGCATAAAAACAAAGACCTGCTGCTGTGAGCACAGGCAGCTTCGCCTTCCCGGGCACTATATGAAAAACCAGAAGGGCTATAGGCATATATACAAGTATAAAAAATATGCTGTTTAAGGTCACTTACTTTTCTCCGTTCATATGCTGCGCCATAAATTACCGTTCAAGGATTTTATGTAAAATCCCTATATATTTGCAATTTAGTTGACACATCTGAATAATTAAATCAGGTGCTCTCATATACTCCCGTCACAGTCTTATTTTTATCGCCGACAGCATATATGATATCCCTTCCGTATTCCTTAATAACCGCCTCTTTAAGCAGCTGCGTCTGCTCGACTCCGTACCCTTCAAAGGCCTGTATCTGAGAAGCATTCCTCTGTTCTATAAGTGTCTTTACGGCAGACACATCAGCCTGATCTTTGACACGTACAAACAAAAGCTCCTCTGCGCCCATATTTGACGAAGGATAGTACAAGACAAAGCTCTCGAGCTGCTCCGGATCTATGCCGTAGAGGCGTCTTAGCATCCTGTTGTCGCCCTCCTTCATCTTCTCCTTGTCTGCCGCTTCGGACACATTAGTCTGAAGGGTCTTGATATCTGCAGTACTTGTCGCGCCCGCGCTTCTTGAAAGCATAACAAAAAGAAGGATCATCACAGCACTGAAAAGAGCCCATTTAATTATATTAACCGTTAGCCTCTGCTGACTGACCGCTCTCATTTTCAAAAACCTTCCTTAAGAGTATCTCACCCCATATCGGGTACATAGGCGATTTAAAATGTATACCGTCGTCCTCAAAATACTCATCATAATCAAATAACGAATCACAATCTATGAATACATACCCCTCGTCCTCACACATCTGTCTGACCGCAGCGGCGTATTCGGATACAGCTGCGTAATTCGGATCTTCCTCTACAGCTGCATCCTTCACGGGTATGATCGAGCAAACGTATATATCCGTATTCGGAAGTTTGCTTCTGTAAATCCCGAGAATTTCTTTATATCTTTCTATAAAATCCTCTGCTGAGTGCCAGTTACCGTCCACATCATTTATACCGTATGTAAATATAAGCGATGAGGGCTGCTTCGCCGCAACCTCGTCGATAACCTCGTCCGCATATTTCAGGTTGGCGCCCAGCTTTGCCACTACTACACTTTCCGGCAGATATCCGTACTCCGAAAAAGACTGGGTTCTGGAATCGCCGACTATAACGATACCGTCAAAAAGCGACCACATATCCGTTTCATCGGTTCCAAGAGCCTCAAGCTTTCCTGCTGCTGCGTCGGTCTTTTGTGCCTTTGCGCTCTGCCCTATGCGGTCTGCTATTACTTTAACATCTTTTCCTTCAATATTTGAAAGGTACTGCGCTCCGTTTCTTGCATCCTCGCTTTCCGTATAGGCTCCGGCTCCGGTAGCCCTAAAGATAACAAAAAGCACGCAAAAACAGATCGCGGCTATCGCGCCGATCGCTGCTACGGTGCTTCCGGGTATTGATTTCTTTTTTTTGTTTATTTTGTTACTCATTGCTTTATATCTGACACTACATCACTCAAGAAACACAGACACCACATGTGTAGTATCATCCTGTATAAAATATACATCTCTGGTATTTGCAACAGACGAGCCTAAACTGTCTTCTACGATATCATACACGTACGCACGCTCATCAAACAGATCATTAACGGCCCGTACATACTGCTGGACATCTCCTATCTTAAACTCTACCACAGCTTCGGGATTTTCTTCAAGACTGTTTCCCAAAAAAAATCCCATTTTTTCTCTGTCATAGCTTTCAAAATAAGCGCCTGACTGCTTGTAATAATCCAGAGTTGAATCCTCGCATGAGGGAAGCTCAAAAGAATACAAGGGTTCGTCCAGTACATTACCCTGACCGTCGCTTATCCATACAGCAGCTTCAGGCTTATGCGTTTTTAAAAACTCAGTATCGTCCGAACAAAAATACGGATATGTTTTTTTAAACTTCTCATCATCCGAAATAGGATCACCCCAGGTTACATCCACCCAGTAATATTTATCATCCAGCTTTACGAGATTCCAGGCATGAGCCTCCTCATCATCATCCTGAAATCCGTACGCCATTCCTTCTATGTATGCGCACTCTATTCCGGACGCCTTGCACAGATACTGGAACGCCCTTGAATAACCGGCGCATACCGAATCCTGTTCTATAAAAACGCTTGTCATATCCTGGTCGTACTCATTCTCAACATAATCGGTTTCATCTACTATCATGTTGTAAAATGTAAGCATCTTGTCATAATCAGACATTTCCGGATCGATCTGCGCAAGCTTCTCATCAGCTTTCCTGACAGCCTCTCTGTTTCGCTCCTTTTTGTTCTCGTCAGTAATGTCAAAATATACAGTATCCACCGTACCGCTTAAATTCCCGCTGTACGACCATCTCCATGTTATCTCCGGATGATCTGCGTAAAGCGCATATTCCGCTTTTAAAAATGTATCCTCCAGCACGGAATCAAAGACAGTCGTATCCTTCATCTCGCGACACGCCCTAAGCATATTCATATACACTTTTTTTTCATTATAGTCGAGGCGGTCATAAAAAAAGTCCCTGTTATATAAAAGCTCCAGCTCATCAGCCGGCATAACAGGCGATACTGCATTTACCGCAGACAAAAAAGAAAGCTGTCCGTCGCTTTCTTTTTTGCAGCCTGCAAAAGCAAGCGCTGAGAGTATAACCAGTGCCGCTCCCGCCGCTGCTGCACTTATTATCATAGGTATAGTACGCCTGTTCATATCTGCCTCTGTTTGTTATATACGAAAGTGTGTCGTATGGGGGACAGTCCCTTTGTATCAGGATTGACACAAAGGGACTGTCTCCCATCCGACACACTTTTCTTAAAATTAAAAAATAAAAAACCCGTGCACCTGATCTCGAACTCATACCCCGGACGTTTCCTGTAATGAACAAGCTCGATCCGGGCTACCTTCCGGCACACGAAAGATTCCGCTTAATGCTGCTTCGTTCCCGACCTGACATGATTCGCGGATTTCCGTTGCGAAAGACCCAAACGTCATCGCCGCCCAAAACAGGGCTGCTCCGAAATAATACACCCTAAATCAGATATCACCCCTGCTATAGCGGATTTCACAGGTACAGGGCGCCGCTACTGCCCCGGCTGCACGGT
>CACZTL010000099.1 GCA_902784165.1 uncultured Lachnospiraceae bacterium | reverse complement strand
GACATTTATCTCTGCCTCTGTTGTAAATATACTCTACAATATGCAGCTGATGAAATGGTCCGGAGAGCCGGGCGTAGCCGCTTACGGCGTAATCATGTATTACCTGACTGTCGCGGAAGCGCTTTTTATCGGATACTCTATCGGAGCAGCCCCCGTTATCTCTTACAATTACGGCTCGGAAAACAAGACTGAACTAAAGGGATTATTTAAAAAAAGCCTTATACTTATAGGAATATTTGCCGTAGTTATTACGGCAGCCTCAGAGCTTTTTGCAGGCTTTATTTCCGGGATATTTGTGGGGTATGACGCTGAACTTATGGACATGACCTGTAATGCGTTCAGGATATATTCATTCGCCTTTCTTTTCATGGGCTTTAATATGTTTGCGTCTGCCTTCTTTACGGCCTTAAACAACGGTCTAATCTCGGCGCTTCTGTCTTTTGTCAGGACACTTGTGCTGGAAGTAATATGCGTGCTTGTTCTGCCAGGCATTTTTGGTCTGAACGGAATATGGGGATCGGTAATAGCCGCAGACGGCGCAGCGCTTGTGCTTAGTATAATATGCTTTATTGCATTTCGTAAAAAATACGGGTATTGGTAAAATATCCCTGTTAACTTATTTGCTTCCCGCATTGGCTCGCCAAGCGGGAAGTTTTTGTAGTATAATGTGTCAAACGGGGACAGTCCCTTGTTGACACAAAGGGACTGTCCCCGTTTGACACACTATTGGTTTACAGATAATAGTATTTTAATATATAAAGATCAGGATAACATCCGCTCGGTTTCTTGTTGGCAGCGATAGAGGATTAGTATGAGGATCTGACAAATGAAAACGTTACATTTACTTTTCAAGGTTCTGAAGGAAACCCATACCTTAAAGATCATAGGTGTTTTTTTGGCATTCTTTTTTGTAAGTGCATTTGTTATATGGTTTAAGGAACCTGAAATAAGTTCATATGCAGACGCATTATGGTACTGTTATGCGGTGGTGACTACGGTGGGCTTTGGTGATGTATCGGTGCATACGCATTTGGCAAGGATACTTTCCGTGATCCTGTCCGTTTATGCATTGGTGATCATCGCTATCAGTACCGGTGTGGTTGTAAATTTTTTCAATCAACTGATAGAGTTCAGAAAAGAAAATACGCTGAATCAATTTATAGATAAGATGGAACATTTACCGGAGCTGTCCAAAGAAGAACTCGCCGATCTTTCGAATCGTGTAAAAAAGTATCATGCTGCACATAAATCCAAATAATAAAAAAGGCTGTGCCATTGTCAAACCGGCCGTGAAGTTTTTAGTTGTTTATTATTTATATTATTCATTCAAAGGAAGATAAAAAATATGTCATCATTTATTACCGCTCTTATAAAGCAAAGAAGAGCAGCAAAGAAAGCTACGCCCGATACTCACGGAAGGTTAAGGGAGATCATTGCTGTATTGAGGAAATATAACTACGATAACGGCATTACCCCCGAAATTGTTGTGAGTATCCTTCAGGATCTTGGACCTACCTTCGTAAAGATAGGTCAGATCGCCTCTCAGCAGACGGAGCACCTTCCGCCTGAGTATGTCGAAGCATTTTCAAATCTTCACTCAAAGGTTGCGCCCATGGACATGGAGACAGTTCATGCCCAGATCGAGGAAAACCTCGGCAAGCCCACAAGTGAGCTTTTCAAATCCTTTGACGATAAGCCTCTTGGATCGGCCTCTATTGCCCAGGTGCATAAAGCAGAGCTTTTTGACGGCACCGTGGTAGCGGTAAAGGTACGCCGTCCGGGAATAGTTGATACCGTAGCAAGAGACTTTGCCCTTGTAGAAAAGGTTATTGATAAATTCGGAAGCAGATTAAGCGGAAATGTTGATATCAAGGATGTTATCCTGAATCTTGAACAAACCTCAAAGATTGAGCTTGATCTTACAAATGAGGCAAATAACCTTGAGCTTTTTTATAATAACAATAACGGGCGCGAAAGAATAGTCTGCCCCAAGTGCTACAGGGAGCTCAGCTGCGAGGCGATACTGACAGAGGATTTCGTTACGGGCACAGAGGTAAGCGAGGCTGCTTTTCTTGAGTCTCTCGGCACTGAGGAGCGCAGGCGCATTGCTGCTCTGATCGCAGATAATTTTGCCACACAGGTTCTGGTTGACGGCTTTTATCATGCCGACCCTCATACCGGCAATATACTTATAAAAGCTCCTGAAACCTCATCCGCTTCTGATGAAGCTCCTAAGCTTTCCGGCAAGCCGCTTGTTTCTGAAGAGAAAGAAAAGAATACGGAAGATTTGCCGGATGAGAAAAAGCTCCCGCTGCCGGAGCATAATGTCGAGTGGATAGATTTCGGCATGATGGGAACTCTTTCCGCAAATCAGCGACAAACGATTTTTGATCTTGTGGCTCATGTTGTTATGAAGGACGCATATAGTGTGAAACGCACACTGCTTAAGCTTGCAAAGCCTAATGGTGAGGTAGATCACGGCGCACTGCTGGAAATGTGCGAAGGGGTGTGCGGACAGTTCAGCGGAGCTGATTTCGGCGACTTTGACTTAGGGGATCTTCTTGGCACGGTTCTTGACTGTTTAAAAGAGCAGGACATGAAGATAGAGCCATTCCTCAGCAGTCTTGCACGTGGCATAGTGACTCTTGAAGGGACAATAAAAGCTATCAGTCCCGATGTAAATATGCTGAATTATTTTACAGACAAGGTTGATATCGGTCGCAGCCTCAACCTGAATCTTGATAATCCTAAAGAGATGAGTCCGGAGATCGCCATAAAGCTGCTTCAGTTTTTCAAGGGAGTCACGAATTCATCTCAGAAAACAGCCGAGGTTCTGGATATGATGGAGAAGGGGCAGCTAAAGCTGCGCACCGATATAGGCATAGATGATAAAGGACTGCCGAATATCGGAAAAGTAGCGGGATATGCCGCCCGGGGAATCATTATAGCAGCATTATTTGTCGGTTCAAGCATTATGTGTCTGAGCTCTTCTTTGACCACAGACAGTGATGTAATTAAGATTATATTCCGCGTGATAGGCTTCAGCGGTATAGGACTTGGCGTATTATTTGCCCTGCGGCTCTTAAGAAAAATTAAGAAGGGCGGTGTATAAATATAGAAATTGCGGTCTGTACCCCATTGACACATTAACTTGTGACATTTTCAAAAAAATCAAAACAAAAATACGGTTGCATTATTAATAACAGGAGGCGGCGCATGGGTCATATTTCCGAGTATGAGGTAGAGACAAAGTTCATAGACAGGCTGGAGTCGATAGGGTATGAGTACATAGAATTAAAAAACTATGATGACGTACTTGCCAATCTTAAGGAACAGCTCGTAAGCTTTAACGAAAGCAAGATAAAAGAAGTTAAGGGAGAGGCAGAGCTTTCAGAGGCTGAGTTTAAAAGGGTGCTCATACATCTTGATAATAAATCCGTCTATGAATCAGCAAAGATTCTCCGGGATAAGTATGTCCTTCAGCTTGATAACGGAAAAAGTGTTTATCTGGATTTCTTTTCACCTTATACAGATAAAAATATTTATCAGGTCTCACATCAGATAACTATGGATAAAGAACACAAAGATGATGTGAAATACAGAAATCGTTATGACGTTACCGTGTTTACAGAAAGACAAAAGCAACGTCCCCGCGTCTTCCCACGCGTCTTCTTCTCCTGTCTTCATATTTGCTTGAAAATGTATGACATAAATGATATATTAAGTTCAGTTGAATTTAATTAAAATCAAACTGAACTAAAAGAGGTCGGAAATATGTTCATTGCAAGAGAGAAGGAATTAAAGGCATTAGAGGCTGTTTATTCGCAAAAAGGCTTCGGTATGATGGTTATTTACGGGCGTCGGAGAATTGGAAAATCATACCTGATAAACAAGTTCATTAAAGACAAAAAGGCGATTTTTTATACGGCAACAAAGGTTGGAGCAGAGCGAAATACAAAATTGTTTTCCAAGGAGGTTCTTAAAGTACTTGATCCGGCTTTTAGCGAAGCAGAGTTTTCATCAGCTGAAAAAATCTTTGATGTAATCACAGAAAAAGTCGGCGTAGAGAAAACGGTAATAGTTATCGATGAATTGCCTTATTGGGCTGAAAAAGATGAAGCCTTGATGTCAATTATTCAAAAATATATAGACACAAAATGGCAGGAAAAAGAGATCATGCTGATAATATGCGGATCTTCACTTAGTTTTATGGAAAAAAAGATTCTGAGTGAAAAGAGTCCTTTATTCGGAAGAAGGGATTCGCAGATAAAGCTTGAAGCATTTAATTATAAGGATTCAGCATTATTTGTGCCGGATTATTCGCCGGAAGATAAAGCTATCTGTTACGGGATCACCGGTGGAGTTGCGAAATACCTGGCTCTTATCGACAGTAGTATTAGTATAGATGAGAATATTAAAAAGTTGTTCTTTACTACGGAGGGTTATTTATTTGATGAAACGCGAAATCTGCTGATTCAGGAGTTTACAGATGTGACTCTTGTGAATAACATCATTGAGCAGATAGCCTATGGAAATAATACTTTGAACACCATCTCAGCCAAGGTGGGAGAGAAGGAGACAGCGGTATTATATTTTCTTGAAAAACTTATGGAAACCGGGCTTGTGGAGAAGAGAAAATGTATTACTGAGGAAAAGAATAAAAAGAAGACACAATATGTACTAAAGGATCATATGTTCAGATTTTGGTATAAATTCATACCCAAAGCCGTAAGCGTTATTGAAATGGGAAGAGGAGATCTTTATTTTGATGAAGCGGTTAAACCGGAATTACATTCTTTTATGGGAAGTATTTTTGAGGTTATGTGCAGATACTACACATTGGAGCAAGGAGTGATGGGCTGTTTTAACACATTTATCACGAAAACAGGCGTGTGGTGGGGGACTGAGCAGATGCAGGATGAAAAGGGAAAACGATATAATCAGTCAGCTGACATAGATGTGGTAGGAATTTCAGATATAGACAAAACCGCCGTCGTAGGTGAATGTAAATTCAAAAATGAAAAGATAGACAGAGGTGTTTATGAGTCACTGAAAAGAAGATCCGCTCTTATTTCAGGCAAGTATAAAGTGGTGAAGTATCTTTTGTTTTCTCTGGTTGGATTTACCGAGTGGTTTGATGACCTGGACGACGATACAGTAATGCTTGTTTCTATCAATGATCTTTATGCGTGATTGTAATCTTTGAAGACATGGGGACGTTGCTTTTGTGAAGACAAGGGGACGTTTGCAAGACGTGGGCAAGACGTGGGGACGTTGCTTTTGTCTTGGAGTATTATTACAAAGGAGCATCATTACAAATAGGAAGAACAGCGTTATTATTTAGCACCCGGTCAATAGTGTGTCAAAGGGACTGTCCCCATTTGACACACTACAATTATCGTTGAATAGTAACAGAAAAGAAAGACAAAAGCAACGTCCCTATGCCTTGGAGAGGATATGCCGCAAAAGCCCCGCGTCTTCCCACTCACCACTGATACAATCATAATGAAAACGTCTCTGCAAATGGGTATGCTAACTTAACAATAACAGAAAAAAAGATGGTTGGCAGAGTATATCAGTTATGGAAAAAATAGAAAACGCAAGAAGTAGTGTAATGGCAGCACACCTTGACAGAGGAGGCCCCGGATTGATTCCGGACTATTGCGGGCACCCTCCTCGGGTGTCATTTTTTGATTGTAAAAATCATATATCACTGATAGAATAATCACACGGGAATGGTTAGCCCCTTTTGAAAAAGGGGGTGATGCCATGACGATAGATACATGGATTGCAATATGCAATCTGGTCATATCGTTTATGGCTCTCCTCATCGAGATTATTAAGATGAAGAGATAAAAAGAACCGCCCTTAGTGATTTGGCGTCCTTAGGGCGGTTTTAATCTCTCAAGGGTGCTAATCATTCCCCTTTACGTAGATAATAGCACTATCAAATAAAATGTCAAGATATTACAAAGACGCTTACTACGTCTTTTTTATACGTTACTATTTAGCCGATAACTATAGTGCGTCAAACGTGGATACTCCGAGACCACTGGGAAGACATGGGTAAGACAAAAGCAACGTCCCTGCGTCTTTAAGCAACGTCCCCGCGTCTTTATTAAACGACAAATTGAAAAAACAACGGTAAAACAGTTAATAATTCCCCCGAAATATGCTAAAATCAATCCGTAAACAATAGTTTAATTTGTTCTTAAGGAGAGAAGGTCATGGAGTCGTTTTGGTCTACCGTACAACACGGAGTATCAAGCTTTTTTGAGACGGGAACACAGGCGCTGCTTGGTTTTGCATTCCGGCTTGTTATAGCATTTGTCGTGTGGTTTGTCTGCTTCAGACTGATCAGGTGGTTCGGCAATAAGATAGTGCCTAAGATGCTTGAAAGAAGCCACATAACGCATGAGGTTCATCATTTTTTACAAACTGCAATTAAGATACTCCTCTATGTAGTTCTTTTTATCGGCATAGTTAATATACTCGGCTTCCAGACGACGTCGCTCGTAGCGATCGTCGGCGGTGCAGCAGTGGCGATAGGCGCGTCGCTTCAGGGAAGTCTTTCGAATTTTGCAGGAGGAATACTTTTGCTCGTGTTTAAGCCCTTTAAAAAAGGCGACTACATAGTAGTAGGCACTAACGAAGGCTATGTCCACTCTGTAAATGTATTGTATACGAACCTGCGCACCCTGGATAATAAAGGTATAACCTTACCGAACGGAACGCTTGCTAATTCAAATGTCGTAAACTTCCATGCAGAGGAGGAGAGGCGTCTCGATACGGATTTCAAGGTTGCCTATGATCAGAATGTCGCCAAGGTCAGGGATATAGTAAAAGAAGCGATGATGAAGAATGAATATGTGCTTAAGGAGCGTCAGTTCGTAACTGTTGTAAAGGAGCTTACCACGGACGGTATCCTTGTATCAAACAGGGCGTGGATTAAAGCAAAGGATTTCTGGCCGGCTTACTTTCAGATGCAGGAGCTTGTTATGAAAGCCGTTTCCGATCATGGGATCGGCATAGCAAACAGCCAGATCGACGTACATATCAAGGGCGGAGAAAAGCGAATAGTAAAAGAAGTTAAAAAGGATTGAGTAATACCGTATAAGGTTTTGTTTGACATAAGTTCAGATGAATTATAGAATAAAAATTCGGGAAGCGGTGAACCCCTTGATTAAAGATTAAGTGGGTGAAGCCGATGACGATAGACACAGCGATCGCGATTTGCAATCTTGTTATATCGTTTGCGGCACTCCTTTACGAGATATGTAAAGATAGAAAAAACCGCCCTTAGCGATTTGGAACGTCATTAAGGCGGTTTAACTCAACAGGGGCGTTAGCCGTTTCCCTTTAGATAGATAATAACACATAATCAGATATTGTCAATAATGAAACAGGGGCGCATGAAACGTCCTTTTTTTAATTGTTACTACTCAGCGATAATTATAGTGTGTCAAACGGGGACTGTCCCCGTTTGACACACTATTGGTGGAGCGCTAAATAGTAACACTGTCCCCGTTTGACATGGTGAGGTTTGAATTAAGGTATTGTTTTTTAATGGTTGTCGTGTTATATTGTTGTCAGGAAATGATAAGCTCCATAAACTCACCTCCTTTCACTACCGCTGATAGGAGATGGCAGCTTCGGTATTATAACAAAACCGGGCAGATAAACACAAGGCAACTTTCCGTATATTCCGGAGGGTTGCTTTTTTAATTTTCATTTAAGGTAGATCACTTATTATATACCCATAAAATAAATAAAGGAGTGATTCATCATGAAAAAAATATCAGCAATAATACTTTGTGCGGCGGCGTGTACTTCACTTACGGCTTGCGGGGTAAGTACAAGCGGAGGCACACAAACAGAGCAGACAACTGCTGCTACAGCTACCGAAGCTACTACGGTCACTGAAACAGAAAGCACTGCGGCGACTCAGAACGCAAGCGCTTCAAAGACCTATCTGACAAAAGACGACATAAGCGTGAATGAAACAATAGAAAACTCAGAAAACGGCGGTCATGCTATATCAGCAGATGGAGAATCCGCTTCCTATTCAAATGTACAGGTTACAAAAACCGGTGATTCAGACGGAGATGAAGCGGACTTCTATGGTGAAAATGCAGCCGTATTTGCCACGAACGGAGGCACTCTGGATTTAAAAAATATGATCATCGAGACCAACGGCACACACGCCAATGCCGTATTCAGCTACGGTGAGGGTTCAACAGTAAACATATCTGATTCATATATAACCACAGACGGAGATTGCTCGGGCGGTATCATGACCACAGGCGGTGCAGTTATGAACGCAAGCAATCTGACGATCCACACCACGGGAAGATCATCTGCCGCTATCCGCTCTGACAGAGGCGGCGGCACTGTTACCGTAAACGGAGGATCATATACAACTGATGGCGCAGGTTCACCTGCGATATATTCAACTGCGGATATAACCGTAAATGACGCGCTTCTGGAATCTACGGCAGCGCAAGGCGTTGTAGTAGAGGGCAAAAATTCCGTTACGCTAAACGACGTAGAGCTTATTGCAGACAATAACACCAAAAACAGCGATAAGTCCGATTGGTATCAGGCAGTAATGATCTACCAGTCCATGTCCGGTGACGCGGCTGAGGGAACATCCTCATTTGAAATGAACGGAGGCAGTCTTACCAACAAAAAAGGTGACATTTTCTTCGTAAATAATACCGTAACCAATATTAATCTCAGCAATGTAAATATAACAAATGAGGACACCGATGGCGTATTCTTAAGAGCAGCAGCGGCAGGCTGGGGAAATGAAGGCTCAAACGGCGGACAGGTAACGCTTACGGCTGCAGACCAGGCGATTAACGGCAATATCATAGTAGATGAAGTATCAAACTTAAATCTCTATCTGACGGAAGGCTCAACATTTACAGGAGCGATAAACGCCGACGGACAGTCCGGAGAGGTATATGTTGAACTGGATTCCGGTTCAAAATGGGTTCTTACATCCGATGCATATATCACAAGTCTTACATGTGAAGCAGGAGCAATCGACCTAAACGGTCATACGCTTTATATAAACGGTACGGCTTATACGGGTCAAGCCTCTACAGGCGAAGCTATAGAGGCCACCGTTTCGTCCGGAGGTAACGGCAACGGCGGTCCCGGAGGCTTGGCGCCTTCAGGAGGCCAGGGAGGTCAGCCGCCCGCAAAGCCCGGAGAGTAAAAAATAGTGTATCAAACGGGGACAGACCAAATGTGTCAAACGGGGACAGTCCCTTTGTGTCATTCTTGACACAAAGGGACTGTCCCCGTTTGACACATTTGGTCTGTCCCCGTTTGACACACTCTGAGAATAAACAGTCTTGAAAATAATCTGTATTTGTAGTATTTTTTGTATAGTTAGCGCTGTGCAATTTTTTTTACACATGAGTTAGTGATAACTAATTCGCGACACATACCGCCTCGCCTTCAGACATACATATACATCGGAGGGGGGTGATAAACAAAATATAAAGGTTAAGAAAATGGAAAAAAAGATAAAAATAGAAAAAGGAAGTGTTCAGGAGACTTTGATAGTACCGCTTTACGGCAGAAAAATGTGTACTGAAAAGTTTCCTGAATTATACAAAGACATTTATGCAAAAGAAATCTGTGAGAGTATCGATTATGATTTTGGAGCACAGATTGAAAAAGAGAATACATTTGCATACAAATACGGAGCGGTGGTGGCAGCCATGCGCCAGCTTGATATGTCATGGGAGATAAAGGAGTACTTAAAAAAATATCCGAAAGCAGCAGTGGTAAATATAGGCTGCGGATTGGATCAAACCGGAAGAAGCTGTGATAACGGAACATGCAGAATGTATAATGTTGATTTTCCGGACATCATAAAGATCAGAGAAGATTTTTTTGAGACGATTGAAAGAGAAAAAAATATACCTGCAGATATCAACGACCACAGTTGGCTGGAGAAGATTGACGGAAAAGAAGGTGTGATATTTTTCGCCTCAGGAGTTTTTCATTATTTCAAAACAGAAGAAGTCAGATCGCTGGTTTTAAAAATGTCCGAAAGATTCCCGGGCGGGTGTCTTGTTTTTGATACTGTAGGCAAAACGGGACGTAACCTTATGATGAAAAAGATTCTGAAGAATATGGATATGGGAAGCGTGAAAGGGTATTTTTATGTAAATAATGTAAAAAAGCAGCTTGAAGGGTGGTCGGATAAAATAAAAATAACTCATCGGGGATATATGCTTGGTTATCACGATATGAAAGGTCCGGGGCTGAAAGCTTCTTACCGGATTCTGGGCAGGATAGGCGACGGGCTTATGAAAATGCGGATCATAAAAATGGAGTTTATCGGATAAGGAGACAAGGTTAATATGAATTTTAACGGCATCATCATAGCGGCGGTAACATTTTTGATCATCGGAATATTTCATCCGTTGGTTGTGAAATCCGAATATCATTTTTCAAAAAAAATATGGCCGGTTTTTGCGGCAGCAGGGGCAGCGGCGCTGCTTATATCGTTATTTGTGAGTCACGAATTATTCAGTCCGGTGCTTGCGGTACTCGGGACAACCTGCCTCTGGAGCATACGTGAGCTTTTTGAGCAGGAGGAGAGGTTAAAAAAAGGATGGTTCCCCAAAAAAAGGGATATGCTTGGTTCTTGTGATAAGAGAAAAATATAATACATACTTTGACATAAAATACTTGTGAAGTGTCAAGTTTCATATTAAAATATACCCGTACACTTTTTGTTTAGACGGATTTTTAATTAAGGAGGCTAAAATGGATTTTTTAAATACCCTTAAAAACATGTTTTCAGGTGGGGATACCGCAAAGGTTCTCTCAGAGAATACAGGCATTAACGCCGATTCCATCGGAAAGGTTATAAATATGGCGCTGCCCAGGCTCGTTAATGCCATGACTAATAATGCTTCATCTGAGGAAGGCGCTAAATCGCTTTTTGATGCCCTCGGTCAGCATACGACAGACAAGTCGGTAGAAGACCAGCTGCATAACGTTGATACCGAAGACGGTAATAAGATAATCGGTCATATCCTGGGTGATAATAAAACGTCCGAGATAGATACTCTCGCTCAAGACAGTGATCTCTCGACAGGGCAAATAAGCGACCTTTTAAGTAATGTTGCTCCGGCCATTCTTTCGAAGCTTTCATCAGCGGTATCGGGCGCTTCTGCCGGCGGCGAGGCAGCAACAGCCGGAAACGGGCTTTTAGGGTTATTATCTGCATTTAATAAGTGATTGGTGTGTCAAAAATCAAGGAGCGATCATATGGTTGAAATAGTTTGTTATCCGCGTTGCGGAACATGTAAAAAGGCGGTAAAGTGGCTTGAAGACCACGGCATAGATTATAAGTATCGAGACATAACTGAAAAAAATCCTAAAAAAACCGAGCTTAAGAAATGGTTTAAGGCAAGCGGTCTTCCTCTGAAGAAGTTTTTTAACACAAGCGGAAAGCTGTATCGTGATCTGGGGCTTAAAGATAAGATTGCCGATATGAGCGATACTGAAATTACAGAACTTCTTGCAAGTGACGGACTACTTGTAAAACGCCCTGTTTTGTTATCCGGTGCAAATGTGCTTTTGGGTTTTAAAGAAGCCGAGTGGGAAGCAGAGTTGTTATAAATGTAAAATCTTTTTCAAGAATCAGACAGAGACGGTTCTCTGTCTGATTTTTTAAATTTACAGTCTAAGTGCAACAGATAGAAAAGACACATAGTTATCTGAATGACATTGTGAATGTCTCCGACTGATGCACTGCTGATAGAAATGATGAGAATAGTGCAATATAAAAGAACACGGAAATATGATATAATGCCTTAAAGAAGTTTTTGAAGCAAAGCCATTGCCTGAATAAAAACTTTTTATTAATACCGATTTGAAAAAGACCTTCAGCAACGCATCAATGGCGGGGATGTGAAGTTTTATGTAAAAGCCGGTCAAGCGGGATGGATGCTCAACAGTATCGGCAAATATGAAATTGCTGGAGCGCTTTCAAATAAGTTTAATGTGTCTATACCCGGTACCGCTGTGAAGCTGGACGGTGAAATCAATAATTACGGCTTTCACTGCGTCGAATTAGTATTTATCGGAGGAGAGGGAGTCAGAGCTTATGTAACAGTGGAAATTTCAAAGCCGCCGGATGAACAGCCGGTTCCGATGATGGAGCATAAATAACAGGAGGAAAGAATTTTGAAGATATACAGCGGATACAAAAGATTGCCAAACGCAAGAGCTTCGTCACAGATTACCGAAGGCTGCCTTGTTTTGGAGGGCGGCGGCTGGCGCGGTCTGTACACACAGGGAGCGCTGGATGCGCTTATGGAAGAAGGGATTAATTTCAGAAGAGTGATAGGAGTGTCGGCGGGAGCGCTTTCAGCCATGGGCTATCTTTCCGGACAGATAGGGATATGCGCACGTATAAACCTTAAGTACAGGCATGATTCTGATTACTGCGGTATAGGCGCGATGCTTAATGATAAAGGTGTTACCGGATTTACACATTTTTTCAGAGACATCGCAAAAAAAGAAGGTTTTGACTGGAAGCGTTTTCTTGACCCGGAAAGGAGTCTCGCGGTAAGCGTAACAAATTTGCAGACAGGTGAGACAGAATACATGGAAAAGGGGAGCTGTAATATAAGAAAAGCCATAAAGGCATCAGCTACGGTGCCGTATGTTTCCGCGCCTGTTAAGATAAACGGCATTCCGTACCTTGACGGAGGATGTACTGAAAAAATACCTTATCATCTTGCGAAAAAAGAAGGTCATGAGCGGATAATAGTTATCAGGACGCGGGACAGAAGTTTTCGCAGGGAAGAAAAAAATAATCATATATTGAGGAACATTTTGTATATGAGATATCCCGCATTCCGTGAAGCGATGGGAAATGCATCAAAGAATTACAATCTCGTCGCAGAAGAATTAGAGGCTGATGAAGCGGCAGGACGCACGTTTATGCAGGCGCCGGCCGACCCGGTTCATATAAAAAAGTTTGAGTCCGATATGGAAAAGCTCGGAGACCTTTATTTCAGGGGCTATAACGAGATGAAGGAAAATATGCCCGCGCTTTGGGCGTATCTTGGCGGCGACAGGTAATAAAAGAGAGTGATATTTTGTTGTTTTTACAATGACTCAGTATTATAATTTATATAAGTCATGTAAGGAGGATTATTATTATGAAAAAAATTTTTATCAACGGAAGCCCCAGGAAAAACTGGAACACGGCAAAGCTTCTGAAATCTGCCGAGGAAGGGGCCAAGGCAGCAGGAGCGGAAACGACATTTATCAATCTTTATGATCTGATATTTACCGGATGCAGAAGCTGTATGGCTTGTAAACGAAAGGGAATAAGCGAGCCTTGCAAATGTTACTGGAAGGACGGGCTTTATCCTGTTTTGGAAGAGGTTTACAAGGCGGATCACCTTGTGATAGGCTCTCCCGTTTATTTCAGTGAGCCTACAGCTATGGTACGCGCATTTTTGGAAAGAGTTACATTTCCCCCGCTGTCCTACAACGATTATTCATCAACATTTAAAGGAAAGATCGACACGGACGTCATATTGACTATGAATATACCCGAAAAAATGTACAAAGACGCATATGAGGAGCGTATAAAAGCATTTTTTGAACCTTTCAATTATCTGAACGGAGAGACAAGACTTCATCCTGTCTGTGATACGCTTCAGGTAAGCGATTATTCAAAATACGATATGGCTTCCTTCAGTGAGGAGCATAAAAAAGAGGTTCATGATACGAGCTTTCAGGACAGTCTGAAGGTGGCTTATGAGATCGGAGGGATGCAGAGTGTTTGATTGTATTTACTACGGCTTTGATTTTTCCTTAACCCCTTCATCAAGTCAGGTATATATGATTACCGGTGTGTGTTTGTAAAGAATCAATCCATAGTTAACTCGGACTCTTTGTATTAAGGTTTTGAAAAGGTATACGCAGCTCAGGAAGATAAAAAAAGGATAATTAGTACTCTGTAGCGTGCTTAGATTATTATTGACATAGCCGTACGAACTATTTTATAATTAATGCATTTAAATTAGTCGTACGGCTATTTTATTGAATATAATTAATATTTTTTCCGTACGGCATATTTTTCAGGTATAAAATTAATAAAAAGGAAAAGTATACTATGAAGATAAATAATTCTTCAGACTTCGGAATGAAGCTTAGAGAAAGAAGAAAAAGCCTGGGGTATACACAAAAAGATCTTGCGGCATATACGGGTTTTAGCATCAGCTTTTTGTCGGATCTTGAGCGGGGTAAAAAGACTGCCGAAATTGAGAAGGCTTTATCTGTGGCAAATATACTCGGACTTGATGTAAAGCTTACAGAAAGAGGTTAACATATGGTGGAGTTGAATGTCAGCATAGAAATAAAAGGGAAGCAGGTGGGTGTGGGATCCATTTACGGTACAAGCTATAAGGATGCCTGTTTTCAAGACATGGGGACGCTGTTTTTGTCTAAATTAGCTAACAGTTTGTAGATTTTAGCCAAGATTTAGCCAAGCATTTAGTCAATAAAAAGTTGCTACTCATATCAAAAACTGATACTATAGCAACACGGGAACGATTATCACCTTGAATAAACAGGGAGGTGAACGCCATAGAGCCTGATACACTGATAGCTTTATGTCAGCTTATCATAGCTATAATGGCGCTCATCTACGAAATATATAAGTAGAATGAGCAAAGCCGCCCTTCAATGATTTGAACGTCTTTAGGGCGGCTTAGATCAAACAAGGGATAATCGTTCCCCTTTAGGTAGATAATAACATAAATCTGATAAATGTCAACGCACGCACAAACACAGAATGTGTCAAGTGTTCGTTGGCAAAATCCTTTATCTTTAAGATGCTTTATATTATATAGCATCAGTATATATCGGCGATTACCACAACAAATCTTACCTTACGGCATTATTCTTATTATCAATACATTAACCTTTTAAAAACCTTTACCGACTGACTATT
>CACZTL010000098.1 GCA_902784165.1 uncultured Lachnospiraceae bacterium | reverse complement strand
TTGTGTCAGTACTGACACAAAGGGACTGTCCCCGTTTGACACACTTAAACCACCCACAATTGTCACGTAATATCCTTGCAATAAAAAACATCTCTCCTGCATTACTATAGTAGGAAAAGTTATTTTAAAAACATAGAATATTATTTGAAGAAATATAAAGAAAGGAGTTGTTTATCATGAAAACTATACGATTAAGAAAAGGAGTTCTTTTAGGAGCCGCTTTGCTCGCCGTCGGTATAGCTGCAGGTACTGTCACTGCCGCTACCGCATTTACACAGGATGCAGAGGCTGCAACACGCAATACATGGGTATATGACAATCGCAAAGGCGGTTATGTTTACTACGGTTCCGACGGCAGTCTCTACAGAGGCTGGCATTATATGACCTCTAAAGAAGGAGAGCGCAAGCCCCACTGGTCGTATTTTGCAAATAACGGCAAGATCTACACCGGTTGGCAGTACATGGATTCAGGCGAAGGCGAAAAAACTCCCCACTGGAGTTATTTCGGTGCCAACGGATGGCTCCGTACCGGATGGGTTCAGCTCGGAAGGGGAACATCCGAACCGGATGGTAATTCTGCACGTCACTGGAGTTATTTCGGTGGTAACGGTTGGCTGCGTACAAATTGGGTGCAATTAGGACGAGGAACCTCAAACCCCGACGGTAATTCCGCTAAGCATTGGAGCTATTTCGGTCCGAACGGATGGCTGCGCACGGGATGGCAGGAGCTCGGACGAGGAACCTCAAACCCCGACGGCAACTCCGCTAAGCACACTTCCTATTTCGGTGATAACGGATGGCTGCGTACCGGAACACAGTATATCAGCGGAAAAACATATAACTTTAATGCATCAGGCTGGCTTATAAACAACACCTCAAGTCAGACCAACAACCAAAGCGGACTGATCGGAGCTTCAAAAGCAAAGTCAATAGCACTTTCCCACGCAGGTCTTAACGAGGGGCAAATATACGCTTACTCTTATGATATGGATTGGGAAAGAGGCATTTATGTTTATGATATAGACTTTAAGTCCGGAAGGTATGAGTACAATTATGATATTAATGCTTATACAGGTTCTGTAGTTAAATTCGAGAGAGAGTATGACGATTGATCCTGATTTTTAAAGACACAGTTGATCGGACAGTGTGTCAAACGGGGACAGTCCCTTTGTGTCAGTACTGACACAAAGGGACTGTCCCCGTTTGACACACTTTTAAAAGGAGTGTCCTCCCCCCGATCCTCCGGAGAAGCCGCCTCCGCCTCCGCCGGAAAAACCGCCGCCTCCTGAAAAGCCTCCGCCCGAAAATCCGCCGCTTCCCACTTTGACGATCGGCGTCTTTTTGGTATTTGTGAGCTTAACCTCCGGATCGGTAATATTAAACCTTGTTCTTACGGCGCCAAGCATCGCAGCATTCGGCTTAACGGAATGAGTACGGCTTGCCCTAACTACCCAGTATCCTATAAGCAATCCGACCATAACCGCAACAAGCGCCGCACAAATATATCTCATAGGCTCGGCGATCCTGCCGCCCTCAAGTATCGTTTTCTCCTGAGCGAACACATTCTTTGCACAGCCGTAATAATCACCGTTTTTCGCATATGAATAAACATTGTCGGTGATAGTGCGCGCCTTGCCGGCATTTATGGTCTTTTCCATAGCACCCGTGCTGAATATGTAAATATTACGATTCCCCATATCTATCAGAAAAACAGTACCGCTCTCGGTGCTGAAATATTTATAGCACTCCTGCCTCGCATACTCCGCGGAGCTCGTGCCGGAAACATCAGCGGAAACAAATGCTACCCCGCCGTAATCGGTGAGCGATTGCATATCCTGATACAGAGAAGCTTCCTCTCCTTCCGTAAGGATATCCGAGCCGTCACTGATAAACACCTGATAGCCGGTATTCGGATTCGTATACATCGCTCCGGCCAAGTCGGCAGAAACTGAAGTCGCAGCCGGATCCTGCGCGTTCTCTGCTGCTGTCGTTTGAGCCGGCGCATTTTCAACCGTTTCGGTCACTGCAGGCGCCGTATCAACCGGAGCGGTCATGACCGGAGCGCTTCCCGCGCCCTCGGTTGTCTCCACGAGCTGAAGCTCCTGAGTTGCCTGCGTCGTTTCAACAAGCTGCAGACCTGATGGAGTTTCCGCGGAGCTTGAAATATCAGAAGCGAAAGCCTCTGCGGCAAATGTAACATTTGCAAAAATAACGCTAACGAGGGCAACTGCCGCCGCGATCATAAATTTAATCCTTCGCACTGTCATCACCCCCCTTTCTGTTTAAGAACTTGGGCAACGGTCTTGTTGAAAGGATGTTAAACCTTCTGATGATACCCGTAATGGTTATGAAAACTCCGATGATAGCCGCTATCGCCGCCCCATAATACCAGTAATCGTCCACCGGATTAATGATAAGAACGGCAGCGATAATGATAAGTCCGATAACCGCGCCTATCGCACCTCGTCCCGGCGCTACCTTTTTTATCTCCTCTTCATCGGCCTTCGGACCGTACTTAGCATAAAAGCCTTTATCATCATATTTCATATGCCGCTTCTTTATCTCAGAAATCTCCCTGCCGTAAGCTATCAGTGAAATAACCGCAATAGCTCCGGTAATAAAAAGCGTTACCTTGGGAGTCATCGTAAACAAAAATGCCAGCAGTCCGAAAATAGGTATGGCGATCAAAAGAGAAAACAAGGTATATTTGCCGACAGAAACAGGAAGATCCGCCGAGATCTCTCCACTCTCCGCATTTACCACGGCATACGCCACACGGTTATCAGGGGTTCTGTAGGATAAGAACCACACAGGAAACAAACCGATAACAGGATCATCCTCTTCTTGATTTATCCGCTCTGCACCTTCAAGGCTCTTTGCGATATCACCTATGTTATAGCTTGTAAATTTATTGATTTTTAAAATATTATTCGATAAATCTGTCTGAGCTGCGGAAACCGCGTCATCTCTGTAAAGATTTTTATCGGTATCAGCGGTATCTGCATAAAAGCCGCACAAAAATGAAGGGGTAAAATCCTGCATATTGGCGGTATTAAAAGGAGCTATGCTCTCGCTTATATGATCATCAAAGGATGCGGAGGCATCGTAAGATATTCCGGTGTACTCGGCGTCAAGATTACTCTGAAGCCTGTAGTAATCGGTTATATAATGCGTCGCGGTCGCGGTCTGCCTCATTCCCGAAAACGCCACATCCTTGCTGTATTCTATATCATAGACCCAGTAAGGTATATATATCCCGCGGAACTTCTCCAGATACTCCGGATCCTTTAACTCTTTCGGCGCAAAAAACGCCCTTCCGGCAGTTTTCTTATATATCTCCTTACAGTCTTCCTTTGTCTTTTTAAATGTAATTATCTTTGCGGGGCGCTTTTCGTTTTTCATCCGCGCATCAAGCATGGTCGAAGCGCCGCAAAATGTACAAAACCCCGTGATAGACTCATCTGTAGTGACCACCTCGCCGCCGCACTGCGGACATGTAAACAAAGTAACCCCGTACTCATCAGTCTGCATATCCGCATCCTTGTCTCTGGAAATGTCATACGGATCTGTCAGTGTAGCGCAATAATCACATTTTAATTTTTGCGACGGTATATCAAATCTTAAACCGCCGCCACAATTAGGGCAAGCATACATGAATATCTCCTTGATATGTTATCATGACTTGATCGTCAACTTGCATAAAGACCTTCGGAAGCGTTTTCACTTATACTCACGGCAGCTGTACTAAGCTCACGGGTCTTGTCAGCCCTGTTCGCTAAGAACAGGCCGTTCGTAAAAATCCGTCGGACTTTAGCAAGCTTGACGAATGTGACAAATGTAGTGTATCTCTATGTCACGTTTCATTTGTCCGGATAATTCCCTGAGAAGCAAGCGTCACAAAAATCAACCTTCCCCTCAACTATCTCCTTAAGATCCTCGATTTCAAGGAACCCAAGCGAATCCGCCCCGATAATCTCCCTTATCTCCTCAACTGTCCTGTTATGAGCGATCAGGTGATCCTCACTGGGGATATCCGTGCCGTAAAAGCATCTGTGCAGGAAAAGCGGCGAACTGATACGCACATGAACCTCAGTAGCCCCCGCTTCCCTAAGCGACTTAACGATCTTAGCGCTCGTCGTTCCGCGCACTATAGAATCATCAACCATAATAACGCGCTTGCCGTCAACAGCCTCTTTTAAAACATTTAACTTAACCGACACTGCTCTTTCTCTCTGTGACTGCTTCGGCTTTATAAAGGTTCTTCCCACGTAATTATTTTTTATAAATCCGTTCCCGTGTGCTATACCCGATCCAAGCGCATAACCGTATCCTGCAGGCGTTCCTGAATCGGGGACTCCCACTACCAAGTCGGCATCAACGGGAAATCTGCGGGCAAGTATCTCACCGGCTCTTACCCTGGCTCCGTACACGCCGACGCCGTCTACAACACTGTCGGGTCTTGCGAAATAAATGTATTCAAAAATACAGCTCGCCGGCTTGCTTATCTGAAGAGTCTTGTCTGAAACTATACCCTCCTCGGGACTTATAGTCACTATCTCGCCGGGCTCGATATCCCTGATAAACTCAGCGCCGACCGTATCAAGCGCACATGATTCGGATGCAATTATATATGTGTTGTCGAGCTTTCCGATGCAAAGAGGCCTGAAGCCGTACGGGTCTCTTACACCTATCATCTTCCTCGGAGAATTAACGACAAATGAATAACAGCCCTTAAGCTGTCTGCAGGCTGCAAGAACGGCAGCCTCAACAGATGAGTTATTTATCCTCTCTCTTGCTATCAGATATCCGATAAGCTCCGAATCAACTGTCGTCTGGAAAATGGCGCCTTTATAGGAAAGATCGTCACGAAGCTCTTTTGCATTGGTAAGGCTGCCGTTGTTACTGATGCCGAGTGTACCCTTTACATAATTAAGAACGAGAGGCTGCGCATTTTCACGCTTTCTGCCTCCTTCGGACGGGTAGCTTACATGACCGAGACCTAAGTTCCCTTTAAGCTTTTCGAGCTTCTCGGCGTTAAACACCTCCGTAAGCAGTCCCAGATCTTTTTCATCCTTGAGACTGTCCTGCGGCCCGTTCGTATCACTTACCGCTATGCCGCAGCTCTCCTGCCCCCTGTGCTGGAGAGCAAACAACCCGTAATATATCACGGATGCTACATCACCACCGTCAAAATCATAAGCGGCAAAAACACCGCAATCCTCTGTCAGACCTGTGTCCTGACAGACATTTTTAAAATCTGTTTTCATACAACTCCTCTCGTAAGTTAGAACATGTGTCAAGATGGGGACAGTCCCCATCTTGACACACCCCACACCTTACTTCAACAACTCTGCCGTCAGATCCATAGGATCAACAACCTTACCGTCCTTATAAACACGCATATTTCCAGAAGCTATCTCATCTATAAGGATTACCTCGTCACCGTTATAACCGAATTCAAACTTAATGTCATACAGCTCCATGCCGTATTCCGCAATCTTGTCGGCAACTATCCTTGTAATCTTTTTAGTAAGCTCCTTTGTATCATTAAACTGCTCGGGAGTCATTATCTTTAACGCCTCAAGACCTTCCATAGTGATAAGCGGATCTCCCTTATCATCATCCTTAAGCGTCATCTCGACATAATAATCAAGCGGAGCGCCCTCTTCGATATAAGCTCCGTATCTTCTGATAAAGCTTCCCACCGCGCGCCTTCTGCAGATAACCTCAAGTCCCTTCCCGAAGGGCTCGGCTGCCAGAACCTCCATAGTTGCTTCATCCTCATCGGCGGAAACGTAATGTGTCTTTATACCTGCTGCATTAAGCAGTTCAAAAAACATAACCGATGTCTTAAGATTCTGCGCTCCGATGCCGTCAATGCTGAGTCCCACCGTGTTCGCGCCCGGGTCAAAAACACCGTTCTCTCCCGTCACATCATCCTTGAACTTCAACAAATAATTTCCGTTATCCAGTTTAAATACGTCCTTTGTCTTTCCTTCATATACCTTATCCATGAGTCTGCTCCTTATCATATTTGCAAATTTTTATCACTGTTTTCATTATATATATCTCAGTGAAATATTTCAATAAAAAAGCCGGAAGAAAAGTCTCCCGACATTTTTAATTAATTTCCTCCCGTGCTGCTTTCCTCGGCACTTTCAGTTTTAGTATCGGTCTGTGTTCCGACGTCCGTCGATTCTGCAGCAGTAGTTTCACTAACCTCGTTCTTCTCATCAGTAAGCGTACCGGGGTCGATACTCATGATCTCATAAGAACCCTCACGGCTCTTGATTACTGCTTCATTTAACGCATTCAAATCGGTATTCATCTGCATCGTATCTATAAGCGCGTCTGTATTAAGCTCGGTCTTTCCGTCGGCGGTCACATATGAATCAGGATAAATAAATGCAAAATACCCGGTTTCGGTTTTATCCTGCACCTTAAGGTCGGCTTTGTATATCGCAACGATCATATTCTCCGCATTTCCATTCTTGTCGGTTTCGGGCTTGCGCTTAAGAAGATAAAACTCCGAAAGCTCAATTCCCTCCGCGGTCTCGGTATTCGGCACAGTCAGATACTCCGCATTATTGGTAAGCTTATAGATTATGCGGTAGGTATTGTCGGCGGTTTCCGACTCGATCAGGGACTTACCCTCTTCAGTGATCTTATCTGCTATAGTTTTGGTAATATCTTCAACTCCGATATACTCGCTCAAGCCCGAAACCTCATACATCGCAGAAAGGGAGGTTGTCGTGTACCCGTGCTCGGCAAGCTCATCGTCAGTTACATTGCATTTGAGCGCCACGCTGTCTCCATTAGCTACGGTAGTCTTGTCAGAAGAAAATTGCAGCGTCTTCAGGTATTCATCAGGAGATTTATTCTCCACGGCAATAGTTGCGTCAGGACTGATTCCCGTTATATTTATCGAAGCATTTTCAAACAGATTTATACCTGTTCCCGGATCTATCCCTTCCGCAGTCACTGAAAATGTCTCCCCGCTGACTTTGTATCCGGTATCCTTTCTGAGCTCCTCGTCAAATGTAACATTTACCTCAAGCACATCACCGTTTGCGACCTTTTCCCCTGCAACAGAAGCGCTTACGGACTCAGCAAAATTCTTATAGGTCTCCAGTTTTGCGGCATCCTTCTCCTCACCGGCAAGCGCATTGTAGAGAGCTTCCGTATTTATCGTACTTTTAGGAGTCGCATATCCGCTTATTCCGTCATAGGTCATTTCGATGTAATCCGAAAGCTTTACCGTTTTCGAATTCATTACCGCCAGAGGTATAGCTATGGCTGCTGCCGCCCCGGCAAGACAGACTCCGAGAATTACGGGCCATTTGCGCTTTTTCTTTTTAGTAACCTCGTATGCGGGTTCTTCGTAGATATCGTTATTGTCTTCGTTATTACTCAAAATAATCACTCCTCATTTTATGTCGTGGGTAAGTGTGTCAGATGGGGACAGTCCCTTTGTGTCAGTACTGACACAAAGGGACTGTCCCCATCTGGCACACTTGAACCGTCCACCCTCTGATACACTCTGTCACAACCTGCTCGTATACTCCTTAAGAAACTCAAGCTCCGCTCCGGACAGATGCTTTGCATGCGCATCATACACTTTTCTGTGATACTCATTGATCAGTTCCTTTTCATGTTCCGTAAGCAATTCCGCAAGGATCAAATCCTTATCATACGGAACAAGCGTCAGTGTCTCAAACTTAAGGAACTCACCGTACTCATTTTCAAAGGCATTTACACATAAAAGCTCATTTTCTATACGAAGTCCGAACTTACCTTCCTCATAAACTCCTGGCTCATCGGTGGTAACCATGCCGGGCTCAAGCTCGCAATAATCGCTCACACCCGGGATATATCTGTACCTGAAGGCGTTCGGTCCCTCATGAACATTCAGAAGATAGCCCACTCCGTGTCCCGTACCGGATCTGTAATCAATGCCCTCTCGCCACAAAAACTGACGTGCGAGTATATCCAGTCCGTAGCCCGACATCCCCTTTAGAAATACTGCGTCAGATAACGCAAGCACACCTTTAAGTGTAAGGGTATAAGCTGATCTTTGCTCCTCCGATACCTCTCCCGCTGCAAATGTACGGGTCACGTCGGTTGTACCTCGCATATACTGACCGCCGCTGTCCACAAGATACATAGAGCCTTTTACAATATCTGAACAATGAACCCTGTCAAATGCGTAGTGCATCATGGCTGCATTGGCTCCGGCCGCACTTATAGTCGGAAAACTCGGCGACACGTAATCAGGGATGTCTGCCCTTAATCTGTCGATGTAATCAGCCGCATCTGCCTCCGTGATCACTTCGTTATTCTTAACGGAAGTCTTGATCCTGTACATAAGTCGCGTAACACAGAGTCCGTCATCCTCATGAACACTTTTCAGATGCCTTATCTCCGTATCATTTTTAACCGCCCTCATGCCGGGAACCGGATCCCTTCCGTACTTTACTGCCCCTTCAGGCAGAGATGAAAGGATCCGATAGTTTACGCTGCTCTTATCTGTAAGCACCGTTTCTTTCCTACTGCAATCTAAGTTTCTCAAGCAGTCGTAAATGCTATCATAACTTTGTGTCAAAACTTTGGCTTCTTGCAGTGATTTCACAACATTTTCAGAAAGAGACGCTTCATTTACAAAAAGGATAAGCTCTCTTCCTATAATAAGAAAGGCCTCAAAAACGGGAGTGCAGGGGATATCGCCTCCGCGCAGATTCAGGATCCATGCGATATCCTCAAGTGAGGCTATAACTGTATATTCGCACTCCTTTTTTCTTAATTCTTCCTTTATGCGGTCGATTTTACTCGTTGCCTTTTCGCCTGCATAGCTGATGTCCAAAGGAAATATAGGGGCGTTTATCTTTTCGGGCCTGCCTGTCCAAATATCTGCTGACGGATCAAAATCGTCACGAAGACTTATACATTTGTGAGATCCAAGACTCAAACCGTCACTGCACTTAAGCAGTGTTCCGTCTGTGAGCACCACAGCTTTCCTTTGCTCCGTTTCAGATATGATACCCGCCTGTTCTTTAATAAAATCAATAAGCGAAGGAACTCCTTTAGTTCCACTCTTCATAAGGCTTATACCGCTGCCGTGAAGCTCCTTCTCTGCCTGAACAAAATACCTTCCGTCAGTAAAAAGCCACGCCTCTTTAATACCAACTACCAGGTTGCCGGCGGAACCCGTAAAGCCCGAGAAAAATTCCCTGAGCTTATAATAATCCCCGATATACTCGGAAATATGCGGATTATTATCCGTGATAAGGCACAAATCGCCGCCGGCTATAGCCATACGATCACGCAATGCGGATAATCGATTTTGAATCTCTTCTTTTTTATTCATAATTCATAACCAACTAAGATATAAAGCCAACCCCGAATTTGCCAAAACCACAAAAGCGATTCCGAAAAGTTTTATGCAGGTTGACAAATGAGTACAATGCTATCAGTTTATTCTACTTGTTTTCCTCCCGCCTCAAAATATCATACTCCTCCACCTTCACATCCCCTGCGAAACTCACAAACAACCTCTGCTTCGGATGCGGGCAGGACTCCATCTCATTCCCGTCCTCATCCATGATGGATTCTACCTTTACAATGAGATTCTCGCCGGAGGGCTTCATAAGCTCCAGACTGTCCCCTACGCTAAACTTATTCTTCTGAGTTATAACGGCGCAGCCGTCCTTGACCGCCTCAACGGTCCCCATATAAGTCATGGGTGCAACGCGCTCAGCTTCATAATACATGGACTCTTCGCCTGCCTGTCCGAAAAAGAATCCCGTACAATACTTTCGCCTGGAGCTTGATTCTACCTCGCGCATAAAATACGGCATATGCGCCCTGTAGTCTTCCTCACTGTCAAAATACATATCAAGCGCCTTCCTGTAAGCTCTCACTACTGTCGCCACATAAAGAGCCGTCTTCATGCGCCCTTCGATCTTTAGGGAATCCACGCCGGCTTCCACCAGTTCCGGGATGTGCTCTATCATGCACAGATCCTTGGAATTAAATATGAATGTACCACGTTCATTCTCAAACACCGGCATATACTCACCCGGGCGCTGCTCCTCCACAAGCGAATACGACCATCTGCACGGATGTGTACAGGCTCCTTTATTGGCATCACGACCGGTCATATAATTACTCATCAGACATCGTCCGGAATATGACATACACATAGCGCCGTGTGCAAATGTCTCTATCTCAAGCCCGTCCGGAACATTTTCACGGATCTGACTGATCTCCTCAAGCGACAATTCACGCCCGGTAACCACGCGCTCGGCTCCGAGCGAGTGCCAGAACTTAAAGGTTTCGTAATTAACGTTATTTGACTGTGTGCTGATATGTATCGGAATCTCCGGAATAATTTCCTTCGCTATGGTAAACACACCGGGGTCTGCTATCAACACAGCATCCGGCTTAAGTTCTTTAAGCTCTTTGAAGTATTCTCTTACCCCGTCCAGATCGGGATTATGCGCATAAATATTTGCTGTTACGAAAACAAGGGCTCCGTGCTCATGTGCAAATGTAATACCCTCGCGCATTTCTTCCGTGTCAAAATTGTGCGCCGCGGCGCGAAGTCCGTAGGCTTCTCCTCCTATGTACACTGCGTCCGCACCGTAAATAATCGCTGTTTTTAAAATTTCAAGGCTCCCTGCCGGAGCCAAAATCTCAGGTTTTTTCTTAATTGACATTTTTATCCCTCGTTGACATATAGTCAGACAGATGTTAATTCATCTTTAAAAAATGCTTTATCCAAATTTGTCAAGCTTGTGTGTCAGATGGGGACAGACAAAGTGTGTCTGTCCCCATCTGACACACTTTCAACTTGTCGTCAAAACACTCACCGCCATCCCGTCGCCCACCGGCACTATGCTTGTCACAAACTCCTCATCGTGCGTGATCGCAAACAGGAAATCACGCATACGCCGGTAAACCGTGCGATTCCTCTGTTCTATAATAAAATGCGACTTAAGGACGTCGCCGCCTTGCAATACATTATCGCTAAGTATCACACCTCCGGGCGTAAGAAGTCCTCTCACCGCATTAAAAAATTTCATATACTGTCCCTTGGACGCATCCAAAAAAACAAAATCATATCTGCCGGTAAGCTCTGGTATCACATCTGCCGCATCACCAACTATCAGTTCTATGCGATCCCCGACTCCTGCTCTTTCAAATGCCTCCTTTGCTTTTGCAGCATCTTGCTCACCTATCTCAATAGTAGTGATTCTGCAGTCGGAAATTGTATTCTCGGCCATAATAAGAGTCGAATATCCATAAGCCGTACCAATCTCAAGTATGCGGGAAGGATTTTTGAGCTTAAGCAGCATTTTCAAAAAGCCCTCGGACTCCCTTCTGATTACGGGAACCCCCCTGCCCCTTGCCTCTCTGCCGAGCGCCTCGGTAAGCTCGGAGTTGTCAGAAGTCAGACTTGAGATGTATAGCGAAAGTCTTTCATTTAATAAATCTAAATCACTCATTTTAAAAACACGTATGTACTGTAAGTGTGTCAAGATGGGGACAGTCCCTTTGTGTCAGAATGGCCTGCCATTCTGACACAAAGGGACTGTCCCCATCTTGACACACTTCATACAAAGCTCGAAAAGGCATTATTTTCGCCAAGCCGCCTAAACTTAAAAATACTTTTACCGGCAAAAATACCGCCCTGTTAATCTTCGTATTAAGCTTGCCTCACTTAATGTCACTGACTTTATTACATTTACAGCCCATGCGCCTCCATAATGATAGGCAGTATAACCGGCGTCCTTTTCATCTTCTTCCAGATGTAATCACTCAGATCATCCTTTATGGCAGTCTTGATCTTACTCCAGTCCATCATCTTTTTGTTCACACAAACCTCAACGGAATCGGTTACAACCTCCTTGGCATCTGCCAGAAGATCCTCGGCCTCACGAACATACACAAAACCTCTTGTTACGATGTCAGGTCCCGCGATAAGCCGGCATGTATACTTCTCAAGAGTAAGCACGATAATGATAATACCGTTCTCGGCGAGATTCTGTCTGTCACGAAGCACGATATTACCCACATCTCCGACACCCAGACCGTCAACAAGTATGGCTCCCGTCTGCACATGCCCTATGATCTCAAACTTATCTTCACTTAAGGATACCACATCTCCTGACTTGGACATGATCACGTGATCCTTGTCATACCCCAGTGAGTAGCAGACATCCCTCTGCGCCATAAGATGTCTGAACTCTCCGTGCACAGGATAGCAATACTTAGGCTTAACAAGCGAATACATAAGCTTTATCTCTTCCTGGCAGGCGTGTCCGGAAACGTGTGTATCCTGGAAAATGACCTTTGCACCCTTTCGTCCCAGTTCATTTATTACCCTTGCCACCGACTTTTCATTTCCGGGGATAGGACTTGACGAAAATACAACGCAGTCTCCCGCCTGAATCTGAACCTTCCTGTGGAGATTGGCCGCCATCCTTGAAAGCGCAGCCATGGACTCACCCTGACTTCCGGTCGTAATAAGCACTATCTGCTCCGGCGAGTAACGCTTCATATCGTCTGTTTCGATGATCACGCCATTGGGCACCTTAAGATAATCAAGCTCACCTGCGACCTTGATTATATTTACCATGCTCCGTCCTTCCACGCAGACCTTACGATCGTATTTCACGGCTGTATTAATTATCTGCTGGACTCTGTCCACATTTGATGCAAATGTAGCAACTATTATACGTCTGTTTTTATTATCGTTAAATATCGTATCAAAGGCTTCTCCTACTGTCTTTTCAGAACTGGTAAATCCCGGGAAAAGAGCATTGGTCGAATCACACATCATAGCAAGTACACCCTGCTTACCTATCTCGCCCAATCTCTGAAGGTCTATGGGATCACCATAAACAGGAGTATAGTCCACCTTGAAATCTCCCGTATGAACGATAGTGCCCTCAGGGCATGTGATAGCAAGCGCGGCAGCGTCGGAAATACTGTGATTCGTTCGGATAAATTCAACTGTAAAATCGCCAAATGTAAGTATCTGACCGTACTTGACGACCTTACGCTTTACATCACGAAGAAGGTTATGCTCTGCAAGCTTTGATTCAATAAGACCTATGGTAAGCCTTGTTCCGTATATAGGCTTATTTACCTCCTTAAGAACATAAGGTATCGCTCCTATATGATCCTCATGACCGTGGGTGATCACAAAAGCCTTGACTCTTGAAATATTTTCCTTGAGATATGTAATATCAGGGATAACCAGGTCTATACCCAGCATATCCTCCTCGGGAAATGCAAGACCGCAATCCACAACTATGATACTCTCACCGTATTCTATAGCCGTGATGTTCATACCGATCTGCTCAAGACCGCCCAGCGGTATTATACGAAGTCCCTTCTCACCGCTCTTTCTATGGTATGTCTTACCCGCAAGCGTCTGCGAACCGTCATTCTCATTTGCCACACCAAGGCTCTCGTATGAAAATTCAGAAGTCCTTCTTTCATCATCTTCAAACGGCGCCTTTTCGGTATAATACGAGCTGCGCCCCTCTTTAGAAGCACCCTGATTATTGTTTTTCTCCCCCCGGTATCCTTCCGATCTGAATCTTTTTCCCTGATCCGATCTGCCGCGTCCGAAACCGGCTGTGCCTCTTTGAACGCTCCTTGTATTTCTTTTATTATCACGATCTTTTTTTGCGAAACCGCTACCTCTTGCTGTACGGGCAGCTGCCGCATTATTTGTATTTATGTCCTCTGCCATCATTCTCCTCTTTTATATACGCTCATTATTATAGGTTAACTCCTATATGTCATCAAAACGGCTGCGTGTAAATGGGGACGGGTTCCGGTGACACACCAAACCATCTGCCTTGACACACAAAAATAAGTTTGAAGATGCTTCAAACACCCTCAAACCCCGTCTCATTCTTCAACTATAATGTCAATGTTATCATCCTCAAAAAGCTCCGAGAAAAGCGCACTGACAGCTTTAAGCTCCTCAAGATCTTCTATAGTATTAAAAACCTGAAGACTGCCCTCTTCAGCATCCGTCTCTTCTTCGCCGTCAAGGCGGAGTATCTGCACCTCTACATCCTCTGCATCCGGGTTCTCCGTAACTAAAATATACTCCTTACCTTCATGCTCAAGGCTCCTAAGTATAGTAAACTCGGTTTCTTCACCTTCATCATTTACAAATACCAAGCTTTCTTCTTCATATTCTTCAGACATATCAAACTCCTCATTTTTCTTCACTCAAAAAATCAAGATAATCACGCAGAATAATACTTGCGGCTATCTTATCGATATACTTTTTCTTATCTTCTCTTCTTACACCTGATTCTATAAGAATATCATTAGCTGAAACGCTGGAGAGACGTTCGTCCCAAAGAACTGTTTCGATACCTGTGCGGCGGCTTACATTTGCCGCAAAATCACGACACTTAGCCGCACTTTCCCCCTCGGTATCATCCATATTTTTAGGGAGTCCGACAACTATCCTTTTTACGTCGTACTCTTTCACAAGCTCCTCAATACGTGCAAAGGTACGCCTTAGCTTGTTTTCCTCTTTTCTTTGTATGACTTCAAGGGGCTGCGCTGTAAGACCAAGCGGATCACTGACCGCTGCACCTACATATCTTTTCCCGTAATCAAGACCTAAAATACGAATCATCACAGGCCTTTGCCCGCAATAAAAAATCTTATGACCTCTTCCACAAGCTCATCACGTTCTACCTTCATAACAAGGCTTCTTGCATTCTTATGGCTTGTTATATAAGTAGGATCACCGGACATGATGTAACCAACCATCTGGTTAACGGGATCATATCCTTTCTCCTTCAGGGCAAGATAAACCTTCTCCAATATCTCTTCAACGGAGATAGGATTTTCGACCTGCTTATTAAAAAGATGTGTCTTATTATCCGCCATACTTTCACGTCTCTCTTTCATTCAGTCATTTAATAATACTTTAAATTGCAAATACTGTCAACCTGCTAAATGCGCATTTCGTATCTTGAAGAATCTAAGTCTGTCCTTTAGCTTTTCAAGCTTTTCTGTTTCTGCCGATATATCTTTTTCAAGCTTCCTTTGCTTTTTACTTATACGATCCGGATCCGTTAAGAGCTTTTCCTGATCAAAAGGAAATTTCCCTTTTATATCTTTTAGAGATTGCTCCAGATTATCCCTTTCGTCCTTGAGCTTGCATATACGCTTCTCAAGGTCGGAAATAAGATCGGCACAGTGACCGGTAATCAACTCTTTTTCCCCTAATTCCTTCAGCGCCTGATAAATTGTTTTTAAAACCTGAATATCCTTATATTCATAAGCTTCTATCGCATCCTTAAGAAGCCTTTCACACGCAAGGGAATCCTCCATGCCGATATCAGGGTGAAGTAATTTGATCACATTCCTATACAGAAGCTTTAACTCATCAGGATCAATCTCTTCTTTTACATCTTCCTGATCAGGCGCTTCTTCTATTTCTTCCTCGGGAAACGAAACCGGCAAAAATGAATCTGCTTTTTCTTCGATTTCTTTTACATCTACCTTTTTGCTTAAGTTGGAATTAAGACGCATAAGCTCAGTAATGTATCTGATACGTATTGACTCCATCCTAAGTTCATACAGTTTATTCTCCAACACTCCTATGCAGCTCATATAAATATTAAGAAGCTCAGGTTTTTTTTTGTATAACAGTTCGTTTTTTTCCAGGACTAATTCTATTACCTTATTCCTCAGCCGCGTTACCTCGCGCAACATCTTTTCATACTCAGGTGAGATAATAATAGCCGTATCACCTTGTTCCTTCATTTCTTTTCCTTTAAATAAACTCTTTTTAGTTATCTATTGCGATTATAGCATAAAACTATTAAACATACAGTATTTTTGCTAAAAAAAATAACGTAAAGATAAAAAAAATGTCAGCAGAACCGTCCCCGCTGACACATTATAATAGAAAAATAAAAAGCCGGGACAGTAAACACCGTCCCGGCTTAAAATATGTAATTCATTACCTGCCGGCAGATTTGATTCTTTGTACTGCTCTGTTAAATGAATCTTCTGATATACGCTGATTAACAGCGCTCTGCTTTTCGCGCATCTCCGCTTCGGCAAGCTCTTTAGCCTTTCTTGCACGCTCCGCATCGATCTCTTCAGGCTTCTCAGCCGAATACACAATAACCGTTACGTCATTATGTCCGACCTCGACTATACCGCCGGATACTACCGCGATCTTCCAATCGGGTTCAGAGGGAGTCTTATAGCGTAGCTCCCCTACGCATACCTGAGCGGTCATCTGGGTATGATTAGCAAGTATCTCCGTACCGCCGTCGGCTGCCGGATAGATAAGCGCGTCACATTCACCCTGATAGAATAATCTGTCGCAGGAAAGAATCTTTAACTTAAAAGATGCCATATAAATACCTCACGAATTAAAACAGATTATAAATTCTTTTCAATCTCTGCTGCCTTCTTCTTAACATCTTCGATAGGTCCGACGTTGAAGAAAGCTGCCTCCGGGTATTCATCCATCTCACCGTCAAGAATAGCCTGGAAGCCTTTAACAGTCTGTTCAACCGGAACATACTGTCCGGGCACACCGGTGAAGACCTCCGCAACGTGGAAAGGCTGGGAAAGGAATCTCTCAACCTTACGTGCACGGTAAACAGTAAGCTTATCCTCATCGGAAAGCTCCTCCATACCCATGATGGCGATGATATCCTGAAGCTGTTTATACTTCTGAAGGATCTCCTGAACCGCACGGGCTGTATTATAATGCTCCTCACCTACAACATCAGGCTCAAGGATACGTGACGTAGACTCAAGAGGATCAACCGCAGGATAAATACCCTTCTCAGTAATCGCTCTTGAAAGAACCGTCGTCGCATCCAGATGGGCAAAGAGTGTTGCAGGAGCAGGATCGGTAAAGTCATCGGCAGGAACGTAAACGGCCTGAACCGATGTGATAGCTCCGTTCTTTGTGGAAGCAATCCTCTCCTGAAGCTCACCCATGTCATTAGCCAGAGTGGGCTGATAACCAACGGCTGAGGGCATACGTCCGAGAAGTGATGAAACCTCTGAACCTGCCTGTGTGAATCGGAAGATATTATCTATAAAGAGAAGAACCTCTTTCTTCTCTACGTCACGGAAATATTCAGCCATTGTAAGTCCTGTCTCGGCAACTCGCATACGTGCCCCGGGGGGCTCGTTCATCTGACCGAAAACAAGAGCAGTCTTTTCGATAACTCCCGATTCCGTCATCTCAAGCCAAAGGTCATTACCCTCTCTTGAACGCTCTCCGACACCGGTAAATATAGAATAACCGCCTGACTCATTTGCGATATTGTTAATAAGCTCCTGAATAAGAACTGTCTTACCAACACCGGCTCCTCCGAAAAGTCCGATCTTACCACCCTTAGCATAGGGAGCAAGAAGATCGATAACCTTGATTCCTGTCTCAAACATCTCCGCAACAGGACTCTGATCTGCAAATGTGGGAGGATCCCTGTGGATCACCCAATGCTCTTCATTCTCAAGAGATTCCTTATCATCAAGAGTATTACCCAAAACGTCAAACAGACGTCCCAGAGTCTTCTGTCCGACAGGAACGGAAACAGCAGCACCAGTGTCAACTACCTCCATATCCCTGTACAGACCTTCACTGGCGTTAAGCATGATGCAGCGAACCATATCGTGACCGATATGCTGTGCTACCTCCATAACGCTCTTCACGCCGTCATGCTCAACAACAAGCGCGTTCCTAATGGCAGGAAGTGATTCTTTTGAAAACTGAACATCGACAACAGGCCCGGAAACCTGTACGATGTTTCCAATATTTACGCTTTCGCCCATGTTTATTTTTCACACCTCACTTAGCTTTTATTTTTACTT
>CACZTL010000097.1 GCA_902784165.1 uncultured Lachnospiraceae bacterium | reverse complement strand
CTCACGTTATTGGGCTATCGCCAAGCGGTAAGGCACAGGGTTTTGATCCCTGCATTCGCCGGTTCGAATCCGGCTAGCCCAGTTAAAGAGGCTGTTGCCTTTTTAACCCGGGCACCGCGTGTATTTTGGCGGCAAACGGAGATTTTTTTATAATAACACATTAAGGGCTCGTAGCTCAGTCGGTAGAGCACTAGACTTTTAATCTAGGTGTCCCGGGTTCGAACCCCGGCGGGCTCATAAACAAAAAGAAACACCCCTTGCGGGTGTTTTTTTATTTTATTATTTCTCTTCACAAACGCCTTTTCTTGTGGCATAATATGCTTTAGCTAACTTTTTAAGGAGGTTTGTAATCCAATGCAGGAAGTAAGTTTAAAGCGTACCCCGCTTTATGAAACTCATGTCAAAGCAGGCGGAAAGATGATCCCCTTTGCAGGCTTTGAGATGCCGGTTCAGTATAAGACCGGAGTAGTGGAAGAGCATATGGCGGTGAGAACCGGTGCCGGCATATTTGACATTTCCCATATGGGCGAGATCACATTTAAAGGTGAAGGAGCGCTTGACGCTCTTAATTACCTTTTAACAAATGATTATACGGATATTGCCGACGGTCAGGCGCGTTATTCCCCCATGTGTAATGAGAAAGGCGGCGTAGTCGATGATGTCATAGTTTACAGAAAGGCGTCAGATGATTACCTTATGGTTGTAAATGCTGCAAACAAAGATAAAGATGTGGCGTGGATCAATTCACATTTGCAGGGAAAAGCTTTTGATGTGGTGACGGAAGATATTTCGGACAGTGTTGCCCAGATCGCCGTTCAGGGCCCGAAGGCTATGGATATAGTAAAAAAGGTGGTCTCAGAAGCAGATATACCTGATAAATACTATCATGCGTGCTTTGACATAGATGTGCTTGGAAGTAATTGCATTATTTCTACCACCGGTTATACCGGCGAGGATGGTGTGGAGATATATACACCGGTTGATGCAGCTGCAGCTGTATGGGATGCGCTTGTTAAAGCAGGTGAAGGCGGGCTTATACCATGCGGACTCGGAGCAAGAGATACCTTAAGACTTGAGGCGGGTATGCCTCTGTACGGTCATGAGATGAACGATGAGATAAGTCCGCGCGAGGCCGGTCTGGGGATATTTGTAAAGCTTGATAAGGCGTGTGATTTTGTAGGCAAGGGGGCGCTTATCGCGGCGGGTGAGCCTGCAAGAAGAAAGATAGGGCTTAAGGTTACAGGCCGAGGGATAGTTCGTGAGGAGCAGGACGTATATAAAGACGGGAAAAAAGTCGGAGTAACCTGTTCCGGTACATTTCTTCCGTTCCTTAAAGGCGCTTATGCGACCGCACTTGTAGAGGATTCGGCGAGGGAAATGGGATCTGAGTTTCAGGTTGATGTGCGCGGGCGCATGGTAGAGTGCGAACAGGTGAAATCGCAGTTTTATAAGAGACAGTAGTGTGTCGAGCGGGGACAGTCCCTTTGTGTCACACTTTGACACACTATTTTGAAGTTTTAAGTATATCTAATCTATAAGGAGTAAAAAAAATGAGAGACGAGAGAGATATTTCATATGCAAAGACACATGAGTGGGCAGATATTGAAGGAGATACTGCCGTTATCGGTATTGATGATTATGCCCAGGAGCAGATGGGGGATATAGTATTTATCAATCTTCCCGAGGTGGGTGATGAGGTCGAGGCCGGAGAGGTATTCGGAGATGTTGAGTCTGTTAAAGCGGTATCTGATCTTTTCAGTCCTGTTACCGGAAAGGTGGTTGAGGTTAACGAGGATGTTATAAACAGTCCCGGTCTTATAAATGAAGAGCCTTATGAAGCATGGCTTATAAAGGTAGAGGAGGTTACTGATACTTCAGAACTTCTTGACCGCAAGGCTATCGAAGACTTGATCGAGGAAGAGGCACACTGATGGGGACATATATTCCGAACACCGAAAAAGAACAGACCGAAATGCTTAAAAAGTCAGGATACAAGGACTTCGATGACCTTTTTAAGGTTATACCTGATGGTCTGAAACTAAACCGCGAGCTTAATCTTCCTTTAGGGAAAAGTGAGTTTGAGGTTTCATATATAATGGAGGATCTTGCCGGACAAAACAAGGTGTTTCACAGCATTTTCAGAGGTGCGGGCGCATATGACCATTACATACCTGCGATAGTAAAGAGTGTAACCTCTAAAGAAGAGTTCGTGACGGCATATACTCCTTACCAGGCCGAGATCAGTCAGGGTATATTGCAGAGCATTTTTGAGTATCAGACGGCTATTTGTGAGCTGACAGGTATGGATGTATCCAATGCTTCTGTATATGATGCGGGAACCGCTGCCGCAGAAGCGATTACCATGTGCAAGGACAGAAAAAGAAGTACGGTTCTTATCAGTGAGGCTGCCAATCCATATGTTCGTTCTGTTATGGAAACATATTGCTTCGGTACGGATACGCCTTTTAAAATTATACCCGAAAAGGATGGCAAGACCGATATTAATACATTGAAGGCACTTCTTGCGGATGATGAAACTATAGCCGGCGTTTATGTACAGCAGCCTAATTTCTTCGGGTTATTTGAAAATCTTGAGGATATAGCTGATATTGCGCACGAGGCAGGAGCCAAGCTTATATCCGGAGTTAATCCCATGGCTTTGGGCATCATGAAGACTCCCGCCGAGTGCGGCGCGGATATAGCTGTAGGAGACGCCCAGCCTTTAGGATTAGCGCTCGGGTTTGGCGGTCCTTTTATAGGATTTATGGCATGTACATCTAAGCTGATGCGAAATCTCCCGGGAAGAATTGTAGGTCAGACAACAGATGATAAGGGAAACCGTGCATTTGTACTTACTCTTCAGGCGAGAGAGCAGCACATACGACGCGAGAAGGCCGGATCTAATATCTGTTCAAATGAAGCTCATTGTGCGCTTACTGCCGGAGTTTACCTCGCGGCACTCGGAGCGGACGGCCTTGCCGAGGTTGCAAAACAGTGTATGTCCAAAGCGCACTATCTTAAAAATAAACTCAGTGAAGCAGGTTTTAAACCGGTTTACGAAGGAGAGTTCTTCCATGAGTTTGTGACTGATTGTCCGGAGGATGCCGGAAGTGTTCTTAAGAAGCTTAAGGATCATGGGATTCTTGGCGGGCTCCCTATAGAGGGAAACCGTATACTGTGGTGTGCGACGGAGAAGAATCGTAAGGAAGATATAGATGCTTTATGTGATTTGCTTGTTCATTGATTTTGGATAAGTGTATAATTCTATTACATAAACAAAAACGGAGAATAAAATGGAATTGATATACGAAAAAGGCAGTAAAGGCAGGCATCTTGATATTTTGCCTGTTTGCGATGTAGAGATCACGGAAATGCCGGAAGCCTTTAAACGAAATAAACCTCCGGCGCTTGCCGAAGTTTCGGAAACTGAGATAAGCCGTCATTTTACTAAGCTTGCAGGGCGTTCTTACGGTGTAAATGACGGATTTTATCCTCTCGGTTCATGTACGATGAAGTATAATCCCAAGGTAAATGAAGAAGCTGCGTCTCTTAAAGGATTTACAGCTATTCACCCCCTGCAGGGGGATGACAGTTCCGCCGGATGTCTTAAGGTTATGGATATGCTTTCCCGTAATCTTTGCGAGATTTGCGGCATGGATGAATTTTCGCTGCAGCCGGCAGCCGGTGCGCACGGTGAGCTTACCGGTCTTTTGTTGATAAAGGCGTATCTTAAGGATAAGGGAGAAATAGGACGCACCAAGATCATAGTTCCTGATTCTGCGCACGGAACAAATCCGGCGAGTGCCGTTATGTCAGGATTTACAGTTGTAAATGTACCCTCGGGGGAGGACGGCTGCGTTGATATAGAAGCGCTTAAAGATGCAGTAGGTGATGATACGGCCGGTCTTATGCTTACAAATCCTAATACAGTAGGACTTTTTGATAAAAACATAAAAGAGATTACAGATATAATTCACGAAGCAGGCGGACTTTGCTATTATGACGGCGCTAATCTGAATGCGATAATGGGGATATGTCGTCCCGGAGACATGGGATTTGATGTTGTACACGTTAATCTTCATAAAACATTTTCAACTCCGCACGGCGGAGGCGGTCCGGGTGCAGGGCCAGTAGGCTGCAAGTCTTTTCTTGCTGATTACATGCCCGGCAGTACGGTAGGCGAAATCTCCGAAGGAAAGCTTACCCTGAAACGTGCACCGAAATCTATAGGCGATATGAAAAGCTTTCACGGAAATTTTCTTGTTGCGGTGAAGGCTCTTGCTTATATACTTACGCTCGGAAGAGACGGTATAGTAGATTCTGCCCGTAATGCAGTCTTGAACGCTAATTATATGCGTGTAGCGCTTAAGGATACATTTGACATGGCATATGATGAAACCTGCATGCATGAGTTTGTCATGGATCTGGGGAAATTCAAAGACGAAACCGGATGCGCTGCTATAGATATAGCGAAAGGGCTTCTTGACTATGGCATGCATCCGCCAACCATGTATTTTCCGCTGATTGTGCATGAGGCGCTTATGGCAGAACCTACAGAAACGGAGCCGCGCGAGATGCTTGATCTTGCCGTGGATAACCTTAAAAAGCTTAAGACTATGGCCATAGAAGATCCCGGAAGGCTTCATACAGCGCCGCATACCACCTGTATCGGGCGTCCGGATGAAGTCTGTGCCGCAAGAAATCCTGTGCTTAAGTTTGTGAGGGAAGAGAAGTGATATCTTATATAAGCGGTATACTTGCCGAAACATCGGCAGAACATATAGTTATCGAAACGAATGGTTTCGGTATGAATATTAAAGTCCCGGCATCTGTTTTGCCGGGACTTCCTGCCATAGGGTCAGATGTTAAGATATATACTTATATGTATGTGCGGGAAGATATGATAAATCTTTACGGATTTTTGTCGCGTGATGATCTTGAGTTTTTTAAGCTTATGCTAAATGTAAGCGGTATAGGCCCTAAAGGTGCTTTATCGATACTCTCATACGCAACGCCTGACGAGCTTCGCCTTGCCATACTGACGGATGATGAGAAGAAAATATCATCGGCACCGGGAATCGGAAAGAAAACCGCACAGAGACTTGTGCTTGAGCTTAAGGATAAGATAAGCTCGCCGCTTTCTGCGGAAGATCCGGTAAATGTTGTGGGCTCAGCTTCGTCAGGCGCGGTTCAGGAAGCGATTGACGCGCTTTGTGCGCTTGGTATATCGGCGTCAGAGGCTGCTGCTGCTGTCAAGAAATGCGGAGATACCGAAGATATGACGGTAGAGGAGATAATAAAGCAAGCATTGCGCAATATTTGATGGAAATCGATGCAGCTTATATATGACACACTTACCACATACAATAAAATGATAATGGAGTAAAAATGTCTGAGAAACGTATAATTTCTGCGGAGTTATCGCCTGAGGATAAGGCGCAGGAAAACAGTCTCCGCCCGAAAACGTTAAATGAATATATAGGGCAAAAAAAAGTTCGTGACAATTTAAGCATATACATAAAAGCTGCAAAGGAGCGCGGCGAAGCACTTGATCACGTGCTTTTGTACGGTCCTCCGGGACTTGGTAAAACAACTCTTGCCGGAATAATCGCCGAAGAAATGGGAACAAGGCTGAAAGTGACCAGTGGTCCGGCAATCGAGCGGCCGGGTGAGCTTGCGGCTATTTTATCAGGGCTTGCAGAAGGTGATGTACTGTTTGTAGATGAGATACACAGACTTAATCGTCAGGTGGAAGAGGTGCTTTATCCTGCTATGGAGGATTATGCCATAGACATAATTCTCGGCAAGGGTGCGACAGCAAAGTCAATAAGACTTGATCTGCCCCCGTTTACTCTTGTCGGAGCGACAACAAGAGCCGGATTATTATCAGCGCCTCTTCGTGACCGATTTGGTGTGGTAAGTCATCTTGAGTATTACAGCGAGGATGAGCTAAAGACGATCATTAAGAGATCAGCAGGTGTGCTTGATGTTAGTATAGATGAAGAGGGAGCTCATGAGCTTGCAAAACGATCGCGAGGAACCCCCAGACTGGCTAATCGATTTCTTAAACGTGTAAGAGATTTTGCTCAGATTGAGTTTGACGGTGTCATAACGGCTGAGGTAGCTGATCATGCACTGTCGCTTCTTGAGGTTGATAAAAACGGTCTTGACGGAAACGACAGGAAGATATTATTGATACTTATAGATCATTTCAAAGGCGGTCCTGTAGGCGTTGATTCACTCGCTGCGACTCTCGGAGAGGATCCGGGAACACTTGAAGAGGTTTATGAACCGTATCTTATTCAGAAGGGTTTTATAAACAGGACGCAGAGGGGAAGGGTAGCTACGGCGAAGGCGTATGATTCGTTGGGTCGTGTCATGCCGGAGAGTGAGTAGGGGTGTAAGCGTGTCAGATGGGGACAGTCCCTTTGTGTCAGTCCTGACACAAAGGGACTGTCCCCATCTGACACACTTTTT
>CACZTL010000096.1 GCA_902784165.1 uncultured Lachnospiraceae bacterium | reverse complement strand
TTCATAATCATGCAAGGCACAATATACTGATCACTTTGGTAATTCATTTTTTCTGTGCCTTTTAACTCTCACCTTCTTTCTCAATAAAAAGTACACTTTCTCTCATTTACTATATCACCCCCCCCCCCGTTTGTCAAGAAATAATTCATTATTTTTTCAGGAAATTTTGTATCTTAAAATAGAGTATTTTCAAGACATTTTTCAAAATATTTCAAACCATTTTCGCTGGATATGCATACCTTGATTATCCCGGTCCATTCATTAAGCGTTATCTGCCTCGTTGCTAATTTTGTATTCATGAGATAAGCCTCCAGGTGTAAAAAGTGTGCAAAGTGTAATTAAGCTTTTTACACTTTGCACACTCATTATCTCAGGGATTCCGGAGCGGCGGCAGGGGACAGGTTATCGACCATTTACGTTTAACGATGATCAAAAAAACAGATCCACTTAGACATTTGTCTTTGTGGATCTGCTTTTTATTATAAACCGGACGTGTTTCGAACACTCAGTAAACTGAGATAGCCCAGAATCCCCGGTTTATTTTGTTTTTTTAATCCTGTGATCATTTCATTGTATTCTTATATCTGTATATAAATGTAACTATCTCCGCTCTGGTGCAGGTCTTTCCGGGTTTGAACTCTCCGTTGGCTCCGGTGGTGATTCCCTTTTCGGAAGCCCAGAGGATCGCATTGTAGGAATAGGCGTTTTTATTCTGTACGTCTTTGAACTTGCTGCTTGTGCTCTTTGGCAGCGGTTTGCCTGCCAGGCGCCAGAGCATAGTCACGATCTGCTCTCTGGTGCAGCTGTTGTTCGGAGCGAAAACACCTCCGGATCCGGTGATGATGCCTTTTTCCGTACCCCACATGATCGCTTTGTATGAGTAGCTGTTTTTGTTCTGAATGTCCCTGAACTTGCTTACCATACTCTTAGGCTGCGGGCTGCCTGCCATTCGCCACAGGAAGGTGATGGCGTGTTCTCTGGTGCAGCTGCTGTGAGGCGCAAATAAACCGTTTGCGCCGGTGGTGATGCCCTTTTCAGCCGCCCAGTAGACGGGGTTGTAATAATACATGCTCGTGCTTGCCACGTCAGCGAAGTTCACACGGACCTCGCAGGCGGCGGTTTTGCCGTTTTTGGTTGCTGTGATCTTTGCAGTTCCGTGATTCACCGCGGTCACATTTCCGTTCTCATCCACCGTGGCAACCTTATTATCAGAACTTGACCAGGTAACAGTCTTGTCTATCACACCTGCCGGTTTTACCGTAGCTATGAGCTTACCGCTTTTGCCCTTATCAAGTACCAACAGCTTTTTATCAAGGCTTATGGTGATGTCATTCTTCACCACCTCGAATCTGTCTGAACCGATGATCACATCCTCCACCTTTTTATCAGTGTTAGTCCTGTCATATCCGACCTCAAATCTGTTACTGTCTTTATCCTCCGAATACAGACCTTGTATATAATACTCCCCCGGTGTCCACATATCATCAGCGACTATCTCCCCCTTAAAGCTTCCATCTGAATGCTTCTTCATTTCTACATAATATGAGTCGCTTTTACCTATGCTGTCCTTGGATATCATAACATTTATATATTCTGTAACAGAAGGCTTGGCTACCGTAGCTGTTATGGTCAGCTTGTCAGTATACTGATTTATCTTTGTCTTATCCAGCTTCAGTGTTTTAATCTCAGGACCGTTATACTCCTCTGTAGTATCCACTATCCTTATCCTGATATTATTTTTTACTGAAGCCACCTCATCCTCAACTGAAACACCATTATCTATTTTCCTATTCATGTAAGTATAATAATAATCATCATCAACACCTTCCCTGATCAACTCATCTACGAAATAACTCACATTTCCAAGCAGATCCCTTACTAAAAGTTCGGAAAGGGTATAGACTCCGGGAGCTGCCGCATTAATCACTTTTGTTTTTAATATATATTTATTTCCGACTAAGCCTTCAAAATCCCCAGACCATAAATATGAATAATAATCCCTTGTAGCTATACTGAATACCGGAATATACGGATCCAATCCGTTTTCATCTTCCATTTCTATAATGAATGTGATATCCTCTCCCGGCCTAACCGTTTCTTTATCAACAGTGACAGACTTTATGACCGGCCCCTTTATATCCTCTTTAGACCCGCTTACGGTAAAACTGATGCCGAAAAGATTATTTTTATTGGAATATGATCTGTCGGTATCATCACCTTCATTTCTTCCATATCCATCAGTTCTATTTCCCAACACATCAACGGCTTTGATATATTCGACAGTATACTTACCGTTTCTCCAGCTGTCATCTATCGTATACTCACCTGTCCATGTGTCGTTACCGGATTTGGTAAGCATAAGTTCTTTGGCTTTTATGTATACTCCCTGTCCCCATAGTCCGCTGTAACTCTCATTATCCTTTTCATTTACGACCTTGACAGCTATTTCTTTTACGCCTGTAACATCCGTTGCCTTTGCCGTTACCTTAACACGCCCCCCTGCCTGAACACTCTTTTTGTCAAATGTGAGGGATTTTATTACAGGTCCTTCTTTATCTTCTTTTGTGGCGCTTACCGTCAGGGTGTCTGCCTTAATATTGCTTACATATGTTTCATACAAATAAGAGTATTCATTCCCGCTACTGTTGCCCAAGACATCAGTTGCCGTTAAACCGTATAATTTATATGTTCCTGCCTTCCAGGAGTCATCAACGGTCAGGGTTCCCTTAAAAGCTCCTTCAGCATTTTTATGTATCCTCACCGTCTTTTGATCGACCACATCCGTATAATCGCCGTATCCGTTATTTTTGATCTCTGTTATTGCTATGCTGAGAGTGATATCATCCACTCCGGTTGCATCTGTGGCATTTGCAGTTACGGTTACCACATCTCCCGGCACGGCAGCTTTCTTATCAAAGCTTACTGAGGTTACAACCGGTGCGGCAATGTCTCCTTTAGATCCTGACACAGTAAAAGTTCCGGTATTTATCTTGTCAATGTTGTCATCTTCATAATAACTATAATTACCTGATTCATCGAAAATAATAACACCTTCAACAGTATACTTCCCGGATTTCCAGGCATCGGTCACTTTAAAGCTTCCCGTAATCTTTCCACCCTCATGTATTCTCAGTTCAGCACTTTTCTCATTTCCGTCAGAATCTGCTACAGTAACCATTCCCGCACGGTGAGGCCACCTTCTACTTTCAAATAAACTAAAAATACCGCTTGGATCTGTTGCCTCTACTTCTACATTTACCGTATCCCCCGGCTTATATGTATTTTTATCAAAGGATATCTTTGTGATAACCGGCCCCTCACGGTCCTCAAGAGACTTCGTTATCTTTATGCTCGGAGGATTTATCGTTGAAATAAGCTTGTAACCGTTCTGCTCTTCATAGTCGGTAAGACTGCTTTTATAATAAGTTCCGTTAAGATCTTTATCTTCTACAGTCAGTTCAGTAATTTTATAGGTTCCTTTTTTCCATGAATTATCAGTTTTTATCTTCCCCACCAATGTGGTATCGTTCTTTTTCTCAAGATAAATAGGTCCGTATTCTTCTCCCGATAGTTGTATTTCTACACGACCGTCGTTCACTCCTGATTTATCATCTGCCACAACCGTTACATTTATGGTGTCCCCTGCCTCATATTCATTTTTATCAAACTTTACAGACTTTACTTCCGGTCCCTTATTATCTTCGGAAGATCCGCTTACTATGTCCGGACTCTGGAGAACTGCTCCCACGCCGCCCGCCTGTTTTTTTACATCATTCAGCTTTACCGCCTTTGTTTCTTCTGTTTCAGCCGGATCTTTTTTTTCTTCTGTTTCTACGTCTGAGGCCGTGGCTTGCTGGCCATTGTCTCCCGCCTTCTCTGATCCTTCGGCATTTTCTTCATACCCGGCCTGTTCTTCCGTATTTTGGGCAGCATCGCTACCGGCTGCGGTACTTATTATGCTGCTGTTTTTTTCTCCGGCTTTTTCATTTGTCTCATTCTCTACGTATTCGTTAATATCCTCTGTTTTATCAACTGTTGTTTCTTCAGCATCCGTGCTAACCGGTGCAGCATTTGCATATGCACTAAAAAACGGGGAAGCCGTCAAAGCCGCGATAAAAACGGCTGTAGCACTCCCCGTCAGCACTCTGCGTATACTTTTACCCTTATTATTAACTTTTTTCATGGTATACCTCCATTTCTTTTTCCTGACTGAATGATCATTTTATGTTTTTATATTTATTTCCTTTATTGGCGGCAACTGCGTGTCTGCGGTTTATAGCCTTTGTGTGTTAAAGTTAACCGGTAAGCCTGAACCTTTATTACAACAGGATATATAAATATGACAGACCCGGTGTCCCAACTGCAACCCCAGCGTACTGCGATACTTAAAACAGCATTTTATCAGTGTTTACAGACACCCGAATCCATTATATAGTCAGCTCCCTTACCCCGTCAATCTTTTAACACTTGATCGTATTCGTTTTTTCAGATATATTTCTTAAGTATGTTTAGTTAATTCCGACAAAAGCTTTAATAGTAAAATACCAATCAAAAAGCCTTTAAAAATAACAAAAAGAAGCTCTGCGGACATTTACATTATGTCCCCAAAAGCTTCCATAAAATAAAATGATCTTCTTTCTTCTGAGATGATTTTTTTTACAAAAGTAACCTGATCAGGCTATCTGATTCTGCCGCACTTTATTTTTTATTCTGATATCTGTATATAAATGTTACTATCTCCGCCCTGGTGCATGTCTTACCGGGTTTGAACATTCCGTTTGCGCCGGTGGTGATCCCTTTTTCGGAAGCCCAGAGGATAGCATTGTAGGAATAGCTGTTTTTATTCTGTACGTCTTTGAACTTACTGCTTGCGCTCTTGGGTACCGGCTTGCCG
>CACZTL010000095.1 GCA_902784165.1 uncultured Lachnospiraceae bacterium | reverse complement strand
GGAAGATGAGACTTGAACTCACACGTGGAAACCCACACAAGAACCTGAATCTTGCTCGTCTGCCAATTCCGACACTTCCGCAAAAGTCAGCCCTTATGCCGGATAAACCGTCCCCACCGACGCAAAGGCTAACCGTTGCATTATATATTATTATTTTTAATGTGTCAACGGAAAAATTATAATCTTTTACTTCTTCCCCTTCTTATATTCCACCACCGGCTCTTCGTCCCTTATGATAAACTTTACGGCGGATGGAAGCAGATCGATCTGCGCCTCCTCTACATTACCGCCGTACTCTCCGTCAAGGGTCCACTTAACGGGTTCTTTAAATATAAACTTAGCCTTAGTAGTCTCGACTATCTGGATATTTTCTTTGTTCATGTAATCCTGGGCAATAGCCGCACCGAAAAGGATGGGGATATCAAGAGGATTTCTTATCTCCTTGATAAGAGCAACCGAAAACTTTCCGTCATGAAGATTGGTATACATACCGGTAAGCTTGAAATTTCCCACAAACTTGGAATTACAAGCCATGCCGAAAAGGTACTTACCTTCTATGACTCCGTCATCGTATTCGACCTTTAACTCATACGGTCTTAAGTTAGCAAGCGCTTTTACCGCGCTTACGCCGTATGCGGTCTGACCCATGACTTTTTTAAGATTCTGCGGCGTATCATATGCGATCTCTGTAAATGCACCGAACGCCGCTACATAATTAAAGTTTACCTTCTTATTAAACTTTCCGATGTCAAATGCTACTGGCTTACCCTCGACTATAACCTCGGCCGCTTTGACCATATCTGACGGGATTCCTAAGTTAGACGCCCAGTCATTCATGGTGCCTCCCGGTATATATCCGATAGGCACATCGGGGGCATGGTCAAGAATCGCTCCGACCACTTCATTTAGTGTGCCGTCTCCTCCGCAGCACACTACCACATCATACTCGGATGCGTGACCCGAAACATAATCATATGCATCCTTCTTGGCTCTGGTGGGATAAACCGTAACTAAAAAACCGCCGTATGAAAATTTCTGAAGCACCTTGCTCAGATATCCGGTGATTCGTCCGCGTCCTGCATGCGGATTAAATACAAATAAAAGCTTTTTCATAATTACACCTGCTTATAATCTGCAAAAAATTCCTTCATCCTGCTCATACATTCCTTAAGCACATCAAGCTCCGGCAAAAATACTATCCTGAAATGATCCGGCTCCGTCCAGTGGAAGCCGCCGCCGTGCGTTACAAGTATCCGCTCTTTCTTTAAAAGATCAAGTGCAAATTTCTCATCATCGGAAATATTAAATTTCTTAACATCCATCTTCGGGAAAATGTAAAAGGCAGCCTCGGGCTTAACCGCCGAAAGCCCCGGTATGTCACAAATAGCATTATAAATAAATTCTCTCTGCTCATAGATCCTTCCGCCGGGCGATATCAGATCCTTTCCGGTATCAAGCATATCAAGAGCGATAGGGACTATGGACTGCGCGGGAACATTTGAACAAAGACGCATGGAAGACAAAAGATTTACCCCGTCTATGTATCCTTTTGCATTGGTCTTGTCTCCGCTTATAACCATCCAGCCGGCTCTGTATCCTGCCATCAGATGTGACTTTGATAATCCGTTAAATGTAACAACCGGCATATCAGGCGCGAGCGACGCTATGGATATGTGCTTCTTACCGTCAAACACAAGTCTGTCATATATTTCGTCTGCAAATATCATAAGAGAATTCTCTCTTGCTACATCCGCAATACGCTCCAAAATATCCTTGCTGTAAAGTGCTCCCGTCGGATTATTCGGGTTGATGACAACTATTCCGCGTGTGTTTTTATTTACCTTGGACTTTATATCATCGATGTCCGGATACCAGCCCGCCTTTTCATCACAAATGTAATGTACGGCCTTTCCTCCCGCCATAGTCACCGAAGCCGTCCAAAGCGGATAGTCCGGAGCCGGAACAAGTACCTCATCACCGGGATTTAAGAGTCCGTTCATGGATATGGATATCAGCTCACTGACACCATTTCCCGTATATATCTCCTCTACCGAAACTCCGGGTATATCTTTTTTCTCACAGTACTTTAATATCGCTTCCCTTGCGCTGAGCAGACCCTTAGAATCGGAATAACCTTCCGAATCAACCAGATCACTCTTCATCTTATCAATGATAGCATCCGGGGTGCGAAAGCCGAAGGGCGCCGGATTACCGATGTTTAGCTTAAGTATATCAAGTCCGTCAGCGCTCATCCTGTACGCTTCATCCATAACAGGTCCCCTGATGTCATAGCATACATTATCCAGTTTTTCGGATTTATTAAAAAATCTCATGGAAACTAAAACCTCTTTTTTTCATACTTTTCTGTGTTTAAATTTAGGAGACAGTTAAAGTGTGTCAGATGGGGACAGTCCCTTTGACACACTTTAACTGCCTTATCAATCAGCCTTAGGTCCTGCGTTCTTTATCTCTTCGGGCATATTGGGATACTTCTTTTCGAAATTAGCCGCAAACATACCGGCAAGCTTCTTTGCCTGCTCATCATATGCAGCCTTATCCTCCCATGTATCCTTAGGATTAAGGATATCCGAAGGTACATCCGGGCAGCTTGTGGGGATATCAAGGTTAAATATATCATCATGGATATACTCAACATTTTTCAGAGTTCCGTTTAATGCCGCCGTTACCATGGCTCTTGTGAAGCTGAGCTTCATCCGGTGTCCTACTCCATAGGGTCCGCCCGACCATCCGGTATTTACAAGGTATACATCAGTTCCGTACTTTTCAAGCCTGTCGCCAAGCATCTTCGCGTACACGGACGCATCCATAGGCATAAAGGGCTCTCCGAAAAGCGTGGAAAATGTAGGCTGCGGCTCGGTTACTCCTCTTTCTGTTCCTGCAAGCTTTGAGGTAAAGCCTGTCACAAAGTGATACATGGCAGCTTCCTGGGAAAGCTTCGCGATAGGAGGAAGAACTCCGAACGCATCAGCCGTAAGGAAGAGAACGACCTTGGGAACTCCGCCGACACCGGGTATCTGAGCATTTGAAATAAATTCGATAGGATAGCCCACACGGGTATTTTCTGTTATGGATCCGTCGTAATAATCAGGAACACGGTTCTCATCTACGACAACATTCTCAACCAGAGCTCCGAATTTAATCGCATGATAGATTTCGGGCTCCTTCTCTTCCTCAAGATCTATACACTTAGCAAAGCAACCTCCCTCGAAGTTAAATACACCGTCGTCTCCCCATCCATGCTCGTCATCACCGATAAGCTTTCTGTTGGGGTCTGCGCTAAGCGTCGTCTTTCCTGTACCGGAAAGCCCGAAGAATACAGCAGTTTCGTGTGTGTCCGGATCCATATTGGCTGAGCAGTGCATGGGAAGTACATTATCCTCAACAGGCATGATAAAGTTCATCACGGAAAATACGGATTTCTTTATCTCTCCCGAATACTGTGAGCCTGCTATGATGACAAACTTCGCCTCGTAGTCAATCATGATGGCTGCTTCAGAGTTTATGCCGAACTTCTCGGGATCACACTTGTACCCGGGCGCTACAAGAAGCGTAAAATCGGCTTCGCCGAAGCTTGCAAGTTCTTCATCTGTCGGACGTATAAGAAGATCTCTTATAAAGAGATTCTGTGAAGCGAGCTCGTTTATGACCCTAAACTTCCTCTTGTGCTTCTCATCTGCTCCCGCAAAGCCGTCAAATATATATACCTCTTTGCCTTCGAGATACTTAATCATCTCTTCCTTGATCGCGTCAAATGTCTCTCTTGAGGTGGGCATATTAACGCTTCCCCATGCGACCTTATCATGAATTCCCGGCGTATCTACGATAAACTTATCCTTAGGTGACCTTCCGGTGTACTTTCCGGTATTTACCAAAAGAGCTCCCGAATCCATGAGCTGTCCTTCGCCTGTAGCAAGCGATTTCTCCACCAGGATCGTCGGTGCAAGATTTCTGTATATCTCAGACGGGTTAAGACCCAGCTTGTCTAAACCGTAATATTCCATCTGTATTCTCCTCCGTATACTATATTCGTTACCATTAGCAGTCATCCTATGTGACAAAGATTACCGAGTGTCACATTTTTCTCTTGACATTTGCCTACATCGTAGCATTATACTATAATATATGAAAAAAGTAAAACCATATCACTGTTTACGCTGAACAAAATTACATCAAAAGTCTTAAAAGTTTATAAAAATTACTAAACCGGCAAAAAAGTTAATTATATTCATCACTTTTACTTTTTCCGGTTAATATACGCAGGTTTTGCGGTATAATCTCTTCCGATGTTTATTTTACGGATGATGTATTTGTGTCAGATGGGGACAGTCACTTTACAACATTAAAAGGAGCATAAAATGAATGCAAGACGTATCCTCGCGATTATAGGCATTTGCGCCTGGGCGGCACTGATTATCACTACGGTAATAGTAGCATTTATCGTGGACGAAAATACACACGCGCTTTTTAACGGTCTCATTGCCGCAGATATTATTCTTCCTGTCCTCATCTGGGTATTGCTGATGCTTGGACGCTGGATGAGAAAAAGGCGTGAACAGTATTCCGAATTTTCAAATGATCACGATGAAAAAAAATAAAAAATAAGAAGGTCTGCCAATCCGGCAATGCCTTCTTATTTTTTTGCTATTCTTCTAAAAGCTCGATGCCGGCTTTACTCAGCGCTGCATCTGTTTTTTTATAGTCTGCTGTTTTTAAAATGATATGCGCGTGATTTTCTTTTCTTCCTCCGAGGAATGCATACATATAATCAACATCTATGCCTTCCTTGTTCAGAACCTCTATTATCTCATGAAGACTTCCCGGCTTGTCCGCGATAGTCGCGCAGGTTACAGGCGTAATACGTGCTATATAACCGGCATCCTTAAGTATGGTTGCCGCCTCATATATATCATCGGCAATAAGCCGGACTATACCAAACTCCGAGGTTTCCGCAACCGACATCGCCTGTATATTTATTTTATTTTCAGCGAGCACTCCGGAAAAATCCGCAAGAGAGCCCGATTTATTCTCGAGGAATACCGAAATCTGTGAAATACTCATTATATGCCTCCTTTCAAATCTTACGGTTATCTATAACCCTGACCGCCTTACCCTCGGATCTTATGATCGACTTCGGCGCCACAAGTGTTACATTTGCCTTAAGACCAAGCATCGAGCGCAGCGCGCTTACGAGCTCGTTCTGCCGTCTGCTGATCTCGCCCACATTGTCCGTGAACATATCGGGAGTCATCTCAACATGCACGTCAAGCGTATCTGTATTGTTCACCCTGTCTATAATGATCTGGTAATTCGCCTGATATCCGTTCTTTAAAAGCACAGTTTCAATCTGCGACGGGAATACATTTACCCCGCGAATGATAAGCATATCGTCGGTGCGTCCGAGCGGCTTTGTCATCTTCACATGGGTGCGGCCGCACGAGCACTTTTCATGTGAGAGTATGCAAATATCGCGCGTCCTGTATCTGATAAGAGGGAATGCCTTTTTCGTTATCGATGTAAATATAAGCTCCCCCTTCTCTCCGTCAGGAAGAGGCTCGCCTGTTTCGGGATCCACTACCTCTGCTATAAAGTGGTCTTCATTTACATGCATGCCGGCCTGCTCGCTGCACTCAAATGAAACTCCGGGTCCTGAAAGCTCTGTAAGCCCGTAGATGTCATAGGCCTTTATGCCAAGCGTATTCTGAATATTGCGGCGCATTTCTTCGCTCCATGCCTCCGCACCGAATATACCGGCCTTAAGAGGTATGTCCTCCGGCTTCATGCCGGATTCCTTCATAGTCTCACCTATATATGCCGCATATGAGGGGGTGCAGCAAAGAATGGTCGTCTTAAGATCCTTTATAAACATGATCTGTCGGTCTGTATTTCCCGAAGAAGTCGGTACCGTAAGACAGCCGACCTTATGGCTTCCGCCGTTTAAGCCCGGACCTCCCGTGAAAAGCCCGTAACCGTAAGATACCTGACACACATCCTCTTTGCTTCCGCCTGCCGCTACTATAGCTCTCGCACAGCAGTCCTCCCAAAGATCAATATCTTCCTGTGTATAGTAGGCTACCACACGCTTGCCTGTAGTTCCCGATGTGGACTGTATCCTTACACACTCGGAAAGCGGCACCGCCACAAGCTTATCCGGATAATTATCACGAAGATCAGCCTTTGTGATAAAGGGAAGCTTATGCAGATCGTCACGCCCCTTTATATCTTCCGGCGAAATACCTGCCTCCTCCATCTTTTTTCTGTAAAACGGCACATTTGACCAAACGTGCTTTACCTGCGCTACGAGGCGCTCATCCTGCAGCTCCTTTATTTTTTCCGGAGCTGCGCACTCTATTTCTTCCTGGTAGTAGTTTCCCATAACGAATTCCTCTGTTTTCTTAGTCTATTTGTGTGCGATAGATGTGTCGCATGCGGATTTAATTATAATCCAAGTAATAACTATAGTCAAAAAAAAATTAACTTATTTTAAGCCGTACCGCTCCTTAACGAGCATCCAAGCCAGGCAGTGAACAGACTGCTTAAACTCACCCTTTTTTACCATCTCATCTATTTTTTCCGGTTCAAGGGTATAAACATTTATAAACTCGGAATCATCCGTATTTTGTCCTGAAACCTTCCTGCAGCCCTTTACTGAGAATAAGTGCGCAATATTATCGGCGATGGTCGCGTTTGACGGGATACTTAAAAGATGCGTCCAGTCGTCCGACTCGTATCCGGTCTCTTCCTTAAGCTCTCGCTTCGCAGCCTCAAGTATATCCTCGACATCGACCCCGGTTCTGTTTTCTCCGTATTCCTTGCCGTCGGTACGCTCAATGCCGCCTGCCGGAAACTCCGTGGTTATTTCTTTTATACCCTGACGGAACTGTCTGACGCATATAAGGCGTTCATCCTCATCAAAGGCCACAACCACCACGTAATCTTTTCTGCTGTATGAGTAAAACGGCTCAAGCACCTTGCCGTCAGGCATCCTGTAGGCAGAGCTCCTGAAATCTATCCACTCATTACAGACTATATGCTCTGTCGAAACCTCCTCCCAGAGAAGGCTTTTGTCATTTGTATTATTCATTTTGATTACCCGTGTTGTTATTTTTTGTACTGACTGTAATATTATATGCAGGATATGGGCTGTGTGTCAAACGGGGACAGTCCCTTTGTGTCAATACTGACACAAAGGGACTGTCCCCGTTTGACACACAGCCCACATCCTGCATATAAAAAACTGCATCCCGGAGCAATGATCCGGAAATGCAGCTTTAAGACACATCACGACTAAGGTTATTAATCTGTCTTTAGATAGCTTAAATTATTTATTTTTATAGTAGTAAGGCGAATCCTCCGGATCGTCTGCTTTTGCGTCGGCAGCCTTCTTTGCCGAATCAGCTGACACATCCTTTGCCTTATCAATACTGTTTCCGACCGTCTCGCTAACTGCACTGCCTGCTTTTTGCGCGCCGTCCGCTGCAGCATCAGCTGCTTCGGTTGTGCTGTTTGCGGCATTTGCAGCCGCATCGGCAGCTGTTTCGGACGCTGCATATGCATTTGCCTTTGCAACATTTACCGTGTCGGCTGCATCCGCCTCACTCTTCCTTCCGAATCCGCTAAAGAAAGAGCTTCTTTTCTTCTCTGTCTTTTCAGAGCCTTCGCCCGCTGCTGCTCTCATAGCCTTATACTCTTCTCTTTTAGCCTTCTGCTTTTCAAGAGTCTTGTCAAAATCCTCAAGCTTCTTAGCTGCCCAGAAACGTCCGCCCACGCCGAAAGCGATTGCAAACGCGCCTGCAAGTCCGATAACAAGAGCGATAAAGAGGATATGTACGATATTGCTTGCGATGTGAAGCTGTGAAAGGATCATAAACGCAGCGATTATGTATATGATCCACTTAACAGCCTTTGCTAATGTCTCTCCCTCGGGATTAGCCTTAAGGATAAGCTTTGATACCTTGTCGGCAACAAACCATGCCACGATGAACACGATGATGGCGGCGAGGATATTGGGCATATACGCGATGATCGTTGTACCTATCTTTGTGAGCACCTCAATGTTCATGATGCGAAGTCCGGCCACCACAAAGAATATGATGATAACAACTCTTACGATTATACCTAACAGCTTTGAAAATGCGATAGCAGGCTTGCCCTCTTTATTTTTGGGCATAATCTCACCGATCCTGTCATCAAAGCCTGTGCCCGCGATAACATTTTCCAAAAGCCCGCTGACGATATTGGCAATAAATATACCGATAACGATAACTATCAGTGCAGCAAACAACAAAGGCAGATAAGTAAATACCGTGCGAAGCATCTCTGATGCGGGATCAGATATGGAGTGCAGTTGCAGTGCCTGAAGTGCTGCAATTACAAATACGATCATCAGGAGCGCAAATACGATATTTGCAATTATTCCAGAAAATGAAGCGGAATTTCTTGCAGACTTCACTCCGATCTTGCTCTGCAGCGAATCGATTTTTGTCTTCTGTAAAATAACCTTTAAGATATCGCGCGCCAGTTTGGAGAGGAAATAGCCAAACACAAGGATAATTATAGCTGCGATAATTCTGGGGATAAACTCGACAAACTTACGCGCCATGCCGCTTATAGGGGATGCAACGCTATCCACACCGAGCTTGTCGAGAGCACCCGGCAGGAATAAGAGGAATACGATTGCAAACACAAGGTTACCTATAATGCTTGCAATCTGCATTTTGTTTTCCGAAAGTCCGGAAAGAATACCTTTTTTAACTTCAGTCTTGTCTTCCGGATCACTGCCGTCCTGTGAGCCTGTTTGTGCTATCTGCTTTTGTTCCTGCCTGTTCATAACCCGAATCAGGATCTTCTTGACAACAAATCTTGCGATAGCAGCCGCGATAAGTCCGACTATCAGAAGAAGAGCCGCCTGGATCGCAGATGAAAGACCACCGAAGAAATTAATTGAGTCTAAAAAAAACATGATCTTTTCTCCTTTCTTAATAAAATTTTAATAACTTTAGTCTTTTTTAATTATATACTTACGACAAAAATTTTACAAGAAAAATGAATAAGACTTGTTTAATATGTGATCATGTCTGAAGCTGTGTCAAAGTGCTATAACTCAAGAAAAATCGTAGCTGATAAACACATCATCACCGGCAGCTTTCACCTCTGCCACTGCTCCGCTTATGATAGGCATCGCCGGCGGAAGATGTCCGAAATCAGCATCCATGATTATTGGTACGCCTAATTCCTCAAGATGCGCTGTAACTGCCAAATGCCTGTCAAGACCCATCTCGGGCTCATCAAAATGAAGGGGGCGTCCGAACATAAATCCGACACATCCCTCAAACCAACCTGCTTTTTTCATTTGCCAAAGTCCGCGGCGTATCTGGAAGACGCTTAAATCGCATGCCTCAAGGAACCAGATGATCCCGTCTTTCCTGTACCGGCTTATAAAATCAGCCACCCTGTCATATTCCGTACCTACAAGCGTAAGCAGCGTATCAAGGCAGCCTCCGATAAGGCGTCCCTTCATGCTTATTTTTTCTGCTTCCTTTTCCCCGGTTCTTAAAGCAAGCTTTTTCTTTTCTGTCAGATTATACTCTGCAAGGGGATTTTCAGGGCTTTTAAGCGACTCGCGCTCCCACATATCATACCCGGACACGGCAGTTTTTTTGCCTGTCATCACTTCCCATGTATCCTGAAGCGCCTTATGCCATTTCTTCATCCCGAAGGTCGGCGCACAAGGACCGTAAATAGCCGCTGTATCCGCAAGTATATTTGATGTAAATGTAAAATTAGTATTATCCGAATAACCGAGATACCACTTCGGTTTTACTGCTTTTATCTTCTCAAAGTCAACAAACGGCAGTATCTCACACATAAGCTCTCCGCCGCCGCAGGAGATGATCACATCACAGTCATCTCCCGTATAAACTTCAGTCAACTCACGTCCGCAGCTTTCGGGTGTTGAACTGATGCCTATACCGTCACTTTTATAACAGTTTTCCCCTTCAAAAAGCTTATAGCCCATAGATTTAAAAGTGTTTTTTGCGTTTTCAAAGCAGCTTTTGTACGGCTCTATGGTACAACCAAAGGACGGCGCGACAAAGCCTATCGTACCGCCGTCTTTTAAAAACTCAGGATATCTCATTTGTTTTCTCCTTGTGATATATTTTAGCGTGGCAAAACGGGGACGGTCCACGTTGACACAGAACCGTCCCCGTTTTGACATACTTTCAGGGTAAGATAAAAAAACTGCCGCTGTTGCGGCAGCCTGCGGTCTTACATTCAGCCGCAATATTTTTTTACGGAATTAACCGCATTTTTCTCAACAAGAACCTTTCCATGCTCCTTAAGATAATCTATTTCAAGTTCCTTGGAGGTATATATATCCGAATACTCTAAAATATTGGCTATAAATGAAACAAAAGCTTTCTCGGAGCACGACTTTCTGTTTATCAGCATATAGAGAGCCGAATCCTCGCCCTTTATAAGCTCGCTCTCTATACCTCTCGTGCGCTTTGATACTGTACAGAACCTCTCTACATCCTGCATACTCTCAAAACGGAAAACAACGGGAAGCGAAAGAGCTTTTTTCACTATCTCATCAGCAGTAGGAATCTCTTCCTCCGGCATCAAAAGAGCGCCTGCTTCCTCTGCCATCGGTTTGAGAAAATCCGGTAAGGATTCCTCCTGCTTTGCAGATACGGTGAGAAGGATCGTATGATTCGGCTGAGGAACGAGCTGTAAAGACATCACATTACCTGCTACATCTACGCCGATCTGCTCATAAGCCTCCTCTACCACCGTTTCAAGAAGATCATGAATCTTCGCAGGATCCGAATGAAGAAAGTCTTCAAGCGTTATATTAAAATTTTTCATATCCTCCTGATAAAGGATGCATTGAAATTTGCTGTCACTTATTTTTCTGAACTTCATATGCTTACCCCCTTTGCTCTCTCCGCCGGTGTGCCATCTCTGTAGAGCGTGTCAGTCCGGGGACAGTCCCTTTGTGTCAGGACTGACACAAAGGGACTGTCCCCGAACCGACACACTCTACCGAGTCAATACACGCTAATGTAATAATATACTCACATTATACCACATATATATAAAAAATAAAAGAAAGGCGCAAAATATCAGAAAAAAACCACATACCGGATATCGCGCCTTTCCTAAATCTATCAACTTAACTCAAGATCAGTTATTTATGAGCTTTTCCTTCTCATCATTCCAGCTGTAAAGAGCTCTTACCTCTTCACCTGTCTTCTCAAGAAGATGCTCTGCAGACTGCTTTCTCATAGCATTGAAATGTACCTTTCCGCCTGCATCTGACATATCAAGAAGGAAATCCTTAGCGAACTTACCTGTCTGGATGTCTGAAAGAACCTCCTTCATCACCTTCTTAGTCTCCTCCGTGATGATCTTGGGACCTGTGATGTAATCACCGTACTCTGCAGTATTTGAAATAGAGTATCTCATTCCCTTAAAGCCTGACTGATAGATAAGGTCTACGATAAGCTTCATCTCATGAACGCACTCAAAGTATGCGCTTCTGGGATCATATCCGGCCTCAACGAGTGTTTCAAAGCCTGCCTGCATAAGGGCTGTAACGCCTCCGCACAGAACAGCCTGCTCGCCGAAAAGGTCAGTCTCTGTCTCCTCACGAAATGTAGTCTCAAGAACACCTGCTCTTGCTCCGCCGATACCTGCCGCATAAGCAAGCGCCTTATCAAGAGCCTTACCTGAAGCATCCTGATATACTGCAACGAGACAAGGAGTTCCCTTTCCTTCAAGATACTCGCTTCTTACCGTATGTCCGGGTGCCTTGGGCGCGATCATGGTAACGTCTACATTGGCCGGAGGTGTGATACGTCCGTAGTGGATGTTAAATCCGTGAGCAAACATAAGCATATCGCCTTCTTTAAGGTTAGGCTCGATGTCGTTCTTATACATATCCGCCTGAAGCTCATCATTAATGAGGATCATGATAACATCAGCGCTCTTAACCGCCTCTGCAGTGTTAAGAACCTTAAGTCCCTGCGCCTCAGCCTTTGCCTTAGACTTAGAACCTTCATAAAGGCCGATAACAACCTCTACGCCTGATTCCTTAAGATTAAGCGCATGTGCATGTCCCTGACTTCCGTAACCTATAATAGCAACTGTCTTTCCGTCAAGAAGGGAAAGATCACAATCATTCTGATAAAAAATCCTAGCTTCAGCCATCTTTAAAATCCTCCGAAATTTGTTTTTATTTTTTATGATAACTTTGCGAAACCTCTTGCAAGTCCCGTAATTCCGGTCCTTGCGATCTCGGTAACCTCAAATCCGTTCAGGAGCTCAACAAACGCCCCGAGTTTACTCAGCTCACCCGTTAACTCAACTATAACAGAGTCGGGTGCCACGTCTACTATTCTTGCATGGAAAATGTTTGTAAGCGCAACTACATCGCTTCTTTCCTTAACGTCGCACTTAACCTTGATAAGGATCAACTCCCTGCAAACAGACTCATCCGGCGGCAGTTCAACAATCTCCCTGACATCAGTAAGCTTTGCAAGCTGCTTTTCAATCTGCTCTAAGACGTCCTCGTCTCCCGTCGCGGCAACCGTCATCTTGGAATACTTGGGATCAAGTGTCTCGCCGACGGTAAGACTATCTATATTATAGCCTCTTCTTGAAAACAATCCCGATACTCTTGAAAGAACACCTGACGAATTTTCAACAAGCAATGAAAAAACCGCTCTCCTCATACCTTCACCTCCTGCAAAAAAATAAACTTTTCTTATTGTATCAATGTGCTTTAGGCTTGTCAATTAAAATTTTTTTACGCGCACCATTTTCACAACCCTGTTCTCAACCTCTTCCACGGTAAAGCTGTATCCGCCGTAAACAAAAGCAAATCCTTCATCCTCACCTTCAGGCACCTCGCCCAGTTTAAAGGTCATGAAGCCGTTCAGCGTAGTTATATCGTCAACATCAAAGCTGATCTCGAGTTCCTTTTCGACATCTGCCAAAAGCGCGCTTCCCTCTATGTCATAAATTCCCTCGGATATCTCTTCAATCCCCGTGTCTGCAATATCATGCTCGTCCCAGATATTACCGAATATCTCTTCGAGGATATCCTCCATGGTAACGATTCCTTTAAACTGACCGTACTCACCCTTAACTGCGACCATATGCTTTTTATATTTTTGCATGGATCTGAAGAGCTTGCTTATCTTTTGAGTCTTAGGAACCGTATCTATATCCTTGACAACATCATACTTTGTTTCCTTAAGACTTACGTCTCTCTCAGATACATCCGCATATGCCTTAAGGAAATCCCTGATATGAAACATCCCTACGAGATTATCCTTTTCTCCCATATAGACGGGATATCGTGAGAATCCGTCCTCCATAATGCGGTTAAAAACCTGCGCGATCGTCTCCTCCCCGTCTACGGCTGAGATATTGCTCTTATGCACCATGACGTCCTGCGCCTCTTTTTCGGAAAAATGTATGATATTTTCTATCATATCAGTCTCGTCATCGTTTATTACGCCTTTTTTGTTGTTTTCATGCACAAATGTATCAAGCTCGGTCTGATCCTGTATTGCTTTAACTTCATCCGGCGTTCTGCGGGAAAACTTCTTTCTGAGAGTGCTCAAAAAGCCTTCCCGCTCCTGTTCTTTAGGGTTGTCGTCCATTTTTTACTCCTTTATCTGACACTCTTAACTTACCAATTACTGTAATAATCGTCATGCCACCCCACACACTTCCCGTCACGGAAATACCTGCGTGGTATCCTCTTACCTATATCACAAACAAACTCATAATTAAAGCCCCCCTCTGCAATTTTACAAACATCTTCTACACTTATAAAATCGTCTCCGTCCGCTCCGGTAAGTATCACATCGCTTCCGCGAACCACACCGGGAATATCCGTCACATTTATCATAAACTGATCCATGCATACCCGGCCTATTATAGGCGCCCTTTTACCGCACACGAGAACCTCGCCCTTGTTTGAGAGACGCCTCGGATATCCGTCGCCGTAGCCTATGGAGACCGTAGCTATCCGTGTTTTTTCTTTGGTTACATAGGTGTGTCCGTAGCTTACTCCAAGCCCGGCTTCTACATCCTTTACCATAACCACCTTTGCCTTAAGGCTGATGGCCTGCTTAAGCTTTATTTCTTTATTTAAGATCTCATCTGACGGCTCAAGACCGTACATGGCGATGCCAAGCCTTACCATATCAAGCGCCGCATACTCCATATCCATAGCTGCTGCGGAGTTTGCCGCATGAACGGTTTCAAACTCCACCCCTAAGTCCCTGCACATTTTCACAAACGAATTAAAGCCCTCGAGCTGCTTGTTTGCAGACGTTTTATCAGCATAATCCGCTTTTGCAAAATGTGTGAATATACCTTTTATCTGCAGATGCTCCGTTACCGATATTTCCTTTACCACCTGCGCCGCTTCCTGTGTCGGAGGAAATCCTATACGGCGCATACCTGTATCGCACTTTATGTGAACCAATGCGCTCTTCCCCTGTTTTTTTGCCTCTTCGGAGAGTTCAACTGCCGTTTCTTTATCAAAGCATACCGCGGTTATATCATTTGCAATAAGATCCGGATATTCTTCGGGGAAAACGTATCCGAGGATCAGTATCGGCTTAGTTATACCGTTATTTCTTAAGTTTACCGCTTCCGGAAGCGTCGCAACCGCATAGTGATCTACAAGGTCATCTACAGCCCTAGCAACAGCAGCGTCGCCGTGTCCGTAGGCATTAGCCTTTACTACAGCCAGTGCCTTTACGTTTTCCGGCACATATTTCATGATATTTGTGATATTTTGCCGGATGGCAGACAGATCCACATCAGCCACCACCCTGGTAAAACCAGTCATGTCTTTTTTGACCTCCGTTTAATGTTATCTATACCTTCCCCTCTGTTGTATCAAAGTGTGTCAGATGGGGACAGTCCCTTTGTGTCAGGTCTGACACAAAGGGACTGTCCCCGTTTGACACACTTTCCTCTACCGCGTTGATTTTAGCACATCGCGAACACTCTTCGCAATATCAGAAGGCAGCATACCCGCCTCCCCCAGTTTTCTCTTCGCGCACTCGCCCGCAGCACTGTGCAGGTATACTCCGGCACACATAAGCTCTGCGCCTTTAAGACCTTGCGCTGCCAGTCCGCAAAGCAAGCCTGTAAGCACATCGCCCGAGCCGGCGCATGCCATGCCTGAATTACCGCCTTTATTTATAAATATTTCTTTTCCGTCCGTAATAACCGTTACCGCGCTTTTTAATATCACCCCGGCATTAAACTTTTTATGAAGCTTTAATGCCGTACCCGGAAGATCCGCTTCTACTTCCTCAACATCACATCCGAGAAGTCTTGCGGCTTCCTTAAGATGCGGTGTGATAATAAGGCCGGTGCCTTTCCCGGTCGGCACAGTGACCCTGCCGTCGGCTATAAGATTCAGGGCATCGGCATCAAGGATCAAGGTGCTTGTTACATTTTCAAAAACACATTTTAAAATCTCCGCCGCAGCCTTACTTTTCCCGAGTCCCGGACCGGCTGCCGTCGCATCGGCGTTTTTTATAAGCCTTTTAAGCTCATCTTTGCTTTCTTTAAGCTTCTCCGGTTCAAATCCGATCATACCATAGGAAGAAACTATAGCTTCAGGAAGTCTTGAAAGAAGCGGCGCCCTGTTCTTTTTATGGGTGTAAACCCTTACAAGCCCCGCTCCCGAGGCAAATGCCGCCCCGGCACATAATATCGGCGCACCTCCGTATTCCTTAGATCCGGAGATCAGAAGCGCGCTGCCAAAGCTTCCCTTATGTGAATTTGCCTTACGCCCGGGTATAAGCTTTAAGTCGTCCTCATCAAGCAAATAGTACGAAATACCGATTTCTTTAAGCCCGGCTGTCTGCCAGCCTATATTTTCAACTGTCAGTCTGCCCGTATACTCTGCGCCCGGGTATAAAATATGCCCGGTTCTTTCTGTTCCGAATGTAACAGTCTCATCCGCACGGACGGCACTTCCCATGACGCGACCTGTCGTTGCATTTATCCCGCTCGGAATATCAGTTGCGATCACATAAGCGCCTGACTTATTTATCTTTGCTATTACGTCTTTGTAAATGCCGCCGACCTCCCTGTCAAGCCCGTTGCCAAAGACGGAATCCACCACTACGGCACCTGCGGGGATCCTGAGCGACTTAAGGAATTTTAAACCTATATTCAGGCAAATGTTAAGCTGGATATCGAAATCGCTTTTTATATTGTCAGAGTCACCGGCGCTTTTCTTAAGGGTATTACAAAGATATACCGATACATTTACACTTTGTTGTGCAAGCTGCCTCGCAACCGCAAGCCCGTCCGCTCCGTTATTGCCTTTTCCGCAGACACAGATTACAGGTCGTTTATTATCTTCCTTAATAACTTCAAGCACTCTTTTTGTAACACCTTCCGCCGCCCTTTCCATGAGTACGAGCGATGGTATGCCGATGTTTTTTATAGTGTAATCGTCTGTTTGTTCAGCCCCGGCGGCTGTGTATATTTTATGCATGTATATACTCCGTATTTTCTGTTGTGCATCATGACAGTAAGAGTGTGTCAAGCGGGGACAGACTTTTCTTGCCGCAGCACACAAAAACACCGACTTAAAAAGCCGGTGCGGGTCATACTTACTTCTTCTGCTCAAGCGCTGCCCTGAAGGACAATCGCATAAGCGATTCAGTCAGATTAACATTTTCAACTATCACATCATCTCCGAGATGCAGATCAAGGTGCGCAAAATTCCAAATCTGCTTTACCCCGTTCTCAACCAACAGCTCAGCCATACGCTTTGCTTCGGATTTCGGGATGGCGATGGCTCCTATCTCCACATTATTTTCTTTAATAAATGCAGGGAGCGTTTCGACATCCATGATCTTGATATCTCCGATCTCCTTACCGATACGGGCTTCATCCTTGTCAAATACCCCGATTATATGGAAGCCTCTGTGCCTGAAATACTGATAATGCGCAAGTGCATGCCCGAGATTGCCTCCGCCTACTATAACGATGTTATGTATCTTCCCCAGTCCCAGTATCTTGCCTATCTCATTATAAAGAGAATTAACATTATATCCGTATCCCTGCTGACCGAAACCTCCGAAATGGTTCAGATCCTGACGTATCTGAGAAGCCGTAACCCTCATCCTCAGACTCAAATCCCTCGACGATATACGCTGAACCCCTGTATCTATAAGCTCTCCTAAATGTCTGTAATACTTCGGCAGTCTGTGAATTACGGCTGTCGATATTCTCTTCTTCGGACTCAACTTTCTTCCTTCCTCCAATCTCAAATTCTTCTACCTCATTATATATCATTGTTACTATTTAGTCAAACCGTTTTTTGTCAGACATTTGTCAGACAAAATTTCCGGCCAAGCCATAATGAAAAGGCTAAAAAGCCCTAAAATACTGATTTTTTTAAGGTTTTCCATTGACAAAAGCTCTATAAAGATATATAAATAAAAAGGTATAGACAAATATCCACATTAAGGAGGAAACACAACCTATGAACAGAAGTGAACTTATTTCATCTATAGCTGACAAGACAGGTCTTACAAAGAAGGACTCCGAAAAGGCTCTTGCTGCTTTTATCGAAAGCGTTGAGGAGCAGCTTCAGAAGGGAGACAAGGTTCAGCTTGTAGGCTTCGGTACATTCGAAATTTCCGAAAGAGCTGCAAGAACAGGAAAGAACCCCCAGACGGGCGAGGAGATTAAGATCGCTGCATCCAAGGCTCCCAAATTCAAGGCAGGAAAAGCTTTAAAGGAGCTTGTAAACACAAAACCCAAGAAAAAGAAGAAATAATCAGCTTTTAAATGTTTGTTTATTTGTTTATAAGCTGCCGCACTCTTACCTGTTACGGTTTATCCGCGCAGGATGTGGGTGCGGCATTTTGTTATTAAGTTTTTTCAGAGGTCGTTTTCTATGAATACTCTCTTTGATAAAGATAAGGTAACATCCTTCTTCGGAAAGGAAAAAAAAGCCGTTAATTCTCTGTGGCGCTGGTGTCTTGCGGCTGCAGCCCTCGGAGTAGGCTTAGGCTTTACCGGAGTTGCTTTCCATTATCTTTTAGATCTTGTGACGCAGCTTCGGACAGCAGCCCCTATGATGGTCTTCGGGCTTCCGTTCGCCGGACTTTTGATAATGTTTATGTATGAAAAAGCAGGCGGCGGCGCTAACGAGGGCACAAACCGGGTTTTGTCCGCGATCCAGTCAGGGAAGCGACTTCCTGTGCGCATGGCACCGCTTATATTTGCCGGAACCATACTTACTCATATGTTCGGAGGTTCTTCCGGACGTGAGGGCGCTGCCCTGCAGATAGGCGGAGCGCTGGGTAATGCGCTGGGACGTATTTTTAAGATGGACAGCAAGGATAAGCATGTACTTATCATGTGCGGCATGAGCGCTTGCTTTTCAGCTATGTTCGGAACCCCGGCAGCCGCTGCTATTTTCTCTCTTGAGGTGGTGAGCGTCGGCGTTATGTACTATGCGGCTCTTCTGCCCTGTGTACTTTCCGCCGTGATAGCAAGAGGTATCGCAAAGGCATTTGGCGTGGAAGCGATCAGATTTACACTGACTGATATCGCCTCTATAGATCTTCCCTCCGGTATAAAGCTAATCGCCTTGGGAGCGATATTTGCAGCGGTAAGTATATTATTTATTCTTGCACTTACATACGTTTCCGGAGCCTTAAACAAATATTTCAAAAGCCCTTATGTAAGGATCTTTATCGCAGGCTGGGCGGTAGTCGGGCTTTCGTTTGCCTGCGGACAGCAGTACTTAGGTAACGGTCTTAACCTTATAGCCATGAGTATGCTTGAAAATGTGCCGTGGTTCTTCTTTTTACTTAAGATCCTTTTTACCGCGGTAACTCTCGGCGGCGGCTTTAAGGGCGGAGAGATCATTCCGTCGCTTTGCATAGGAGCGACAATAGGCAGTTGTCTGGCGCCTGTATTCGGAATGCCGGTTGCGCTCGTCGCCGCATGCGGTATGGTGAGCGTATTCTGCGGCGTAACCAACAGCCCGGTGACTTCGATACTGCTGGCAGTAGAGTTATTTGGGGTGTCATCGCTTTATTATTGTATGATAAGTATAGCGGTAAGTTATCTGTTGTCTGAATACTTTAGTCTGTATAAGGCACAAAAGATCGTATATTCGAAGTATGAGACAACGTATATAAACAGGGAGACGCACTAGAATGTCAAAGTGTGTCACCTATCCGAGATTGTCTCCTGAAGTCTTCCAAGCTCTGCCGATGTCTCCGCAGCCGCAGCGTCCCCTGCTGCCGTCTGCGCTTCCAGAAGAGCTTCAAGATATCGGAGTGTCTTTACATTTTCATAGGCTAAGATATTTTTTCGTATCTCTATGGCCTGTTTAAAATAATCTATAGCTATGGCGGGTAATTCACGCTCCATATAGCTCATTCCGAACCTGTAGAGAGCCTCTGCCGTTTTCGGATGGTTCTGCCCGAAGGACTCACCGGCGAGCTTAACTGCATCGTCATAATACTGATATGCAAGTGTAAAATTATTATCTTTCATAAGCAGATCGGCATATATTTCATAAACCTCTACGAGACCGGGGTATACTGCCTCGAAATCAAAGAGGTTTTTTTGTATTCTCTCTGCCAGATCAACAGCGTCAAGCCCCTTTTTGATATTTCTGCTTTTCTCATAGCTTTGTGCAAGAGTCATATACAATCGGGAGGTGATAAGATTCTTTCTGCCTATATATACATTATCTTCCGCTATATCTATTGCTTCTTTAAGCAGTTCCTCGGCACGGTCGGTATCCTGTGCATGGATGCAGGCGCTTGCTAAATTCCCTTGTGTAGTTAGTACAATCCCAAGTGCAGCGGTATACTCCTCTTTTTCACTGTCAGTAAGCTGCGGATCGTTTAGGAGTTCGGAAAACTCTTTTGTAAGCTTACCGTCAGACAGGATGTCGTCATACAAGTCAAGCGCCTTTTCATATGCGGTTATCGCCTTGTCATACTCTCCAAGCTCGTCATATACACTCGCCTGAAAGTTTAAGACAGCAGCCGCAAGCGCTTTGCTTTTCCCGGTATCTCCCGCGTCTATTATCTGCTGCAGGCTTTTCAAGGCTGTGTCCGTATCGCCTGCGAGATAGTCATACTGCGCAACGGAAAATCTTGAGGCAAGAGTTTCCGGCGCTGCTTCTCCGTAAAGCGATCTGAAGGCTACAAGCGCGTCATTTAATCTGTCGTAAGCTTCCTCGTATCTTCCCATATCCAGATAAAGACAACCTAGAGAGTTATTGATACGAGCAGCGTCTGCACCGTCTGATGAAACAAGTCCCGATACTCTCCCCTGTGCAGCGCTTATATCACGCAGAGCCCTGTTATAATCCAGCCTCTTCCAGTTCTCGATACCTGTCTCGTAATCATGGTCAGCCTCTCCGAGTTCAAATATAACGTGATCATCAACAATCTGCTCACTTACTGCCGCCTGATCAGGCATTACTTTTACTGCCGCCCTGCTCCCGATTGTTATTAAAAATCCGGTAAGTACGGCTGCCGCCGCCAGAGCGCAAACTGTAACAGCTATCCTTTTTGGGGTTTTCTTTTCAAGCTTTTTGTCTATGTCCTTTTTCAGCCCTTCTATGCTCTCATGTATGGGAGCATAGCGAATGTCTGCGCCGGCAGTCAGACCGTAAAGAGTCGCAAAACGCTTTTCAAGAGCATTTACAGAAATATATTGTTTAAATGTATCACGCCTTTTAGCTGGGTCAGGCTCAAGCATCTCCTTCTCAAGCTCTCTTATGAGCTCCCTCGCTTCGGATGAAGAATTCCTGAAAGGAGCACTTTCTCCTTCCCAGTCAAAGCTCTCTTTACTTATGGCTTCAAGATCATCCTTTTCAGGCTTCCTGCCGGTAAGCAGCAGAAAAAACACCTCGCCGATTGCAAATATGTCAGTATGATAGCCTATAAGCGAAGCATCCTCATATCTTCCGTCTATTCCCGACGGTATCTGCTCGGGAGCCGCCCACCCCGGAGAGAAAGGGCATATCCTGTTTTTACCCGATTTAATATCCGAAAGCTTAACCACTGAATCAAAATCAAACAGATATACAGACGCACCGAGAGTGTTTTCCTCAAAAAAGTAATAAAAATTATCCGGCTTGCAGTCCAGATAAAGCTTCTCTTTAGTGTGAAGCTTCTTTATTGCCTTACATACAGACTCCATCAGCAAAGCAATTTTGTCAAGCGCAAGCGAATCCCCGGGGATTTTTGAAAGAAGGCGACCCTTGCCGGGATCGGAAACCGCATAAAGTGTAGAATTGGCATGACCGCACAGGAAGCTGCGGGGCAGCGTCTGATCTTTAAAGCTCTCGTAATAAGAAGAAAGCTCAGCCTGAGCCTTTACGAAATCTTCTTTGTAATATTTAAACAGCTCCGACTTCTTTTCCGGCACAAAAAGAGCCGTATCATCACCTTGCGCGGCTTCGCCCCGGATAACGCCAAGACCCGCCGGGAAGAGCTCTTTAACGATTACATTAACAGGGATTTCTTTACCTTCTGCAACCCTCGTAAGAGACGCACTGTATACAAGACTGCTTCCGCCACGGCCGATGCACTCACCTATGGTGACTTTCGTTATATTTTCAGTTTTTTCTTCTTTTATGCTTACGACGCTGCCGTAAGGGAGCTCACGGCGGGTGTCGGGTGATTTTATGTACGGCATTTTTTTCCTTTCAAGCATCATAGTGT
>CACZTL010000094.1 GCA_902784165.1 uncultured Lachnospiraceae bacterium | reverse complement strand
CTGAAGAGGCGCCCCTGCTAAGGGTGTAGGTCGGGAAACCGGCGCGAGGGTTCAAATCCCTCTTTCTCCGCTTGGCAGAGGGAAGCCGCCCGGTGCGTGCTTTCCTTTTTTGTTTATTAAAGCTTGTGTCAGCCGGGGACTGTCCCCGACTGACACACTGAAACAAAATGTTAAACGAGGAGTTATTGATTATGATAAAAGGTTTATTATTTGATAAAGACGGAACGATAATAGATTTCTTCTCTATCTGGCCGGTGGTTGCCAGAGAGGTTATCCCGAAGTTCATCAAGCAGATCGAGATATATGACGAGGATGGCGCGATAGAGCGTGAGATGCTCGAGAGCATGGGACTTCATGATGATAAAGTAAATCCCAGAGGCGCATTTGCATATAAGTCATACGGAGAGATAGCCGAGGACATCTGCTCGGTACTTACGGATCATGATGTATTTATAGAACTTTACAGCATTTATGTGCAGATAAAGGATCTTTTCAATAATACTATGAAGAATACCACACCTGTTTATAAGACGTTTACGGATATGCCCGATCTTTTAAGAGGACTTAAAAATGAAGGCTTTTTCATCGGCCTTACTACGGCGGACGTACAGGAGTCTGCAGAGCGCTGCTTAAATGAGCTTCATATAATAGAGTTCTTCGATTATATAGGAGCGGATGACGGCACAAGAAAGCCCAAGCCAAACGGAGAGATGATCGATGAGTTTAAGGCCATAACCGGACTTAAGGCTGAGGAGATAGCTGTTGTGGGTGATACCTTTAACGATATGCTTTTCGGAAAGCAGAACGGCTGCTCTTCTATCGGAGTGCTCAGCGGCGTCAGCGCGCGTGAGGATTTTGATGATCAGGCGGATGTGATCATTGAGTCGGTGGCGGATATACATGAAGCTTTGGATAAGTTAAATGCAGAGTGATCTGACATACTAAGCACAAGGTTTGGGTAATTTTCTTTTATTGACGGGTGGATTTTATGGAGAGATACTATCTGTCAGTCGTGGTGCCGGCATATAATGAAGGAAGTACTATTGCAAGAAGTATGAATATGCTTTTTTGCGAGCTGGATAAGCTGTCCGGTGATTTTGAAGTAATAGCGGTAAATGACGGAAGTACGGATGATACGCTTGAACAGCTTAAAAAACTAAAGGCTGACTATAAAAGTTTACGTATAATTAGCTATAAGAAAAACAGAGGAAAGGGTTATGCCATACACAGGGGCATGGCAAAAGCACGCGGGCGGTTTTGCGCCGTGATCGATGCGGATATGGAGATATATCCGTATCAGATACTTGTGTATCTTGAGAATCTTGAATTATCTTTGAAGAATGAAAAGCGCCTTGCAGGCATTACCGGTTGTAAGTTTCATCCGGATTCAAGGGTAGATTTTCCGTTTTACAGGCGCGTAATGAGTATGTGCTATTATAAGATGCTGCATTTGCTTTTTACATTTGATCTTAAGGATACTAACACGGGGCTTAAGATATTCAGAACAGATAGGCTTAAGCCTTTGCTTCCGCTTCTTAAGGTGGATGGATTTGCGTATGATGTAGAGCTTTTGTCCGCTGTTTATTATAACGGTGGGCGTATGATGACAGCGGCGGTGGAGTGCGCATATTCACGCGATGACAGACGTATAAATGTAAAAAGTGTTGCAAAGACATTTTTTGATACACTGGACGTTTTCTTTGATAATATCAGGGGACAGTACAAACTGAAATAATAGGAAAAACTGCTTATTATTTAAGCAGTTTTTTTGTTGAATTAAATTTAGTTTTTTTATATAATGAGTTGATACATTACCTTGAAAGGGAAGATCATTCTCAAATGAATAAAAAAGATTCAAAAAACAACATGATACTTGCTATAGACATCGGCAACTCTACGATCGTGATGGGCTGCGTGGATAACACAGGCGTTCTTTTTGAGGAGCAGGTGGCTACCCAGTATGAAAAGACCAAGATCGAGCACGCGATGGTTTTTAAGTCCATGCTTGAGTTAAACGGCATCGATCCCGGAGATATCAAGGGCGCTATTATTTCTTCTGTAGTTCCTCCGTTGACCAACGTTATAAGGTCTGCGGCAAAGATGATCATAGGGGTCGAGCCGCTGACTGTCGGACCGGGCGTCAAGACGGGACTTCCAATCCATATGGATGATCCGCGTACGGTCGGAGCTGACCTTATCGTGGCGGCTGTTGCGACTGAGCATTATTACGGCAAGCCGGCCGTGATCATAGATGTCGGCACGGCGACGACGATTACCGCGATAGATGAAAAGGGCGCATATATAGGCGGTGTTATTATACCGGGCGTAGCTATATCCCAGGATATACTTGTTGCCCGTACCGCGCAGCTGCCGCATGTAAGTCTTGATGCCCCGCCGCATGTTGTCGGAAAGAATACGGTAGACAGCATGAGGAGCGGTGCGATTTACGGAAGCGCATCGATGATAGACGGCATGGTTAAGCGCTTTAAGGCGGAGCTTAAGCTTCCGGATGATGCGCTGACGGTTGCTACCGGAGGGCTGGCGGGAGTGATAATTCCGCACTGCGAAAGCGAGATCTTTGTTGATAAGACGCTGCTTATGAAGGGACTTAAGATCATTTATGACAGGAATATATGAAATACAAAATAATTAAGGGGTTTAGGATATGATAATCACGCTAAAAGACGGAACACAAAAAGAATATAAAGAAGGCATGTCGGTTTATGAGATAGCTGCCGACATAAGTGAGGGTCTGGCGCGCGCTGCCTGTGCCGGTCAGATAGACGGAAAGACTGTAGATTTAAGAACACCCGTTACGCAGGATTGTGAGTTAAATATACTTACGGCAAAGGATCCCGAAGGGCTTCATGCGCTGCGCCATACGGCATCCCACATACTTGCTCAGGCAGTTAAGAGGCTGTATCCGCAGGCCAAGGTTACCATAGGACCTTCTATCGACGAGGGCTTTTATTACGACTTTGATACCGATCCCTTTTCAAGGGAGGATCTTGACGCGCTTGAGGCCGAGATGAAAAAGATCGTAAAAGAAGGGCTTGAGATAAAGAGATTCACCCTTCCAAGGGATGAGGCTATTGCTCTTATGAAGGAAAAGTACGAACCCTTTAAGGTAGAGCTTATCGAGGAGCTGCCCGAGGGTGAGGAGATAAGCTTTTATGAGCAGGGTGAGTTTACGGATCTTTGTGCGGGACCTCATCTTATGAGCACAAAGGGAGTTAAGGCGTTTAAGCTCATATCGTCCTCTATGGCTTACTGGAGAGGTGACGAGAATAAAGCGCGCCTCCAGAGAATTTACGGTACCGCATATGATAACAAGGATGACTTAAAGACACATTTGCAGAGGCTTGAAGACGCTAAGCAGAGAGACCATAATAAGCTCGGACGCGAGATGGGTCTGTTTACGACGGTTGATATCATCGGTCAGGGTCTGCCTTTGTTTACGCCGAAGGGAACGCGTATTCTTATGACGCTCCAGCGCTGGATCGAGGATCTGGAGGACTTTGAGTGGGGCTATGTGCGTACAAAGACCCCCCTTATGGCAAAGAGTGACTTATATGAGCTTTCCGGACACTGGGGTCATTACAAGGACGGGATGTTTGTGCTTGGTGATGAGGAGCTTGACAAGGAGGTTCTTGCTCTGCGCCCCATGACTTGTCCGTTTCAGTATCATGTGTATAAAAATTTCCAGCACTCTTATAAGGACATGCCCTACAGGATGAGTGAAACGTCTACGCTTTTCAGGCGCGAGGACTCCGGCGAGATGCATGGTCTTACGAGAGTGCGTCAGTTTACCATTTCGGAGGGTCATCTGATCATACGCCCCGATCAGACAGAAGAGGAGCTTGAGAGATGCATAGACCTTTCAAACTATGTGTTTAAGACACTCGGACTTCAGGATGACGTGACCTACAGACTTTCCAAATGGGATCCTAACAACAAGGATAAGTACGAGGGTGATGAGGAATACTGGAATACGACGCAGGATGCCTTAAGGCGCGTTATGAAGGAGAAGGGACTTACGTTTACAGAGGCCGAAGGCGAAGCGGCATTTTACGGTCCCAAGATCGATATCCAGGCGAAAAATGTGTACGGCAAAGAGGATACGATGGTTACGATACAGCTTGACTGCGCAAACGGCGAGGTCTTTGATATGTATTACATCGACGAGGAGGGCAAGAAGCAGCGCCCTTACATAATCCACCGAACCTCGCTTGGCTGCTATGAAAGAACTCTTGCGTGGCTTATCGAGAAATATGCCGGAAACCTTCCTACATGGCTGTGTCCTGAGCAGGTGAGGGTTCTTCCTATTTCCGATAAATATATGGATTACGCAAGAAGCGTCGGAGATAAGCTTAAAGCTCACGGCATACTTAATTCGGTTGACGAGAGAGCCGAAAAGATCGGATACAAGATCAGGGAGGCGCGTCTTGAGCGCATTCCTTACATGCTCATCGTCGGTGAAAAGGAGAGGGAAGACGGCACCGTTTCCGTAAGAAGCAGGTATAAAGGCGAGGAAGGAGCTAAGCCGATCGATGACTTTATAGCTGAGATATCTGAGGAGATCAGGACTAAAGAGATCAGAAAGATCGAAGCGCAGCCGGAGGCAAAGTAATTTACTTAAGAGTTCTGCTTAGTGTGTCAGCCTGGGGACAGTCCCTTTGTGTCACGCTGCTTTCAAACTTATTATACGAGGAGGATAGATATGTTCTTATTTAACAGAAATTTTCAGAGACTTCCCGGAAATTATCTTTTTTCCACCATTGCCGGAAAGGTAAAGGAATTTAAGGAGAAAAATCCTGATAAAAATGTTATAAGTCTCGGTATAGGCGACGTAACGCAGCCGCTTACCCCGACGATCATCGAAGCACTCCATAAGGCAGTCGATGAGATGGGCAACGCAGAGACATTCAGGGGTTATGCGCCGGACGGAGGATATGATTTCCTGCGCAAGGCGATAGTTGAAAAGGATTACGCGCCTAAGGGAATTACATTTGACGAGGATGAGATATTTGTAAGCGACGGCGCAAAGTCTGATTCCGCCAATATCCAGGAGCTTTTCGGAAGTAATACAAAGATCGCGGTTACGGATCCCGTTTATCCCGTGTATATCGACAGTAACGCACTTGCAGGGAGAGCAGGCGTATTTGATGCCATCGAGGAGAAGTGGACAGATGTCATTTATATGCCTTGCACCGAGGATAACTGCTTCGCACCTCAGCTTCCCGGAGAAACTCCCGATGTAATATATCTTTGCTTCCCCAACAATCCTACGGGCTCAACCATCCCTAAATCCGAGCTTCAGGAGTGGGTGGATTACGCTAACACCATGGGATCTATCATTATTTACGATGCGGCCTATGAAGCATATATCAGCTCTGAAAATGTTGCTCACTCCATATATGAGTGCGAGGGCGCAAAGACCTGTGCCATCGAGATGAGGTCGTTTTCCAAGAATGCCGGCTTTACCGGAACGAGGCTCGGATTTACTGTTGTGCCTAAGGAGCTTGAATTCGGTCATATGAAGCTTAAAGATCTTTGGGCAAGACGTCAGGGAACAAAGTTTAACGGCGCGCCCTATATCATCCAGAGAGCGGGCGAGGCAGTGTATTCCGAGCAGGGTCAGAAGGAGGTTAAGGGACTTGTTTCTTACTATATGGAAAACGCGAAGCTGATCCGCGAGGCTCTTGAGAGTCTTGGTTACACGGTTTACGGTGGAGTGGATGCGCCTTATATCTGGCTTAAGACGCCGGATGAGCTTAGCTCCTGGGAGTTCTTTGACAGACTTCTTGAGGGCGCTAACGTGGTCGGAACACCCGGATCGGGATTCGGACCCAGCGGTGAAGGGTATTTCCGCCTGACTGCATTCGGAACGCACGAGAATACAAAAGAAGCGATAGAAAGAATTAAGAAACTCTAAATCCGTGCTGCAGATTTATAAAAAGGGGACACGCTTTGACACAAAGAGACTGTCCCTTTTTTAATGCACAAAAACCTTGTAAATACCTATGAAAAGGTATACAATGAAACGATATAAATCACACTAAGGGAGAAATGATTTTCATGGATAATACTGAGAAGACGATGGAAAAAATCACGGCACTGGCTAAGGCAAGAGGTTTTGTATATCCCGGATCGGAAATATACGGCGGTCTTGCAAATACATGGGATTACGGCAATCTCGGAGTAGAGCTTAAGAATAATGTAAAAAAAGCATGGTGGAAAAAGTTTATACAGGAGAGTCCTTATAATGTAGGCGTAGACTGCGCGATTCTTATGAATCCCTCTACATGGGAGGCCTCCGGACATCTCGGAGGATTTTCGGATCCTCTTATGGACTGTAAGGAGTGTCATGAAAGACATCGTGCCGACAAGATAATTGAGGAGTGGGCATACGAAAACAAGATAGACCTCGGTTCATCTGTCGACGGCTGGTCAAATGAAGAAATGGAAAACTTCATCAAAGAAAAGGAGATTGCTTGTCCGAGCTGCGGAGCTCACGATTTTACGGAGATCAGACAGTTTAACCTTATGTTTAAGACCTTCCAGGGCGTCACGGAGGATGCGAAAAATACAGTATACCTTCGTCCCGAGACTGCCCAGGGAATTTTTGTGAATTTCAAAAACGTACAGCGTACATCAAGAAAGAAGGTTCCCTTCGGCATAGGTCAGATCGGTAAGTCTTTCAGAAATGAGATAACTCCCGGTAATTTTACATTCAGAACCAGAGAGTTCGAGCAGATGGAGCTTGAGTTCTTCTGCAAGCCGGGAACCGACCTTGAGTGGTTCAATTACTGGAGAGAATTCTGTATAACATGGCTTCAGGATCTCGGGATCAAGCCCGACGAGATGCGCGCAAGAGATCATGATCAGGCAGAGCTTTCATTTTACAGTAAAGCAACTACAGACTTGGAGTTCTTATTCCCGTTTGGCTGGGGCGAGCTCTGGGGAATAGCCGACAGAACAGACTACGACCTTTCAAGGCACATAGAGGTCAGCGGACAGGATCTTCAGTATTTTGACGATGAGACCGGAGAAAAATATGTACCCTATGTTATAGAACCCTCGCTCGGAGCAGACAGGGTAACGCTTGCGTTCCTTTGCGCGGCTTACGACGAAGAAGATCTCGGCGAAGGCGATATGAGGACAGTACTTCATTTTCATCCTGCGCTTGCGCCCGTTAAGATCGGCGTGCTCCCTCTTTCCAAGAAGTTGAACGAAAAAGCGGAAGAGATATATGCAACTCTTTCAAAGAGCTATAACTGCGAGTTTGATGACAGGGGAAATATCGGAAAGAGATACAGAAGACAGGATGAGATAGGAACCCCCTTCTGCGTAACCTACGATTTTGATTCAGAAGAGGACGGCTGTGTGACAGTCAGAGACAGGGATACCATGGAGCAGGAGAGGATAAAGATATCGGAGCTTGAAGAGTATTTCAGAGATAAGTTTGAGTTTTAATTATGATATGTCCGAAGTGCGGCAGAAATATAGAAGGTACACTGTGCCCTTATTGCGATGAGCCGCAGATAGATGATAATACCGATGAGTATTTAAAAAGAAAAAGTGCATATGAAGAAAGTCTGAAGGACACAGAGCCTGAGCCGGAAGAGCGGCAGACGGGCGGTCGTAAGTTTAAACGCAGATATGCCGTGATTACGCTTGCCGCGATAGGGGCTGCGCTCGCGGTTGCTCTGGTAAGCACACATTTGCCGAGAAGCTTTGACGGAAGACTCTATACAGAGTCCGGCGGGAAGGTGTTTTCGATAACCGACGGCGGTCTTTCGGAGACGACGGGACGGATGTTTTCGTCAGAGGGGAAGAGCGTTTATGCAGAGGTACACGAGCCTGAAGGCATATCAGAAGCATCGGGTTCCGAGCTTAAGGGATACGCGGCATCTTCAAACGGAGAGTATTTTGCGCTTACGCAGCTTGAAGATAACGGTACGGATGATAATTACAGCTTGTATATCTGGAACAAAAACGGCGACTTTGTAAAAGCTCTGAGTCAGAAGGACGTAATAACCGTAAGGGATGTCACTGACAGTGGCGAGGTTATCTATACCACAAGTCCCGTGCTGAACGACCAGTGGTACACCGGGGATGACGTCCTGCACATATACAAGGTTACGGGTGCGTCCGGGAGGAGCCTTACAGGCGAGAGCAAGAAAATAGGCGATTCCGTTCAGAGCTTTTTTATCTATGAAAATGTAAAAGCGCTTGTATGTCTTGATAAGGACGGTCAGCTTTATACCTGTCCGGGTTATGATCCCGAAAAAAGGGTGCTTATTTCTGACGGCGTCACAAAGGTTTTGCCGGAAAACGGTGATGAGGATAATTATTTCTCTTATGCGGCAGCCTCTGTTAATACGAGCAAAAGCGCGGATCTGATCGCATATCTTCGTGACGGGATATGGAGTCTGACGGATACCGGAGGAAGGATCGGTCTGACGCTTGGCGCCGCCGGAGAGAATGCAGAGTTTATATATGATGACATCGACCGTGTTTTATATAAGGCCGAGGGCACCGGTTTGTCGAGATGCATACTCAGTGATTCCGGGCTTACCGACTGGGAAGCGATAGGAACTGTCGGAGAAAATCTTTTATGGGATGCGCACAAAAGCACGCTCATTTTTGAAACCTCCGAAGGAGGACTTGCCCGTGCCGAAACCGGAAATGTTACGGAGATCGCGGGGGAAGACGCCGGCGCTTCTCTTTACAGGATTTTTAACGGAGAAGGGTATGTGTACAGGTCGGATGACGGCATTTTTGTAACGCATGATATAAAGGCTGTGCCGGTGCGGCTGTCCGGAGAGATCAGCGGAGAAATAAGGATGTGCGCTCAGTTTAAAGGTATATTGTATATCTATGCGGGAGGCAGTCTTTATGCGGTTGAAAGGGACGGTCGTGTTACAGAGGCAGGGGGATGCGAAGGCTTATATGTAGTTTGATGTGTGTCAACCGGGGACAGTCCCTTTGTGTCAGTACTGACACAAAGGGACTGTCCCCGGTTGACACACTTGACACAAGAAAGGAGGTGCAGGGGAGTGAAGGAATATCTAAAAAAGCTTGCCAAGGGTGATTTCGAGTACAACACCCCTGTGCTTGAGCGTATAGAACCGGTAACCGGAGACGTTGTCGAGGATTCAAAGACGGCGGGAAGTATTAAGCTGTTTGCAAGCGGCAGCATTACGGGAACGTCCTACTCGCAGAATACAAGATTTAAAACAAACGGAAGCTTTTCGGGCAGTGAACCCGAGATCAGCTACAGCGTAGATGCGGGCGGGACAGAGGCCGGAAGCAGGATAGAGGGAGACCTTATTATAGTAAGCTCAGCGGGTGAGTTTAAGGTTCCCTTTTGTTTTGATGTAATAAAAAAGGCTGTGTATGCGGGAAATATCAAGGTAGAGGATCTGAGGTCGTTTACCGTGCTGGCGCTTAGAGACCCCGAAAGCGCGGTAAAGATATTTGAGGCACCGGAGTTTAGGGCTGTTGTACTCAGAGACGATACATTTCTTAACGCACTTTACGATAAACTGATGGCTGAAGGAGATGCGGCATTTGCCATGGATAATTTTCTTGAGGGCGCAGGAGCTCTTGAGAACAAGGATGAGGAAAATGCGCCGGAGCCTGTCGGGGAAGTGCAGCAGGTGAAAAAAGTAAAGAGTCCTGCTCCTGCGTTTAAACGCGTCTGGAAAAGGATAAAAGCTGATCTCATCAGAGGGTATCTTGATTTTCGCATGAAGAAGATATCGCTTGAAGAGTGGTGCAGGAAAGCTCTTCTTCGTGTGAATGACGATAATTTCCTTATGCTTTACAAGGGAACGCCCGGGGAAGCTTATTCATATCTTGAGCTTCAGGTTGCTAAGGCTATGCTGCTTTCTTTTGCAGGGGACAGAGAGGAAGCCCACAGGGTGCTTAACGGCTGCGGAAATGAGCTGATGGAGGATAAAAAGGGCAATGGTATTCTTTATTATACAGCTCTTTACGTCACGACCATGATAAATTCTTCCGATCAGAACCTGCAGTTTACAAAGGAAAAATTCTTTGAAGCGACGGAGTTTCCCGAGGTGCCGTGGCAGGTGGTTCTTTACAGATATCATATGGATAAGCACAGCGATGAAAATGCAAGCATATGGCTTACGCGCTTTAAGGATGCATTTTCAAATGGCTGCACAAGTCCCGTAATCTACTTAGAGGCTATAAGGATAATTAACAGCCAGCCGGTTCTTTTGCGTGTGTTAAATGCATTTGAAACGCAGGTCATACGCTTCGGATACAGGTACGGTTTAGTGGAGCCGGCGGCAAGCTCGCGTGTAACAGAGCTTGTCGCCGAAGAAAACAAGCCGGATATGACACACCTGTATTGCCTGAAGAAGCTCTACGACGAGTATAACAGCGATGAGATACTTGATACCCTTTGCAAAAAGATGATACAGGGAGATTACAAGGGACCCGAGTACGTTCCTATTTACGAGCAGGCTATCAAGCGCAGCTTAAATATCACAAGGCTTTATGAGTATTTCCTGATGAGTCTTGATAAGTCTGTGCAAAGAACTCTCCCCGAAAGGGTTCTTCGGTATTTTGCGTATGACAGCGGCATAGATAATTCTTCCAGGGCCTATCTTTATGCCAATGTAATAGGCTTAAAGGAAAAAGACCCCGAAATATACGAGCTCTACGAGGACAATTGCATAAGCTTTACTGCCGACAGGCTTTCGGCAGGCGCCATAGACGAGAACTTAGAAAAGCTCTACAGGTGGCTCTGGGACAATGATACGGGGCTTGCAGACCGTTTTCCCTTGCAGGTGTTCAGGCTGCAGAACACTTACAAGATAACCGTAAAGTCAGATGATGTTACATTTGCAGACATATCTCATCCCGAGTTTAATGCGATCAAAAAGCTTCAGATAAGGAACAGAAAAACATTTGCAGTTATACTCAATGATAAAGAGCGGGTTCAGGATTCCTGTGTAATATGCTTTGAGGATGTAAACGGAAGGATATATAATGACAGCGCCTTTGACTACAAGATAGAAAGAGTTCTCGGGAGCAGAAGATCTGTAAGCGTGGATCCGAAGCGATGCGAGAGCGATCCGTTTTTCCTTCTTTATGAATACCGCTTGGGCAAGCAGGGAATAAATGAGAAAATCGCTTCCGATGCTGCAAAGATGCTGCTTGCGGGGCATTCGGAGCTTCTGTCGAAGGGCTTTGCCGTGGAGCTTAAAAAATATGCCTACGGGGAAGGAGAAGAGGCCGATAAAAGATCGCAGGGTCCTGAGGTTACGGCTATTAAGGGTGACAGAAAGGATATAACGGATCTTGAGGATATGCTGGCGCGTATGCTTTTTACAAAGCAGCCGCCTCAAATAACAGCTCCTGTTTTTGCAGAGTATACAGTCCTTAAGAAAAAGGGACTTCTGACCGAGGCGTACTGCGCTTATCAGGCGTTTTTGTATTTTGCCTGCGGACAAAAGGCAGATATGCAGGTTATACCCCTGATATATGAAAGAGTTGCGGGCGGAGGGAAGGCGCTTCCTGTCGAGCTTGCCGCTTTGTTGCTTTCCGAAGCCACCGGCAGGCGTGAGTTTACCGCTGAGCAGAAGGAGATTTTTGACGGCATAATAAAAGCCTTTGTTTCTAAGGGATATATATTTTCGTTTTTTAAAGACCTCTCCGAAGAGCTTGAGCAGCCGGCATTTATCCGGGATAAGACGATAGCCGAGTACAGAGACGAGCCGGGCAGGGATGTGGTATTTGCATTTACCGAAGGCAGATATGCGGGAAGGCGGCTAACTGCAAGAGAGACCTTTAACGGTATTTATGTATGCGAGCTTATTTTGTTTGAAGGGGAGAGCGCGGTTTATGATGTGTATGTATCCGGAGAGCCGGCGGGCACGTTTGAAATTAAGGCTGCGCGCGAGCCGGACGATAAGGCTTTAGAGATATGCAGGATAAATGAGGTTATCAGGAAGACAGGAAGTGAAGAGGCAAAAGAAAAGCTATCCGCTCTTGATGCGGAGCTCTCTGCAGCGGAGCGAGAGTTTGTGTTTGTGTGAGGATTAATAAATGGACACAAAAGGATTATTTCTCGGAATAGATATAGATGAGGACATTTCCCAGGTTTGCTTTTATGACAAGGTTAGCAGAAATGTGCAGCCTGTAATGGCAAAGGAGGACAGCCCTTTCTTTCAGAATAATGTTCCTTTAAGCAGGATTTTTGAAAATGAGGAGAGTGCGCCTGCAAGGCTCTCTTCCATGCTTGACGCCTTGATTACGGCCGCAAAGGAGCAGACGGGTGAAGAACAGCTGAATATAGCCGGGGTATGCCTTCATGATTACTCCGAGGATAAGCGCCTGATATGGCATGAGGCCTTTGGTAAGCTGAAAATCCCGAGGGAGAGCTACTTGCTTTTGGGAAAGGAGGAGGCATTTGCATATTATGCGTTTAACGCTGATCCCGGGACCTATGCGAGAGGCGTAGCCCTTTTCGATATGGAGCCTTCGGGGCTTACGGGCTGCTTTCTACAAAGGGTCACATTTAAGGGGCTGACTCTCCTTACGGAAAGCGATGACAGTGTGGCGACAGACAGCGTAATGATGGCAGGCGGCGGAGAAACGCCCCTTGAGCCTGCCATGCAGGATATATGCGGCTTTTTTAAGAAGACTCTTGATAAAAATCCTGTATCGAGCGTGTATCTTACGGGTACGGCTTTTGACACGGACGAGCTGCCGTCGCAAATGCTTACAGTTCTGGGGCGCCGCGGCCACAGGATATTTGCCGGGATGAATCTGTATGTAAAGGGAGCCAGCATAGGAGCGCTTGCGAAGGCCTACCCGATGGCAGATCCCTTCAGGAGCGCCGGCATCTACAAAAATGTCAGCGTATCCGGCGGAGCAGCCGGCGTCGGAGGTCTTGCCGGGTGCATCATGGCCTGCAAAAACCGCATAAGCTCCGAGATATGTCTTGTCGAAAAAAAGGACGGAGAGCTTAAGGGACGCACGCTTGTCGCAAGGGGAACCAATGCGGACGCTGCCGGCATGAGCTTTGATCTGATCCTTGGTGATACCGGGGTCATTCAGATAGAGGCAGACCCGCTGACGCAGAACACCCCGGACATCTACAGGATCAAGCCGGATACGGATAAGGATCCTTCAAAAGAGATCGTCCGTGTAAATGCAGCGCTTTATTTTTCTGATGAGGATACCCTTAAAGTTTTTATCCGCGGGATAAACGGGTCGTGCAGCGATGAGACTCTTGATATCGATCTGAGAGGAAGCGGGAAACAGACGGTTCGTACGCGCTCCGACGGTGTTATACTTTGTGAAAGCAAGGTGTCGGAGGTACCCTACATATTCCCGGCAACAGGCAGTGAGTTTTACTCGGAAGAGGAGCTTGCGAAGTTCCTTTATGAGAATATTTATCTCACGGGAACAGACCGCAGTTTTATAAACAGCGAGCTGTTTTCATTCTTAAGAGACGGCACGGGAAATAAGGCACTTGCAGACCGTCTTGAAAAGATTTGGAGTGAGGGCTGTACCGTTAAAGATTTTTTGATTGAGTTGTTTAAGGGGACATCTCTTTACAGTTCTAAAGATATAACGATTATCGATCCGGTGATTGAAGGATTAAAGACAGGTAAGCGTCCTTTGGTGAAGTACGGACGCGCGGAGACATTTATCAAGTGCGGCTGCTTTTCCCGGGCGGTAAAGGAGCTTACGGAGATTATGGAGATGAATCCCGACAGCGAGCTTCCCGAGAGCTTTTATGCCAAGGTTTTGTATAATGCCGGTGTCTGTTACGGGCGCTGCCTTATGTATGAGAAGGCGGCTGTGATGTTTGAGGGGTCATACGGATTTGTCAAGGATGACGGCGCCAAGTCGGCGGCGCTTCTGTGCCGAAGGCTTTCCGGGACCGAGCCGCAGATACTTTATATGAAGGGTGAGTGGGAGCAGGCAGGCGAGAAAGCAGGGAAGCTAAGCCGTGAGTTTGCGCAAAGCAATAGGATGCCTGATGATTTTGATGAAGCAGTAAAAAAATTAAAGCAGGATTATGTAAAAAAGTATTCATAACTTGTTGTGTTGTGTGAGACAGTGTGTCAGATGGGGACAGTCCCTTTGTGTCAATGCTGACACAAAGGGACTGTCCCCATCTGACACACTCGACATATAAAAAATAATGCATACGGAGACGTACAGATGAAAGAGAGATTAAAGGAACTCACCGAAAGCACGGTGGGAAAAATAAAAGCAGCTGTTGACGCAGCAGCGTTAAATGAGATACGTGTAGCGATTCTCGGTAAGAAGGGCGAGCTTACGGCAATCCTTAAAGGAATGAAGGACGTACCGCCTGAGGAAAAGCCGGAGATGGGCCGCATTGTAAATGAAGCCAGGGAGGCTATCGAAACGGCTCTTAAGACTGCGGGCGACAGGATAAAAAACATTGAGCTTGAGAAACGGCTTAAGGAAGAGGTAATAGATGTCACCCTTCCCGGAAAGAAAAACAAGAAGGGTCACAGACATCCTAACCGCATAGCTCTTGAAGAGGTGGAAAAGATATTTATCGGCATGGGCTACGAGGTGGTGCACGGTCCGGAAGTAGAGTACGATTATTATAACTTCGAGGCGCTGAACATCCCTGCGGATCATCCTGCAAAGGACGAGCAGGATACCTTCTACATAAATGACAAGATAGTCCTAAGAACCCAGACATCCCCTGTTCAGGTCCGTGTCATGGAAAAGGGTAAGATACCTATCAGGATGATCGCTCCCGGCCGGGTATTCCGCGCTGACGAGGTAGATGCCACCCACTCCCCCTGCTTTCATCAGATAGAAGGCATGGTGATAGATGAAGGAATTACATTTGCAGACCTTAAAGGAACGTTGGAGGTGTTCGCCAAAAAGCTTTTCGGTGAAAATGTAGCTCTTAAGTTCAGACCTCATCATTTCCCCTTCACGGAACCCAGCGCCGAGGTAGACGTAACCTGCTTCAAATGCGGCGGTAAGGGCTGCCGTATGTGCAAGGGCGAGGGCTGGATCGAGATCCTCGGATGCGGCATGATACACCCCAAGGTGCTTGAGAGGTGTAATGTAGATACGAGCAAGTATTCGGGCTTTGCTTTCGGTATCGGACTTGAGAGAATTGCGCTGCTTAAGTATGAGATAGATGATATGAGGTTGCTTTACGAGAACGATGTAAGGTTTTTGGGGCAGTTTTGACGGAGGTGTGTCAGATGGGGACAGTCCCTTTGTGTCAATGCTGACACAAAGGGACTGTCCCCATCTGACACACCTATACAAACGAGTAAATATATACAGGAGAATAAAATGAATACATCACTCAACTGGATCAAGTCCCTTGTGCCGGGCATTGAAAATGTCACGGACGAGGCGTACCGCGATGCTATGACCCTTTCAGGTACAAAGGTGGAGTGCTTCGAGAGACTTGATAAGAATCTGGAAAAAATAGTTACGGGAAGGATAGTTTCCGTGGAAAGGCATCCGGATGCCGACAAGCTTGTTGTTTGTCAGGTGGATGTGGGAGAGTCTGAGCCCGTGCAGATCGTGACAGGCGCACCCAATGTACATCCGGGTGATTCCGGTCAGTCTGTGGTCGTAGTGCTTGACGGCGGAAGGGTCGCAGGCGGACACGACGGGGAGGCGCCTCCGGAAAACGGAATAAAGATAAAGAAGGGTAAGCTAAGAGGCGTGGAGTCCTTCGGCATGATGTGTGCGCTTGAAGAGCTTGGAGCTGATAAGGACTTATTTCCCGAGGATCCGGGAGACGGTATATACATTTTTCCCGATGAGCAGGAGCCGGGGAGTGACGCGCTTGCACTTCTTGGGCTTGATGACACGATATTCGAGTATGAGATCACTAACAACAGAGTTGACTGCTACAGTGTGCTTGGCGTTGCCCGTGAGGCAGCCGCTACATTTGGCAAGGAATTTATTCCGCCTCAGGTACCGGAAACCGGAAACGGCGAGAAGGCTTCGGATTATGTAAATGTAGAGGTCAAAGACGGTGATCTTTGCAGCCGCTACTGCGCAAGGGTGGTTAAGAATGTAAATATCGCCACCTCTCCCGAGTGGCTTAAGAGGAGACTTCGCGCCTGCGGAATACGTCCCATTAATAATATCGTGGATATAACAAACTTCGTGATGGAAGAATACGGACAGCCTATGCATGCATTTGACTATGATACCATAGCAGGAAAGAAGATCATCGTGGAGCGGGCAAAGGACGGTGAGACCTTCGTTACGCTTGACGGAAATGAACGTAAACTCGACAACGACATCCTTATGATCTGCGACGGAGAGAAGCAGATAGGCATTGCCGGAATCATGGGCGGCGAAAACTCTATGATTACGGATGATGTAAAGACGCTCGTGTTTGAGTCTGCCACATTTGACGGAACCAATATAAGAAAATCAGCAAAGCGTCTTTCCATGCGCACGGATGCTTCCGGGAAGTTTGAAAAGGGACTGGATCCGGAAACAGCCCTTGAGGCCATAAACAGAGCCTGCGCCCTGGTGGAAGAGCTTGGGGCAGGTGAGGTTGTAGGCGGGGTGATCGACATTTACCCCGAGCCGGTCAGCAAAAGACGTATCAAATGGGAGCCGGAAAGCTATAATAAGCTGCTTGGCACGGACATAGATGAAGAGACGATGAAGGGCTACTTAAAGCCCCTTGAGATAGAGCTTGACGAGACTGCAGGCGAGCTTATTATACCGACCTTCAGGCAGGATCTGATAAGGGGTGCTGATATAGCCGAGGAGATCGCGAGGTTCTACGGATATGACAAGATTCCGGTGACGCTGCCTGTGGGCACATCGCTTTCAGGAGCTATCGGCGGAATTTCCTTTGATGAGCGGGTAAAGACCACGGTCATGGAGACGGCAGAGGGCGAGGGGTTTTCCCAGATATTAACCTATTCCTTTGAGAGTCCGAAGGTGTTTGACAAGCTTCTTATGCCTGAGAGCGCGCCCTTAAGGAAGACGGTCGTTATTTCAAATCCGCTTGGAGAAGATTTCAGTATCATGCGTACGCTTCCCGTTAACGGTATGCTTACAAGCCTTGCCACAAACTTTAACAGGCGCGCGCCTGAGGCAAAGCTTTACGAGCTTGCAAGGGTTTATATTCCGGGAGAGGATCCCGAAAAGCTGCCGGATGAGCGTACGCAGCTGACACTCGGATCCTACGGCGAAGGCGATTTCTTCGATATGAAGGGCGTGCTGGAAAATATCACGGATGCCCTGGGCATGGACGGTAAGCTCACATTTGCAGCTCCGGATACGGATTACGGTCGTGAGGCAGCAGGTGACATTCATGCATATCCTTTCCTGCATCCCGGCCGTCAGGCAGTTCTTGTGTATAACAAAGCTGTTATCGGTTATATGGGTCAGGTTCATCCTCTTGTATGCGAGACCTACGGTCTCTCGGCGGACGCCTATATTGCAGTTATAGATATTAATACTCTTCAGGAGAAGGAGATGGTTTCCTTTGAGGAGAAATATACGGGGATAGCAAACTTCCCGGCTGTTACGAGAGATATAAGCCTTGTGGCCGCTAAGGATGTCCCCGCGGCTGTTATAGAAGACATTATCGAAGCGGAGGCTAAGGGGCTTCTTGAGGAGTGCAGTTTGTTTGATCTCTACGAAGGTGAGCAGATAGAGGAAGGCAAGCGCTCCCTTGCATATAATATACGATTCAGATCTAAGGAAAAGACCTTGAGTGATGAGGATATAAATCCTTTGATGGACGCAATATTTGCTAAGCTTGAGGAAAACGGATTTGAGTTGAGGAAATAAAAACTTAAAGGACGCATAACAAGCGTTCTTTTTTAATGCGACAGACAAATAAAGAATATGTAATTATTATACTTGAAATTATAATAATTTGAAGTATAATAATTGTGATAAGGAGGTATGAATATGCCGGAATTTATTGACAGAGAGGATGAACTGGCATCTCTGGAGCGGGAATATGATCGTAATGGTTCTTCTCTGGTTGTTATATACGGTAGAAGAAGAGTCGGAAAAACTAAGCTTATAACAAAGTTTATTGAAGATAAAAATGCGCTTTTTTTTCTGGCCAGTGAGGAGTCAGAAGCCCAAAACAGGGCGGAATTCAAAAACAGAGCGGCAGATTTTTTAAACAATGATCTTTTGCGTGCTGCCGATATATCGAGCTGGGATTTGATATTTAAAGAAATAATGAACAGGAATTTTGAAGAAAAACCTGTTATTGTGATTGATGAGTTTCAATATATAGGAAGATCGAATCCGGCTTTTTTGTCAGTTTTTCAGCGTATTTGGGAAGAATTGCTCAAAGATAAGGATGTAATGGTGATATTATGCGGTTCTCTTATCTCGATGATGAGGTCTCAAACTCTCGATTACAGCAGTCCGTTGTATGGCAGAAGAACAGCCCAGATATGTCTTAAGCAGATTAGCTTTCGTCATTACAAGGGATTTTTTCCCGGAAAGAAGGAAAAAGAACTTATAGAACTATATTCCGTAACGGGAGGTGTTCCGAAATATATTGAACTGATCGGTAAGGAAAAGGATATTTTTACATCTATAAAAAAGAACATACTGGATAGATCAAGCTATCTTTATGATGAGCCGGAATTCTTACTACAGCAGGAGGTTTCTGAGATAGGAAGCTATTTTTCCGTTATTAAAAGCATAGCTTCAGGTAACAGGAAGCTTTCTGATATTGCTGCATCCCTGGGGTTGAAAGCCACAGGGATCACTAAATACCTTAAGACTCTGATAGATCTCGATATAGTCGGGCGTGAAGTTCCCGTCACTGAGAACAAACCTGAAAAAAGCAAAAAAGGTCTGTATGTTATCAAGGATAATTACATTTTGTTTTGGTTTAAATTTGTATATCCATATAAAAGCTTTATTGAAAGCGGAAGTACGGATTATGTTTTGAAAAAGATCAGGCAGGGATTTGTGCAGAATCATGTCTCTTATGTTTATGAGGATATCTGTCGTGAAAAAATGCAGATGATGAATGTGCAGGGGGATTTGCCATTTACTTTTTCAAAAATAGGAAGGTACTGGGATAAAAATATAGAGATTGATATTGTAGCGATGGATACGGATTCGGATGATATTATTTTCTGTGAATGCAAATACAGGAATGAGCTTATGGGGACAGATGTATTGAAAGTTCTTGAAACAAAATCAGAAAATGTAGCATGGAATAAGGGAAGAAGGCGGGAATGGTTTGTTTTATTCAGCATAAGCGGATTTACCGAGGCTCTGAAAAATGAAGCCGGGAAGAGGGATGATATTATTCTTATCGAATGATCTGTGCCGGTTATTGTAGTTGTGCGGGGAGAAAAAAGGAGTTATATGATAACAGGAGAACTTAAAAACAAAATTGATAACCTATGGGATATATTTGCAAGCGGCGGACTCGTAAATCCTTTGGATGTTATAGAACAGATTACATATCTTATGTTCATCCGTGACTTGGATGAGATGGATGACAGGAAAAAGAAGGAAAGCATAATGCTTGGCGTTCCCTTTGAGAGCATATTTGCCGATTCAGAAACGCTTGTGTCGGGTGATCAGCTAAAATGGTCTGTTTTCCGCGATCTTCCGGCTGAAGAAATGTATGAGGCAGTGCAGGAAAAGGTATTTCCTTTTATTAAGAATCTACATGGTGATAAGGAAAGCGCATATTCAAAGTATATGGGCGATGCGATATTTAAGCTGCCGACACCACTTTTGCTTTCTAAGGTGGTGGACAGTCTTGATGATATATTCCGCCTGATGGATGAGATAAAAACAAAAGAAGACAGTAAAGCGGAAAATGCTGCAACCATAGATATAAGAGGCGATACATATGAGTATCTCCTCTCCAAGATATCTCAGTCCGGGCTCAACGGTCAGTTCAGAACTCCCAGGCATATTATCCGCATGATGGTGGAGCTTATGGCTCCGGGACCGGATGAGGTGATATGCGATCCTGCCTGTGGTACATCGGGATTTTTAATTACCTCAGGGGAATACATTAAAGAAAAACACAAAGCTGATATAATGTATGACAAGGAGAAGCGGGCGCATTTCATGAACGGTATGTTTCATGGCTACGACACTGACAGAACCATGCTTCGTATCGGTGCCATGAATATGATGACTCACGGGGTTGATAATCCGTTTATCGAATACCGTGACAGCTTATCCGACCAGAATCCGGATCAGGAGAAGTACACACTTATTCTGGCCAATCCCCCGTTTAAGGGCAGCCTTGACTATGACATAGTATCGGCTGATCTGCTTAAGGTCTGCAAAACGAAAAAGACGGAGTTGTTATTTCTGGCGCTTTTTCTCAGGATGCTTAAGGTCGGCGGGAGGTGTGCATGCATAGTACCTGACGGAGTGTTGTTCGGAAGTTCAAATGCACATAAATCAATACGAAAAGAAATTATTGAAAACAATAAGCTGGAAGCGGTAATTTCTATGCCTTCGGGTGTATTTAAGCCTTATGCAGGAGTGTCCACCGCTGTGCTTATATTTACAAAGACAGGACACGGCGGCACGGATAAT
>CACZTL010000093.1 GCA_902784165.1 uncultured Lachnospiraceae bacterium | reverse complement strand
TCATATTGATTGTATTAAGCCGATGATTGTACCAACTAAAGCGCCTATGATTAAATGCCACTTTAGTGATAAGTTTTTTGTATGAAATCATATTTGAAAGATATGCATCCGAATCATATCTTTCAAGAAAAATTTGTTTAGCGTATATATAAATTTTTTAACGGTTATATCACAGAAAAAGAAGTCAGACTGAATTATATCCGTTTACTTATACTGCAATGAAGCCAATAATACCTGCGACAACTCCGCACATAACAGCAATCCATATTGTTATAAGTATTTTTCGGATTACAGGTGTGAAGCTTTGCTTTGTACTGTAAGTTTCTGTAACACCAGCTTCTCTGTTTCTGATCTTATTGCTTTTATAAATGAAGTAAATACCGGAAACAAGTACCGCAATGCCGATACCGGCACAGATGCATTTTATTACAAGTAACCCGGTATATTCAAAAGACCCGGGAATCAGCATACTTAACAAATTAACGACGGTGCAAAATATACCAACAGCAATGCTGTAACTCCCGAGTCTGGAATATCTGTCAGCGAAAGAGGCAGTATCGGAAAATATCTCATCAGATGCTATTGTCTCACTTTGAACAAAATAATGCTGGTCAGTAAAGCTCGAACTGTATATATTTTCCCAACCGCTTTGTTTAAATATTTCTAAATATTCCTCTTTATCAGCAGCCTTCAGGCAGCGGAAGTCTACACGCGCTTTGGGTTTAAATTGTTTGTCAGGATTGACATCAAAGCGGTATAAGCCAAACGACGGATTGACAGAGCGCAAAATGTAACCATTTTCAGACATCTCATCAAGCCATTTTTCCTCTTTTTCGGGATCGGCAAATAATTTGAATTTTGTCATGTTTTTTCTCCTTTTCTTATGCTCAGCGTTTTACTTGCGGTGGACATTCCATCGGATCTATATATTTATCAGCGATACTGACAAGTCCGCGAAGCCTCTGTGTTTCTTCTTCAAGAACAACCCGTCCGTCTTCCGTGATCTGATAGACCTTGCGACGCTTGTCATTCCCGGGAACGGATTCTATCCACTTTAATTTCAGCAGATTATCTATCGCTCCGTACATAGTACCGGCGGCGATACGCACTGATCCCTCGCTAAGCTCCTCGACCTTTTGCATGATCACATACCCGTGTCCGGGCTCAAGCAGCGCGATCAGTATATAAAAAGTTGTCTCAGTAAGCGGCAGATATTTACTTCTGTTCATTCTCTCCTCCGTTACATTTATACAAAGATTCCGGGCACAATCAGGAGTGCCGACATAACTATTCCGATGATCAGGGGCACGCTAAAGACCTTGCTCTCTTTGCGCGCCGGTGATCTCTTTATGTAAATGTTATTTCTTTTTTGTACCTTTGCTATTTTTCTTAACACAAGTCGTGAAATAAGAAGACAGGCTATTGCAATACCTGCAACAATGCAAAGGGCTATGATAAGTGTCAGGAATCCGTTTTGCGGTGCGGCTTCTGCTATCGGACCGTCAGGCGGCAGCGCATCAGCTCCTGAAGGTGATACAAGTGTAAGTATTATGGGTTCTGCAATTGTGCCGAAAAAGTTGAATGTAAAATGATACAGTACGGTCAGCCACACGCTTCCGCCTGCCTCCATAAGAAGTCCCAGGAAAATACCGACAACAGTTGCATATATGAACTGAGTGATATTTCCGTGGAAAAGCCCGAAGGCGATGGCAGACAAGAGAATGGAAGGCCATACTTTACCGCTTTTCCGAAGCCCTCGCAATATCACGCCGCGGAAGGTAAACTCTTCAAGCACCGGAGCGCAGATAAGCGAAAAGGCCAGCAGGACGATCGCTGACATTTCATCTGCGGCGACCTCAAGAGGATTGTCAAATAGGTAGTTTGAAATGCTTGCTATGACAGATGCTGCCGGATATGTGAGCAGCGAGTAAAGTATAGTTAGAAAAAAGGCGGAAACACTGAATCTTCGAAATCCGAAAAACTCAGAGGGCTTTTCTCGTGAGATGATCATAAAGATTATAAAAATCGCGATCATCGCGCCGTAAGCCACAAGCTGCAGCTTGACTGCGTCAATGTCTGTGCTGCTTATGAAGTAGTGAACAAGAAAGACCAGCTGGACGGTAATAAAGGCCATAGTGATAGTCAGGTAAAAAGCCCCACTTTTTTTAGGTGTCATAAAAGTGTCCTCGTTTTAAAATGTTGTATAGTCAAACTATACAGTTAGACTGTACATTGAATTATACAGTCAGACTGTATAGTTGTCAAGGCTCCTCTTTTAACGCACCGGCTCTGCTTGACTTGACATATGGTTACTATTGGCTGAACGCTAAATAGTAACGATATATGACAGGTACTATATAATTATGCTTGCAGTTAATAGGCGGTTTGCATATAATTAGGCTAAGGCAGTGCTTATTATGGCAAGAACGACAAATGTATTCGTCCGTGTTGAGCCCGAGCGCAAAGAACAGGCTGAAAGCGCAAAGGAAAGTCTATCCAAGACAAGGGGACGTTGCTTCTGTCAGCCAAGCAAGACAAAAGCAGCGTCCCCCTGTCTTATGTAAAGAAATGTATGTGATGTGGAAGCAGTATAGTGAAAATGATTTTTTTGAGAATGAATGATCATATTGTAAAGGAGTGTAAAAATGACGTCCGGTTCTGTCGTTATGGAAAAATATGATGCTATAGTAGTTGGTGCCGGGCATGCTGGCTGCGAGGCCGCGCTATGTTGTGCGAGACTGGGTCTAAAGACTATAGTTTTTACAGTTAGCTGTGATGCTATAGCTATGATGGCGTGTAATCCAAACATCGGAGGCAGCTCGAAGGGCCATCTGGTGCGGGAGGTGGATGCGCTCGGCGGCGAGATGGGTAAGGCTGTAGATGAAACATTTTTACAGTCAAAGATGTTAAATGCCTCAAAGGGGCCGGCCGTGCACTCGCTCAGGGCACAGGCAGACAAGCAGGCTTATTCCGGTCGTATGAGACGGGCACTTGAGGAGGAAGAAAATCTCACTGTCAGGCAGGCAGAGGTGGCTTGTTTGCTGACAGAGGAAAACTCTCATAAGGACGTGATGCATAATACCGGCGATAATTATGATCAGACCATTTGCTCTGCTTCTTTAGCTTCGGAAAATGCAGTCGCAAAGGATGCTGACAGAGTAAACACTAGGAAGCGTATCGCAGGTGTAAAAACTGTATCAGGCGCAGTATACCTCGCCCCGGCAGTTATTCTTTGCACGGGAGTGTATCTGAAGTCAAGATGTATATACGGAGAGACCTCCTACCCCACCGGTCCGAACGGTCTTATGGCAGCAAATCATCTCACGGCGTCTCTTTTGGAGCTTGGTATAAGCATAAGAAGATTTAAGACCGGCACACCTGCCCGTGTCGCAGGAAATACTATAGACTATTCAAAAATGACTGAGCAGTTCGGTGATGAGCCAATAGTGCCGTTTTCGTTTTCCACAGATCCTGCAAGTATACAAAAGTCCCAGATTTCCTGTTGGCTTACATATACTAATGAGGAAACTCATAAAATCATCCGTGAAAATATAGACCGATCTCCGCTCTATTCCGGCGAGATTGAAGGAACCGGTCCCCGCTACTGCCCTTCTATCGAGGATAAGGTAGTAAAATTTCCGGACAAGGACAGACATCAGATATTTGTAGAGCCGGAGGGTATTTATACTAATGAGATGTACCTAAGCGGCTTGTCAAGCTCCATGCCCGAGGATGTGCAGTTTGCCATGATCCGAACGCTTCCCGGTCTTGAAAATGCAAAGGTAGTCCGAAACGGTTACGCTATAGAATACGACTGTATAGATGCAACGCAGCTAAACTCCACTCTTGAGTTTTTAGAGATAGAAGGGCTTTTTGCAGCAGGCCAGATAAACGGAAGCTCAGGCTACGAGGAGGCAGCCTCGCAGGGCCTTGTGGCAGGTATAAATGCAGCGATGAAACATTTCGGTAAACCTGAGATAGTGATCGGGCGTGACGAAGGATATATCGGCGTACTTATAGATGATCTGGTGACTAAGGAAACATTTGAACCCTATCGCATGATGACGTCCCGAGCGGAATACAGACTGCTCCTTCGCCAGGACAATGCCGATCTCAGATTGAGAAGCAAAGGGCATGCGGCAGGGCTCGTAAGCGATGAGGAGATGGAAAAGACCTTAGAAAAAGCGGCACTCATAGAAAAAGAGATTTCCCGTGTTTCGGCGGTAAATGTAGGACCGCAAACGCCGTTTTTGGACGAAATTCTAAACGAAAATGGCTCGACTCCTATAGAGGGCGGGATTACCTTAGTTGAACTGATAAGAAGACCTGAGTTATCCTATGCCTTGCTTGAAAGCGCTGATCCGGGAAGACCCAAGCTGCCTGCGGATGTGGGCGAGCAGGTCAATATACAGATAAAATATGACGGTTATATCAGGCGTCAGAAGGCTCAGATTGAAAAGTTCAAAAAGCTTGAAGACAGACTGATACCTGATGATATAAACTATGAGGAAGTATACGGACTTCGCATAGAGGCTGCCCAGAAGCTTGGGAAATACCGACCCCGCTCTATCGGTCAGGCATCAAGAATATCGGGCGTGTCGCCTGCGGATATAACGGTGCTCATGATCGCTCTGGAGCAGAGAGGGAAAAATGCGGGTTAGGCGACTTTATTGAGGAGACCAAGTGCGTCAGCGGCTGACACACTAAATTTGAAATGTAGACCGAAACGAGGAAAGGAAAGAGAGGATGAGAAGAAAAGACCGAGAAAGGGATGAGGAATTTGCGTTAGAGGTTATCGACTCAGCACCGTACGGGGTGTTAGCGCTTACGGACGAGAACGGCGAGCCGTATTGTATACAGCTGAGTCTTGTAAGAGTCGGAAAAGAGTTGTTTTTTCACAGTGCGCACGAGGGGCGCAAGGCGGATATTATAAGGAAGAACCCTAAGGCGTGTCTTGCATTTGCAGATAATGTGCTGCCGGCTATGGATCAGTTTACGACAGGGTATGACTCGGCAATAGTTAAGGGAATAGTCAGTGAAATCAAAGATGACACAGAGAAGATCGAGGCTTTAAGAAAAATTTCCGAGCGCTACTGCCCCACAAACATGGTAAGATTTGATGAAGCAATAAAATCAAGTCTGCACAGGTGCGCTATTTTTAAGATAAGTATGGATGAGATCACCGGGAAGCAAAAAAAGCTCTCACCGGGTGGATATTAACGTTGGAAGTGTGTCAGTTCAACGATGTTATGTTTCACGTGAAACAATCTGTGGAGAATTAATATGGCTGAAAAACAAAAACACATCACGGACGAACGTTTCAGGGAGTTGGTGTCCGAAGCCGGACTAAAACTGACAGATGAATCGATCCGTGCGTTTAAAATGTATTATAAAATGATTGTCGACAAAAACAAGGTCATGAATCTGACAGCGATTACAGAGTATGACGATGTTTTGATAAAACATTTCGTAGACAGTCTGCTTGTTAAACGTGCAATCGAGGACCTGCAGGAAGTCGAACCGAAAATCGAACCGCTCACTTCCGCAAAGGTAGCAGATATCGGCACCGGCGCAGGATTTCCGGGCGTGCCGATCAAGATTTGCTGCCCGGACACAGAGGTAACACTAATGGATTCTTTAAATAAAAGGATAAGGTTCCTTGATGAAGTTATCGGAGAACTTGGACTCTCGGGGATTGTGGCTGTTCATGGGCGCTGTGAGGACTTAGGGCGCGATTCCGGATTCAGAGAGTCGTTTGACTACGTTTTATCCAGAGCGGTTGCGAGACTGTCGGTTTTAGGCGAATACGCGCTCCCTCTTGTAAGGCCGGGCGGATATTTTATAGCTTATAAAGCTGAAGAGATAGATGATGAAGCTGAAGAAGCAAAAAAAGCGATTTCTGTACTCGGCGGGGAATTAGTCGATATAATTAAAGTACCACTGCCCGGCAGTGATATGATCAGAAGCTTCTGCATCATCAAAAAAGTTAAAAAATGCCCGAAGGCTTATCCCAGAAAAGCAGGAACGCCGGCAAAACAGCCGCTGTAATATATTTAGTTAAGATGTTTCACGTGAAACATCTTTTTTTGTGTTAAGATTTAGAATCCCAAATGTTTCACGTGAAACATTTAGAACGTGCAGGATTGATATTCATAGACGTTGAGCTTTGTGTAGATGTTGAGGGGAGTGCCTTTTGCGGCAAAAAACACCTTAGAAATATAGCGCACGGCCAATGGTGTGTCAAACGGGGACAGTCCCTTTGTGTCAGTGTTGACACAAAGGGACTGTCCCCGTTTGACACACCATAATTATCGCTGAATAGTAACAGAATAACAGGAAACACAATGTTTTTCAAATCTCTTCTTTCACAACCTGTTTTTTCGTGGTATAATGACCAAAAGTTTCACGCAAAACTCTGATTCTTACACAGGAGGCTCCAAAATGGGCAAGATTATAGCGATTTCAAATCAAAAAGGCGGTGTCGGCAAGACCACTACCGCGATTAACCTGTCTGCAATCCTTGCAGACAAGGGCAAAAAAATACTTCTTATCGATGTTGACCCTCAGGGAAACTCAACCACCGGACTTGGCGTTGATAAGGAACCTATCAAAAACTCTACATATGAGATGCTGCTCGGGAATTTAAAGGCTAAGGACGTAATAATAGAAAATGTTCTTGACGGTCTTGATCTTATACCTGCCAAGGTTAATCTTTCGGGCGCTGAAATAGAGCTGGCCGGCGTCCGCAGACGTGAGCATTTGCTCAAGAAAAAGCTTAAAGGGGTTGTCGACAAATATGATTATATATTTATCGACTGTCCGCCTTCCTTAAATATGATGACTGTAAACGCTCTTACGGCTGCCGATAAAGTTCTGGTGCCTGTTCAGACTGAGTTTTTTGCGCTGGAAGGACTCTCGCAGCTCGTATACACGATAGACCTTATTAAGAAGAAGTTAAATACTGACCTTGTTATAGACGGTATCGTGTTTACGATGGCAGATTTTAGGAATAATCTCACAAAACAGGTTATTGAGAACGTTACCGAAAATGTTGATTTTCACATATATGAGTCCATTATTCCCAGAAATGTGCGGCTTGCAGAGGCTCCCAGCTTTGGGCTGCCCATAAATCTTTATGACGGACATTCTATAGGGGCAAGTGCGTACAGAAAGCTTGCAAATGAGTTTATAGCAAGACATTAAAAGGAGTATATGATGGCTAAGAAAGCAGGTTTGGGGAGAGGTTTGGGAAAAATCGGATCTAACGGAATGGTTTCTCTTGCACCGGCGGATGCACCTGATGATTCGGATGAAATAAAAGAGGAAAAGAAAAAAGCCCCTAAGAGATCTTCCGCAAAGATCGGATCCTCAAAGACTAAGGCAAAAAAGGATGACAAAGAAGAAAAGGAAGCAAAGCCTAAAGCTTCAAGAAACACTGTTAATACTAAGGCCAAAAAAGAGACGGGAGCTGCAGTTGAAGCTGATGATGCAGATAAGGAAGCCGGTAATAAGGGAGAGGTTAGTGTTAAGCTTACCCTTATAGAGCCGAATAAGTCGCAGCCGAGAAAGGATTTTGATATTGAGGCGCTAAAAGAGCTTTCGGAATCTGTTAAACAATTCGGATTGCTTCAGCCGATCGTAGTCAGGAAAAAGGATGATAAATATTATGAAATAATAGCAGGTGAACGCAGATGGCGAGCGGCAAAGCTTGCAGGCCTTAAAGAAATACCTGTCGTTATAAGGGATTATACGCCGGAACAGGTTATGGAGGCAGCCCTTATCGAAAATATTCAAAGGCAGGATCTTAATCCTATAGAAGAGGCTCTTGCCTTTACACATTTGATAAAGGAGTATGATCTCACTCATGAAGCCGTTGCTGAAAAGGTTTCAAAATCTCGCGCACAGATAACTAATATTATGCGTCTTCTTAAGCTGAATGGGGATGTACAGAAGATGCTTATAGCAGGTGATATCAGCATGGGGCATGCGAGAGCTATCCTTGCAATTAACGATGAAGATATTCAGAAAGAGGTTGCCAAGGCTGTTATTGATAGCGATTTAAGTGTTCGGGAAACCGAAAAATATATTAAAGATATTCTGGAGCCTAAGCCGGAGAGAAAAAGCATTCCTTCCATCAACGCTGCGGGGATGTTGGTTTTTAAGGATATGGAGAAAAGGCTTAGTAATTCACTCGGCAGCAAGGTAGGGATTAAAACTAAAGACGGAAAAAAGGGGCGCATAGAAATAAGTTATTCGTCACAGGAGGAGCTGGAAAGACTCTTCGATAAACTTATATAAACAGGAGAAAGAATAAATGATAGACATAAAGCTGATCAGGGAAAATCCCGATCTTGTTAAGGAGAATATAAAAAAGAAATTTCAGGATGATAAGCTTTCGCTTGTTGATGAGGTAGCCGAGCTTGATGTAAGCGTAAGAAAAGCGCAGACCGAAGCTGATGAGCTTAGGAATCAGAGAAACGTCATCTCTAAGGAAATCGGAAAGCTTATGGCTGAAGGGAAAAAAGAAGAGGCTGAGGAAGCGAAGTCTAAAGTAAATACATTTGCAGACAGACTTAAGGAGCTTGAAGAGCAGGAAAACAAGCTTTCCGAGCGTATAAATGAGATAATGCTCGTTATTCCGAATATTATAGATGATAGTGTTCCTGTCGGAAAAGATGATTCCGAAAATGTAGAGGTAGAAAGATTTGGGGAACCGGTTGTGCCGGATTTTGAAGTGCCCTATCATACCGATATTATGGAGTCGGTAGACGGAATCGACTTGGAGGCAGCCGGAGAGGTTGCAGGAAGCGGCTTTTATTATCTTATGGGTGATATCGCAAGGCTTCATTCCGCTATTCTTTCCTATGCAAGGGATTTTATGATAGATAAAGGTTTTACCTACTGCATACCGCCATATATGATCAGAAGCAAGGTGGTAACAGGCGTAATGAGCTTTAAAGAAATGGATGAGATGATGTATAAGATAGAGGGCGAGGATCTTTATCTTATAGGTACAAGCGAGCATTCTATGATCGGAAAGTTTATTGACACGATGACTCCGGAGGAAAAGCTTCCGATAACCATGACGAGCTATTCGCCGTGCTTCAGGAAGGAAAAGGGGTCACACGGTATTGAAGAACGCGGGGTTTACCGAATACATCAGTTTGAAAAGCAGGAGATGATAGTTGTCTGTAAGCCTGAGGAGAGCATGGAGTGGTATGACAAGCTCTGGAAGTATACGGTAGAGCTTTTCAGGAGCATGGATATACCGGTGCGTACTCTTGAGTGCTGCTCAGGAGACCTGGCGGATCTTAAGGTTAAGTCCGTGGACGTGGAGGCGTGGTCGCCCAGACAGAAGAAATACTTTGAGGTGGGATCGTGTTCTAACTTAGGTGATGCACAGGCAAGGAGACTTAAGATCAGGGTAAATACGCCTGATAAGAAGAAATATTTTGCGCATACGTTAAATAACACAGTAGTAGCTCCACCGAGGATGCTTATTGCTTTTCTTGAGAATAATTATCAGGAGGACGGAAGCATACGGATACCGGAGGCGTTAAGACCTTATATGGGAGGTAAGGAAATAATTACAGTTTAAGTCTGTCCCCGTCTGACACTCTTATTTAGGGATACTTGATTTACAATGGCTTAGCAAGTATAATACAAAGATAACAAAATTTTTCGGCGATGTTTGAAAGGATTTTTATGAACGAGGAATATAACGACAAAAACAGCTTCGGAGACAGGGGAAGCAAGGGGTCAGGCGGAGATTTCGGCGGGGGCTCTAAAAAGAACGGCGGAAGCAAAGGGCCGGGAACTATCCTTATTATTATACTTGCAACAGCATTTACATTTGCAGCGATAGCACTTGTTAATTCGGCGGTACGTTCAGCTACATACAGGGAAACACCGTACAATGTTTTTTATCAGCATCTGGAAAAGGACGAGATCGATACGGTTACTTATCGCGATGACAGGATACAGTACACCTTAAAGAGTGAGACGCAGAAGGATAACCCGACGCAGCTGAAGCGTACCTATTATACCGGCATGGTGGGGGACGAGGATCTTGTCCCTCTCATGAAGGAGAAGGGTGTTACGATAAACGGGTATATCCCGGACAGCAGCGGCTCGATAATTAACTTTATCGTAGTGTGGATACTGCCGATAATACTCCTATATATATTTATGTTCTTTATGTCGCGGCGGCTCGGAAAGGGCGGCGGACTTATGGGTATCGGCAAGAGTAATGCTAAGATATACGAGCAAAAGGAGACGGGCGTTACTTTTAAGGATGTTGCGGGACAGGATGAGGCGAAGGAATCTCTTGTAGAGGTGGTGGATTTTCTTCATCATCCCGTAAAATATACGAAGATCGGCGCGAAGCTGCCTAAGGGTGCTCTTCTGGTAGGACCGCCGGGAACAGGTAAGACTCTTCTTGCAAAGGCCGTCGCCGGTGAGGCGGGAGTTCCGTTTTTCTCGCTCGCCGGATCGGATTTTGTGGAAATGTTTGTCGGCGTGGGAGCTTCAAGAGTGCGTGATCTTTTTAAAGAAGCCCAGAAGCAGGCGCCTGCCATTATATTTATAGATGAGATCGATGCTATCGGTAAGAGCAGAGATACGAGGTTTGGCGGAAATGATGAAAGGGAGCAGACATTAAATCAGCTGCTGTCCGAGATGGACGGCTTTGATTCTTCAAAGGGAGTCTTTATCTTAGCCGCTACCAACAGACCGGAGGTACTTGATAAGGCGCTTCTCAGACCGGGCCGTCTGGACAGACGGGTTATCGTTGATAAGCCGGACCTTAAAGGTCGTGAAGAGGTTCTTAAGGTACATGCGAAAAATGTACGTCTTGATGATACCGTAGACTTAAGCGAGATAGCGCTTGCGACCAGCGGAGCCGTAGGTTCTGATCTTGCCAATATGATAAACGAAGCGGCTATAGCGGCTGCGAAGGCCGGAAGGAAGGCTGTATCACAGGCTGATCTTTGGGAGGCTGTGGAGGTAGTTATCGCCGGTAAGGAGAAGAAGGACAGGATACTGAGCGAGGATGAGAAAAAGACAGTCGCGTATCATGAGGTCGGTCATGCTCTCGTTACCGCGGTGGTTAAAAACTCAGAGCCCGTGCAGAAGATTACGATAGTTCCACGTACTATGGGTGCGCTCGGCTATGTTATGCAGGTGCCTGAGGAAGAGAAGTATCTCATGAGCAAGGATGAGATGATCAGCAGACTTACTACGCTGCTTGCGGGACGCGCGGCGGAGGAGGTAGTATTCGGTCGTATCACTACAGGCGCGGCCAATGATATCGAACAGGCCACCAAGCTTGCAAGAGCTATGGTCACACAGTACGGTATGTCCGAGGAGTTCGGACTGATGGGGCTTGAGACCATTGAAAATGAGTATCTGGACGGAAGAGCGGTAAGAAATTGCTCCGACGAAACAGAGACTGTTATTGATAATGAAATAAAGAGGATGCTTAAAGCATGTTACGAGGATGCGAAAAAGATCCTCGGAGAAAACAGGGAGGCGCTCGACAGGATAGCGGCTTATCTGTTTGAAAAGGAGACGATTACAGGTAAGGAGTTCATGGCTTTATTCAAAGAAGTTAAAGAGCTTCCGACGGAAGAGGCAGAGTAAAAGAGGGAAAATATGTCCTTTACACATTTACATTTGCATACGGAGTATTCACTGCTTGACGGGTCGGGGAAGGTTGGAGAGATGGTTGCCCGGGCGAAGGAGCTTGGGATGGAGGCTCTCGCGATAACAGACCACGGCGTCATGTACGGTGTGATAGATTTTTATAAAGCCTGCATGAAGGAAGGGATAAAGCCGGTGCTTGGGTGCGAGGTTTATACGGCACCGGGTTCGCGCTTTGACAAGGAAGCGGATGCCTCCGAAAAGCGTTACAACCACCTTATACTGCTTGCAGAAAACAACAAGGGCTATGAGAATCTCATGAAGATAGTATCGATAGGGTTCACAGAGGGCTTTTATTACAAGCCTCGTGTGGATCACGAGATACTTGAGAAATATCATGAGGGGCTTATAGCTCTTTCAGCATGTCTTGCGGGCGAGGTGCCGAGGGCGCTTGTCATGCGTATGTATGATGACGCAAAGGAAAAGGCGCTTGAGCTTGAGAGGATTTTCGGAAAAGGGAACTTCTTTTTGGAGCTTCAAAATCACGGTATACCGGACCAGCAGTTTGTAAATGCGCAGCTTATTAAGATGAGCTCCGAAACGGGGATAGAGCTTGTTTGTACAAATGATGTTCATTATATAAAGGCAGAGGATGCCGCGCCGCATGATGCTCTGCTTTGCATCCAGACAGGAAAGAAGCTTGCCGATACCGACCGCATGAGATATGAAGGCGGGCAGTTTTATCTTAAATCAGAGGAAGAGATGAGGGGGCTTTTCGGAAATGTTGTGGAGGCTATTGAAAATACAGGGAAAATCGCAGACAGGTGCAATGTGACGATAGAGTTTGGGAAAACCAAGCTGCCCTCTTACGATTATCCGGACGGATATGCAAGCGCCCGCGAATACCTTGTAGCGCTGTGCGAAGAAGGGATAAAGAAAAGATATCCGGAAGTACAGGGAGAAGACAACATTTACAAAAAAAGGCTTGATACGGAGCTGAAGGTCATTACGGACATGGGCTACGTAGATTATTTCCTGATCGTGTGGGACTATATTAATTACGCAAAGGAGCAGGGGATTCCGGTGGGTCCGGGAAGAGGCTCGGCTGCAGGAAGCATAGTTTCATACAGCCTCGGGATCACTGATATCGATCCGATCAGGTATAATCTGGTGTTTGAGCGTTTTTTAAATCCCGAGAGGGTATCCATGCCTGATATAGACGTGGATTTCTGCGAAGAGGGCAGGCAGCAGGTTATTGATTATGTCGTCCGGAAATACGGGAAGGACTGTGTAAGTCAGATAATCACCTTCGGCACGCTTGCCGCGCGCCAGGTCATAAAGGACGTGGGGCGCGTGATGGATGTGCCCTATACCAGAACCGATAATATCGCCAAGCTTATTCCGCAGGCGCCCGGAATGACCATAGATAAGGCGCTTGAGATAAGTAAGGATTTCAGGTCGCTTTATGAGAATGATCTTGAGGTCAGAAGCATAGTTGAAACGGGCAAGAGGCTTGAAGGGCTTCCGAGGCAGGAATCTGTTCATGCGGCGGGTGTCCTTATCTGCGATCGCCCGGTTGTGGAATACGTTCCCGTTGCGCGTGGGAAAAATGACGAGATCGTATCGCAGTTTCCCATGACGACACTTGAGGAGCTCGGACTTCTTAAGATGGATTTTTTGGGACTTAGAACTCTCACGGTGATAAGAAATGCCTGTGACCTGATAAGACTTGAGGAGCCTGCCTTTTCTATAGACGACATCAGCTACGATGACAAAAAGGTTTTTGATTACATTTCCACGGGCAGATGCGAAGGTATTTTTCAGCTTGAGAGTGCCGGCATGAAGAGCTTTATGACGGAGCTCAAACCCGGCAGTATAGAGGATCTGACCGCAGGTCTTTCTTTGTATCGCCCGGGACCGATGGATTTTATTCCGCAGTATATAGAGGGCAAAAACAACAAAGAAAGCGTACACTATCTCTGCCCGGAGCTTGAGCCCATCCTTGCGCCCACATATGGCTGTATTGTTTATCAGGAGCAGGTTATGCAGATAGTGCGGGATCTGGCCGGCTACTCCTGGGGGCGTTCGGATCTTGTGAGACGCGCCATGTCGAAGAAAAAGGCCGATGTCATGGAGAAGGAGCGAAAGAGCTTTATTTACGGGAGCCCTGAGGAAGGCGTTCCCGGCTGCTTAGCAAACGGTATACCTGAAAATGCGGCGGTTAAGATTTTTGATGAAATGACGGATTTTGCAAGTTATGCATTTAATAAATCGCATGCTGTATGCTATGCGGTGGTCGCTTATCAGACGGCTTTCTTAAAGACGTATTATCCGAGGGAGTTTATGGCGGCTTTGATGACTTCGGTCATGAACACGCAGGATAAGGTGCCGGCATACATACATACCTGCAGGCAGATGGGGATAGAAATAGTTCCGCCGGATGTAAATGCTTCTTTTGGGGTGTTTGGAGTTACCGACGGAAAGATAAGCTTCGGAATGAACGCAATTAAGAGCCTCGGCGCACCGACTATAGATGCGATCGTTGCCGAGCGTGAGGCGAACGGAAGATTTTCATCGCTAAATGAATTTGTGAGAAGACTTCAGTCACATTTAAACAGGCAGTCTGCTGAAAGCCTTGTGAAAGCAGGGGCACTTGATTGCCTGGGCTCTACCAGGCGCGGCATGATGATGGTTATAGGCGATATGCTTGACCGAGAGAAGAAATCGGCAAAGGATTCGTCGACCGGGCAAATGTCGCTTATGGATCTTTTGTCCGCGGGCGGCGTGGCAGACGCGACCGGTATGGAGCTTGAGGTGCCGGATATCACGGAGTATGATAAGCGCGATATCTTAGAGTATGAAAAAGAGGTGCTCGGCGTATATGTAAGCGGTCATCCGCTTGAGGATCAGATGCGCCTTATTAAGGCTAAGGCGACAAAGGCTTGTGCTGATTTTAAAGCGGATGAGGACGGTAAGGTCAGTGTTGATGACGGCGCCGTATATACGATAGGAGGAGTGGTCAGCGAAGCAAAGGTCATTACGACTAAGCGAAATGAGCTTATGGCTTTTCTTACCGTTGAAGATACGTCAGGTGCGCTGGAGGTGGTCGTTTTTCCCTCTGTTTACAATAAGTACAGAAGTCTTGCGGAAGCGGATAAAAGGATTTTTGTTACGGGGCGTACTAATATAGAAGCAAACGGTGAGGCAAAGTTCCTTGCGCAGACGCTTACCGCATTTGACGAGGCCTCCTGTAAGCTTTGGGTGAGATTTCCTGATGAGGAGAGTTACGCTTCCTCAAAGGCGAAGCTTGATGCTTTGATCGATGCCAATGAGGGGAACGGCGTGAAGCAGGCGGATATGGTGATTTATTGCGAGAAGGAAAAGAGCAGGGGTAATCACGGCGAAAGAAGGACGACGACGGTTGCGGGGCTTTTGAAGGTGTTAGAGGAAGCTTTCGGAGAGGAGAATGTGGCGCTTACGTGACATACTTCACAACCATGAATAAAAGTTTAGTAAATATAAAATTTGATTGACATAATTTGTTTTTTTATGATAATATCGAGACAGTGCAAAAAGCACCTAACAGTAATTTGTTTTATTTTGGAGGATTTTTATTATGAAGGGTACGGTAAAGTGGTTTAACAACCAGAAAGGTTACGGCTTCATCTGTGATGAGTCAGGAAACGATGTTTTCGTTCATTACACCGGAGTGAACACTGAAGGTTTCAAGACTCTTGATGAAGGTGCAGACGTTGAGTTCGATATCGCTGACGGCGCTAAAGGGCCTCAGGCAGTTAACGTAACTAAGATGTCGTAATGTAACATTTGACGGCACTAAGTATTTTTTATGATTGTTATGATGATAGTTTATACATGAGTACCGGCAATCCTTCTGTAGGGAATCGTAAGTTTAACTTACGGTTCCTTACTTTTATTTTTTTTATATATGTGGTATTATACTTGTTTAGGTGTGTCTAAAACTTTCGGCATATAGGAACAGGGGGAAGAAACTTCAGATGACGGATCCGAACATCGGACTTACAAGTGAAGAGGCGGCGCGTCGGACGGCGGCAGGACTATCCAATGTCCAGGTTGAAAGCCAGTCCAAGACACGCGGGCAGATTGTTAAAGATAATGTGTTGACATTCTTTAACTTTATTTTTATATTCTTTGCCATTTTGCTTATCACAGCCAGGTCCTTTGCGAACCTCACCTTTATGATCGTGGTGGTGGTAAATGCCATCATCGGTATTGTGCAGGAGCTTAAGGCTAAGTCTGTTCTTGATAAGATGACGATGCTAAATGCTCCCAAGACTACAGTGATCCGGAACGGCAAGAGAATCGTCATAGATACGAGCGCTCTTGTTAAGGGTGATATATGTATCTTTTCGGCGGGAAACCAGATAGGCGCCGACGCAAGGATCGTTATGGGAGAGATTCGTGTAAATGAATCGCTGGTTACAGGTGAGTCTGACGAGATACAAAAGGCAGAGGGAGACCAGTTGCTTTCGGGAAGCTTCGTGGTTTCAGGCGAGTGCAGGGCAGAGCTTACAAATGTAGGTCTAGAGTCGTATATAAGCAAGCTCTCTCTTGAAGCGAAGGGTCAGGGAGAGAAAAAGCAGACAAAGATGATGAAAGCGCTGACCCGGCTGCTTCGCATCATCGGCATAGGCATGATACCTATAGGTATAATCATGTTCGTTCAGGACTACGCCTTTCTGAATATGACCTACGAGGCCTCTATATCAGCTGTGGTGGCGGCACTCGTAGGCATGATACCTGAGGGGCTTTACCTTCTTACAAATATACGTCTTGCGACATCGGCAGCATCTCTCGGAATGAAAAAGGTTCTCGTTCATGAGATGGCAAGTGTGGAGACACTTGCACGCGTAGATACGCTCTGCCTTGATAAGACGGGAACGCTGACCGAAAACACCATGTCATTTGAGGATCTCATACCTCTTGACGGATACGATGATGTTGATCCTTCGGGGCGCAGCCTTTCGGATTACCTGTCAGACTTTGTCGCAGCCATGACAAATGACAATATAACAATGGAAGCTCTTAAGGCAAAGTTTACAGAAAATACAGGGCGTACGCCCTCAGAGGTCTTTGCATTTACATCGAAGGTAAAGTACTCGGCAGCGACATTTGAAGACGGGACATATATACTCGGGGCGCCTGAAAAGCTTCTTCTGGAGGATTATGATCTTTATGAGGAAGAAATCAGGAACTATATGAATATAGGAAACAGGGTGCTTCTTTTCGGTAAGCTTTACGGAAGCGCCGACAGGGTGAGGGCAAGCGAGGAGCTTGACGAGCCCGTTATACCGCTTGGTCTGGTACTTCTTACCAATCCGGTCAGAAAAACCGCGGCCAGGACCATGAAGTATTTTCAGAAGCAGGGCGTGGATATAAAGGTAGTATCCGGTGATAATCCCGCTACCGTGGCCAATGTCGCCGCAAAGTGCGGGATAGAAGGCGCTGAAAATGTTGTCGATGCCGGAACATTAAAAACAGATGATGATATCCGTGATGCCGTTAAGCGCTACAGCGTGTTCGGACGTGTGAGACCCGACCAGAAGAAAAAGATAGTTACGGCACTTCAGGAGGAAAGACATGTTGTTGCCATGACGGGTGACGGTGTAAATGACGTGCTTGCTCTTAAGACAGCCGACTGCTCCATCGCTATGGGAAATGCCTCCGATGTGGTGGAAAATGTTTCGCAGATCGTGCTTCTGGATTCGGACTTTTCAAAGATGCCGGATGTAGTTGCTGAAGGGCGGCAGGTCGTTAACAATATCCAGAGAACAGCGTCGCTTTTCCTCGTAAAAAATTTATTTTCAGTGTTGACGGCGATATTCGTAATGATAGTCGGGCAGAGATATCCGATATTTCCTGCGCAGATGTCGTTTTACAGCTTTTGTACGATAGGCGCTCCGGGATTTCTTTTGGCCATGCAAAGAAGCGATGAGCTCATCAGGGGCAAGTTTTTGCAGAAGGTTATTAAAAAATCCATACCTGCGGGAGTTACGGAGTTTATTATGGTTGAGCTGTGCACCGGCATTGGGGCGCTGCTAAGTATGAACTTCGATGAAACATCGACCATGGCATCTATCGTCATGCTGGTTATCGGGTGTCTGATGGTTATTCATATAGCCCAGCCCATGAACGCCTTCAGGCGGTTTGTGGTCGGTGTGTCGATATTCTTTAGTGTTGGCGGTCTGATACTCATACCGGGGGCATTTAAATTTGCAACGCTTAACGGATGGGAGATAGCCTGGACAGTGATTTTGTCACTGGTTGGGATTGTTATATTTGCGCTTGTGCTTCAGATAGAGAACAGGCTGATCTACAGGAGCAAGAAAAAGAGGAATAAGAAGCCCGGATTGTTTATACGGCTGATAAGGAAGTTAGATGATGATTAAGGCAGTGTGTCAAAGTGTGTCAAGATGGGGACAGTCCCTTTGTGTCAGAAGGGGCAAGCCCCTTCTGACACAAAGGGACTGTCCCCATCTTGACACACTTTGACACACAACAGATATTAAGGAGAGAAAATGAGTCAGGCGAATGAATCAAGAAAAATGGGGGAAATGCCGGTCACAAAACTGGTATTTAACATGTCGCTTCCCATAATAATCTCCATGATGGTTCAGGCATTGTATAACGTAGTAGACTCCATTTTTGTGGGTCAGTTTAATACACATGCCTTAGAGGCAGTGTCGCTTGCGTTTCCTGTTCAGAATCTTATGATCTCACTGGCGGTGGGGCTGGGAGTAGGAACGAATGCGCTGGTTGCCAGACATTTGGGAGAGAAAAGGCGCGACAGAGCAGGGGATGTGGCAAGCGCAGGAATAGGACTTTCGATAGTAGGTTATATAGCATTTGCAATAATAGCTATATTTATCATAAAACCGTTCTTTTCCATGCAGACCGGGATACCCGAGGTTGCGGCTTACGGTCAGGAGTATCTGTCGGTAGCTATGTTCTTCGGTATCGGTATATTTTTGGAGATAATGGGAGAAAGGCTTCTCCAGTCGACAGGTCATACGAAGCTTTCGATGATCTCACAGGCAACGGGTGCCGGTATAAATATAATACTTGATCCCATATTTATCTTCGGACATTTCGGGCTGCCCGCAATGGGCGCCCAAGGCGCTGCGATAGCTACGGTTATCGGTCAGATAGTGGCAGGAGTTCTTGCAATCATTTTAAATGTGAAGTTTAATAAAGATATACAGCTTAAGATAAAAAGAATAGTACGACCGATCGGAGAGGACGTTGCCCAGATTTTTAAGATATGACTCCCCTCCATGATACTTAATGCGATCATGTCTATCGTAGTATTTATCATGAATCTCATACTCAGGGGATTTTCCGAGGATGCCATAACGGCCTACGGAATTTTCTTTAAGCTGATAAGCTTTGTGTACATGCCTATATTCGGCTTAAACAGCGGACTGGTTCCCATATTTTCATATAATTACGGAAGCCGGCAGATAGACAGGATACATAAGGCTTACCGTGTGGGGATAATCTCGGCGCTCATTTTTATGGGCATATGTACGGTTGTGTTCGAGATCTTTGCCATACCGCTTCTGCAATTGTTTTCTGCAACGGAAAATGTCACGGCCATCGGACTTGTGGCGCTTCGCATCATGGCGATAGGCTTCCCGATGGCGGGAGTTGAGATCATAAATTCAACGATATTCCAGTCGGCAGGTAATCCGTTTAATTCCCTGCTCGTCACTATAATCCGACAGGGCGCCGCCTTGCTGCCGTGCGCATTTTTGCTGGCGCAGACCGGAAATGTAAATAACGTATGGTGGGCGATACCGATCGCAGAGGCGACGGGGCTTATCCTTTCGCTTATTTTCTACAGGAAGCTGCGGACTAAGCTAAATGCATTGTCGCAGGAGAAGGAAGTTGAAGGACCGGTGTAATAGGGTAGACTAAGAAATAAAATAGGAGAATAAAAAATGTCAGATAATAATAACGAGGTTTGGGTCATAGGGCATAAGAATCCCGATACGGATTCCATATGCTCTGCCATTTGCTATGCAGAGCTTAAAAATAAGCTTTCGGGCGGTGACAAGCTCTACATTCCAAAAAAAACAGCCAATGTAAATGATGAAACGCGCTTTGCGCTTGAGCACTTCGGATTTACGGAGCCTGAGACGGTGCTTGACGTAAGACCGCAGCTCTCGGATGTGGAATTTCACCGCGTGCCCGGAGTGGACGGCGACATTTCCATAAGAGATGCATGGGGAAAGATGCGCGAGAACAATATCGTTACGCTTCCTGTGACAAACGGCAAAAAGCTTGAGGGAATTGTTACGATCGGAGACCTCTCAAGAACTGTTTTTGACGTGATAGACAGATATCAGATGTCTGCGGCAGCTACGCCTTACGCTAATGTAGTGAGCGTCCTTGAGGCTGAGGTTATTACAGGAGACATATCAGGTATATTTGACAAGGGAAGGGTAGTGGTTTCTTCCGCAAATGAGGACAGGATGTCCAGGCTTATCGAGCCGGGAGATATCGTTATCCTTGAGAACCGCGAAGACTCGCATATAAATGCCATCAAGACAAGAGCCGGCTGCATCATCCTTTGCAATGATTCGGAGGTTGCGCCGGAGATCGTTTCAAAGGCAGAGGATAACGGTACTATTGTGCTTAGGACAAAATACGACCCCGTTACCTGCGTTCGTCTGATAAACCAGAGTATTCCGATCAGAAGTATTTTCAGAAAGCGCGACGAGCTTATCAAGTTTAAGCTTGACGATTTTGTTGAGGACATAACCGATCCGATGACACAGGTGCGTTTTCGTTATTTCCCCGTGGAAAATGAGAGCGGCGAGTTTGAGGGGCTTGTTTCCAAGGGTGATCTTCTTAAAGCCGGAAAGAAAAAGCTTATCCTTGTGGACCATGAGGAGGTAACCCAGGCTGTTGACGGTGTTACTAAGGCGGAAATCCTTGAGATCATCGACCACCACAGACTCGGCGGCATGACTACGGCCTCCCCGTTATTTGCCCGTATCCAGCCGATGGGCTGCACCTGTACTATCATTTACAATATGTACAAGGAAGCCGGACTTACGCCGGATAAGGACATAGCAGGTCTTATGCTTTCTGCAATCTGCTCCGACACCCTGCTCCTTACATCGCCTACCTGCACCGGTCACGATAAGATTGCGGCTAAGGAGCTTGAAAAAATAGCAGGCGTGGACATGGAGGAGTATGCCATGGCTATGTTTAAGGCTGGAAGCCAGTGGGGTAACAAGGCTCCGGAGGAGATACTTACCAGCGACTTCAAGAAGTTTGAGATGGGCGGTCGTACCGTAGGAGTTGACCAGGTAAATGTAACAGACGCCTCAGCCATAGAGGATATTTACGCTAAGGTGGCGCCTGCGCTTGACGGATTTATGAAAGAGGTCGGAGCGGACAACATTTTCATAATGGTCACTGATATTATAAAGGGTAATTCCGAGCTTATTGCAGCCGGAAACGGCGGCGTGGAACTTATGGAGCGGACGTTCGGCAGGAAGGCTGAGGGTGACAGGATGTTCCTTGAGGGCGTTGTTTCCCGTAAGAAGCAGATCGTTCCGCCGCTTACGGAGGCGCTGCAATGAGAAGACTGAAGCCCGATGAGGCCTGCTGGTGCGGAAGCGGTGTGATGTACAGGAATTGTCATGTCGCATTTGATAAAAAGATAGATATGTATAAGAAAAAGCATGTGAAGGTGCCGTCGCATAATCTCATCAAAACACCTGAGCAGGTAGAGATGATAAGGAAAAGTGCCGAGGTCAATGTAGCGGTACTTGATTATGTGGCTGAACACATAAAGGAGGGGATAAGCACCCAGGAGATAGATGATATGGTCTATCAGGAGACTACGAAGCGCGGCGCGATTCCTGCGCCTCTTAATTATGAAGGTTTCCCGAAGAGTGTATGCACCTCTATAGATGACGTAGTGTGCCACGGTATACCTTCTTCTGAGAGGATATTGAAAAGCGGTGATATTGTAAATGTAGACTGCTCGACTATTCTTGATGGTTATTTCAGCGATTCGTCACGTATGTTTATGATAGGCGAGGTTAGCGATGAAAAGCGCAAGCTTGTCGAAGTCACGAAGGAATGCGTGGAGTTAGGTCTTGCAGCCGTTAAGCCCTGGGGCTTCCTCGGTGATATCGCCGACGTGATCAGCCGTCACGCTAATGAGAACGGCTACAGGGTTGTCCGAGAGATCGGCGGCCACGGCGTCGGGTTAGAGTTTCACGAAGAGCCTTTTGTAAGCTATGTGATAAGGAAGGGCACGGGGATGCTACTTGCCCCGGGACTGATGTTTACCATCGAGCCTATGATAAATATGGGGTCTGAGAAGGTGTATACCGACCGCTTTGACGGCTGGACCGTATATACGAGTGACGGAAAGCCATCCGCGCAGTGGGAGATACAGGTGCTCGTGACAGACGACGGTGCGGAAGTTATCTCGTGGTGACAGTCTGTCCCCGTTTGACACACTTGAAATGCTCGCTGTGAGATATATAAAGAACATCCCGTGAGAGCGTACTCTCACGGTTTTTTTATTGACAAAAAAAAGTGAATTTAAAAAGAGGCTGAAAGAGTCTCTTAGCAATGAAAAAATATCAGATAATGAGGTCAGATTTGATGGGGCGTGTGAGGACAGAAAATTCCGGGGGGGCGGGAAAAACTATAAAGCCCGCAGCTGCCGCAGCGATAATTGCAGGTATTATAGGAGCAAGCTCTATAGGAGTTTGTGCAGCTACAGGAATAATTCCCGTAGCAGACGCATTTAAAAATGTGTACGAAATAGATTCCGGTATGTCAGATACTGCTGAAAGTATGGGAAAAGCTATAGGCGATTCTGTTGTTTCGGGAAATATCAGGATGACGGCAGATGCTGTTATCGGAGACGGAAGGCATGTAGCGGTAGTATATACCTTGGAAAAAACCGACGGTACAGACTTTGACGAGGAGATGTTTTATAATGAAAGTGATGATGAATTGCAGATATTTTTCAGAGATGAGGATTGGGATTTAGATGCTGATTTTACGGATTCTGTAAATGTAGGAGGCACATCTTATTTCCTGAAAATGAAAGACGGAAAAAAAAGTATTCAATTTGTAGATAACGCATATGCGAATCAAAATGTTATAGGGGGGCGTTTTAGGAGAACCTTTAAAGATATAGGAATATACGAGGGCGAAAGCGATGATGTTAAAATATTGGAGCGTGGAAGATGGTCTTTTGATATACCTTTGGAATACGAGGATAAGAGTATAACATATATGATCGACACAGAACTATCAAAAGAAGGTGAGCCGGTATATGTTGAATCGCTTATGATATCTCCGATAGGTTATGAATTAAGCTACAATGCATATGAGCTATTGCCTGCGTATATCCTAATGAAAGACGGAACGCAGGTGGATATGCTGCAAGATAATTATTATACAGCAGGAGAAGTAAGTAAAAGTATGCGTTACATCTTTTCTAATACATTTAACAGGATGATTGATCCCTATGATATCGAAGCTGTAAAAATAGGAGATACGGAATTCAGACTATCAGAGATGGGACAGTTTAATGGTGATAAAGAACAATTAGATGAATATTCTAATAAAAAACAAGATGAAATATTTACCCAACCTAATAAGGGGATGTTTTGTGTTGAATATCTGTATGAGGGAAAAGAAGAGCTTGCTTCAATAGATACAGCCGTTTATTCGGAAGATGGAGAGCAAATTTCAGCTAATTTCGTATCAGATGTAGGGGGAAGGTATAAAAAAGGGACTATAGTTCACCAGGGATTGTGGAGGGACGATATAGAAAGCAAATACGGCGGGAATGCAAAGAAAGAAGAAAAGTTGTCCTTGTCTGAAGTGACATTTAAGACGGAGCTTTGGCTAAATGAAGAGGATCATGCAGAGGTGGAGCTTGACGATTTTATCAAAGAATTCGGCAAGATATATACAGTTAAGATAACAGGGAACGCAGCAGACGGATATAGGGCAGAGTACCAAGGGGAAAGGGATTTAACCCCGGAATACCTGTCTACAGGCATATAGAAGATACCGAGCAATGAAAGTGCTTTAACCGGGAAGCTTAAAATAACGAAAAGCTAAAGAAATTTTTTTCGGGAAGCCGGAAGCAGCATTTGATTAAATGTTACTGCTTGGCGGCAGTTTTAGTGTGTCAAACGCAGTCAAATCAGTGCAAAAGTGTGTCAAACGGGGACAGGCTGAAAAGTAACCTGAAAAGCAAAGGTGATTGATATAATGATCCAAATTGTGAAAAATCAAAGTCGACTTTGAATTACCCCCATTACAAGTAGACTTTTATGAATTACTACAACGAAGCCGTATTTTTGTGATACAGGCGTGTGTGCATATCTTACCAGATGGTTGACGGCAGATTCTTTAAGAGAAGGCGCGGCAGGCTGTCATTTTTTTGAAAATTATGTTGTCATGGAATTGGTGAAAAATTATGCCTATGCCCCGGAGAGTGCTCACTTAAGCTTTTACCGTGATGCAAAAGCGAAGGAAAACGGGAAAATACATCCCTTGGAGATAAAATTGAGCGCAAATCCTCAAAAAAGAGATGTCAAGAAGTTTGATGTGATAGAAAAGACTTATCTCGAGCGCGGTAATGGAGGCATTATTTGCATTCAGTCGAGCCCGTTCCCGATTGATTCTGAAAATTTTCTGATACCTTGTAATCTTATATGATAATCAGGGATGGTTCTTGGAGAATATGTTGCGAGAGAAATTATTAAAGGTCGTTTTTATGTTGGACTTTCATGAAAATACAACTATAGCAATATTAGATTTGATAAATTATTGACCATAGTTAAAATGTTGATTATAATATGTTTGTGAGATAATACTGATATAGCTTTTTGAGAACAAAGAAAGGGGTGAAGTATCTTGCTGAAAAAGATAAGAAAACAAATACTCAGTTTAGGTGTGCTCGGCGCTATAAGTGCGGGCGCTTTTTTTTCGGGTATAGCAGCGAATCCTGTATATGCAGGAGAGGAAGATGAAAGTATTACCGAGGCTGCAGAAGCTAAAGATATTGATGAACAGACGTTGCTTGATGAAGGCGTAGATGAGGGAGGGGAAAACAAAGAGGACAAAAAGACGATTGAAGGAAATAATCAATATGAAACTATTAACGGAGGCGATTCAGCCATCCAGACTGAAAAAGCAGAAGAGTTGCAATTAACTGATGAGGAAAATGTAAAAACTACCGGCGGTGTGGGTGCAGTAAATTCCTATTCAGCGACAAGTTCTTTTGAATCAACAGCAGAGACTAAAAACGGTTGGGTGCGTGAAAACGGAGCTTATTATTACTATAAAAACGGCACTAAATATACCGGGTGGCACTATATGACATCAGCAGAGGGGGAGAAAACGCCGCACTGGTCTTTCTTTGGAAGTGACGGAAAATTAAGAACAGGATGGGTACAGTTAGGGAAAGGAACAGCTAATCCTGACGGAAATTCCGCAAGACACTGGTCATATTTTGGAGATAACGGGTGGCTCAGAACCGGCTGGGTACAGATGGGGAAAGGTACAAGTAACCCCGACGGTAACTCAGCAAAACACTGGTCTTTCTTCGGGGATAACGGGTGGCTCAGAACAGGATGGGTACAATTAGGCAAAGGTACGAGTAACCCTGACGGAAATTCCGCCAAGCATTGGTCGTACTTTGGAGATAACGGATGGCTGAGGACAGGCTGGGTGCAGTTAGGGAAAGGTACGTCAAATCCTGACGGGAATGCAGCCAAGCACTGGTCGTATTTCGGAAGCAACGGATGGCTAAGGACAGAGTGGGTTCAGTTCGGTAAAGGAACAAGTGAACCGGACGGAAACGCCGCCAAGCACTGGTCGTATTTCGGACCTAACGGGTGGCTGAGAACAGGATGGCAGGATATGGGGAAAGGAACCTCGAATCCGGATGGGAATTCCGCAAAGCACAGATCATACTTTGGCGATAATGGATGGATGCGTACAGGTATGCAGTTGATAGCGGGAAAAAAATATGAGTTTGATGGTCGCGGCTGGTTAAGATATTCAGATGCATCAATACCACCGAAAGAGCAGCCGGAAGATATATGGGACGGAATATATAATATTGAAGTGAGGTTCAATAACGGAGTGCATTTGTACTTGCCTTCTTTTAGCACAGGCTATTTCTATGAAGGGTGGGAGCCGCACGGGAACTTTGGATGGGATTATTTTCCTGAAGGTGGTAATAATAGACTAATATATTTCAACTTTATAGGAGAAAAAGTTTATTCCGGACAAAAATACTTTAAAGTAAATACAAATACATTACATGTAACAGCTCAAGAAGCTGAAATTGATATTGCTGTAGGAAGCGGTAACTCAGTACCTCTTGATAACCAATTTAACACATATAGAACGATAGGTACTGTAGGCGGTAAGAGTTATTATATAGAATTTTCTATGCCTTCAAGCTGGTATTCATATTGGTATGGGTATAATTCAGAATACTATCGTGAATTTGCGGGTAAAATAGTTAACTCTGCGTGGGTGGAATAAGAATGCCGATTGTTATTGCTTTTAAAGAGCTCACTGCTTAAAATAGTTACTATAGTTTTTTCGTTGAATTATTACTAACCGGATGTTGCATGGTGTAATTCGTGATTATCTGACTTGCGCCACCGGTAATCAAAGTAGTAAAATAACACCAAAGTATTATGAATCGTAAATGCGGAGGTGTTATTTTTATGGGATTATTTGATGCAAAATACTGCGACATATGCGGTGAAAAGATATAGTTTCTCGGTAATAAAAAGCTTGAGGACGGGAGGATGTGCAAGTCATGCGAAGCGAAGTTATCTCCCTTCTTTACGGGAAGGCGTCACACTTCCCTGGAGTCAATAAAAGAACAGCTCGTATACAGAGAAGAAAATAAAGACGAGGTGGCGGCGTTTACCGTAACAAGGACTTTAGGGAAAAGTAAAAAGGTTCTGATAGATGAGGCGGCAAAAAAATTTATGGTCACATCAGCAAAGGACATACAGGCTGAAAATCCCGACGTAATGTCTTTTTCTGATATTACCGGCTGTACCGTGGATACGGATGAGAGCAGATATGAAGAAAAAACAAAGGATGATGACGGCAATCAGGTTAGCTATGACCCGCCCAGGTACAGGTATTCATATTCGTTTCAAGTGATCCTGAATGTAAATAATCCGTATTTTGATGAGATAAAAAAACCTGTGGATAGTGGTGTAAATGTGGATCAAAAGCAGGTGGAGAGCGGAGTGTATAATGCAGAGTATAATGAGTGTTTGTCTATGTGCAATGAGATAAAAGAAACGCTTCTAAATGCAAGAAATAATGCCGGAGATGAGAGGGGAGAACAAAAGGCTGTTATATATCCTCTTTGCGGAGCGACCACCGTGCCGGATAAAAAGGATGCTGCGAATATTGCGGGGGCGCGATAGCAGGGTGATAGCTCACCGGCTAAGTTACTAAAATTATCGCTGAATAGTAACAACATATTGAAAAAGCTGCACGTTATTTCATATTGTGTCAAATGAACCCTGTCCCCGTTTGACACACTTTCTTAACTATAGTTTATATAAACAAAGGATAATTATGAAATATACACAAGAGAATAACAATATAATACTCACAGACATCCCTGACTTTAACCTGGCTCAGACCTTGGAGTGCGGCCAGTGTTTTCATTTTATGAGGCAGGATGATCCGGAAAAGAGCGGAAAAGATGCTTCGGAATATACACTTGCGGCATACGGGCGGGGGCTTAGGGTCAGGCAGGCCGGAGATACATTTACATTTTTTGATACAAGCCTTGAGGATTTTGAAAAAGTATGGATTCCGTATTTTGATCTGGAGCGTGATTACGGCCGTATAAAGCGCTTCATTACGGAAAGAAATCCGGAGCTTGAAGCAATCGTGGAGAGGAACGCCGGTATCAGGCTTTTAAATCAGGAGTTTTTTGAAACGCTTCTTTCCTTTATTATATCCCAGAATAACCGCATACCGCAGATAAAGAAGGTGGTGGCGGATATTTCTTCGGAGTGGGGGCGCGATGCGGGGAACGGGATGAATGCATTCCCGGATGCTGATATGCTTGCAGAAGTAAGTGAGACGGATTTCAGGGAGAAAAAAGCGGGATTCAGAGCTGCGTATCTTTGCGATGCGGTGGAAAAGATACTTTCCGGTGAAATAAGAGAAGAAGATTTTGAGGGTCTGGGGCTTGCGGATTGTGAGAAAAAGCTTTGTACTGTAAAGGGGGTAGGACCGAAGGTGGCTAACTGTATCATGCTGTTTTCTCTTGGGAAGCGTGAGGCGTTTCCCATCGATGTATGGATGAAACGAGTTCTTGAGCAGGTGTATTTCGGAGGGGAAGCCAAGGCAAAGACAGAGCTTGCGGCGTTTGCGCGGGAGAAATACGGGGAGTACGGCGGATATGCGCAGCAGTATCTGTTTGCGTACGCGAGAGAGGAATTATAAAAGATAAAATGACACACTATAATTATCGCTAAATAGTAACATGAAAATTAAAAAAATATAAATTATAAAAAATCGTATTGACTTTTATATATAGAAGTGATAATTTATTCAATAACGTGTTAGCACTCTATAAAAATGAGTGCTAACAAATAATAAGGAGGATTTATATCATGACACTTTCACCGCTTGGAGATAAGGTCGTTTTAAAGGCGATCAAGGAAGAAGAGACTACTAAGTCAGGTATTATCTTACCCGGAGAGGCTAAGGATAAGCCTTCACAGGGTGAGGTTATCGCGGTTGGACCCGGCGGCATCATAGACGGAAATGAAGTTAAGATGCAGGTTAAGGAGGGTGACACCGTTATATATGCAAAGTATGCAGGCACAGAGGTGACTCTTGATGATGAAGAGTACATCATCGTAGGTCAGTCTGATATACTTGCAACAGTGAAGAAATAATGACACACTTGACTGCATATTCACGAATAATTAAAAAAGATATACAAATCGGAGGATCAATAAATGGCTAAGGAATTAAAGTATGGCTTGGATGCCAGAAAGTCACTTGAGGTAGGCGTGAACAAGCTTGCCGACGCAGTCCGTGTAACGCTCGGACCTAAAGGAAGAAATGTAGTGCTTGATAAGTCCTACGGCGCGCCGCTTATCACAAATGACGGTGTGTCCATCGCTAAGGAGATCGAGCTTGAGGATAAATTTGAGAACATGGGCGCACAGCTTGTAAGAGAGGTTGCTACCAAGACTAATGATGTAGCCGGTGACGGTACGACAACAGCTACGGTACTTGCGCAGGCGATGGTTCGTGAGGGAATGAAGAATATCGCAGCAGGAGCTAATCCTATCATCATAAGAAAGGGTATGAGAAAGGCTTCCGAGGCTGCGGTTGAAGCTATCCTTAAGATGAGCGAAAAGGTTAAGGGTAAGGAGCAGAAGGCAAGAGTTGCCGCTATCTCAGCTTCAGATGACGCTGTAGGTGAGATGGTTGCGGATGCTATGGAGAAGGTAACGAACGAAGGTGTTATTACTATCGAAGAGTCCAAGACCATGAAGACAGAGCTTGATCTTGTTGAGGGTATGCAGTTTGACCGCGGATATGTTTCCGCATACATGGCTACCGACATGGACAAGATGGAGGCTAATCTCGACAATCCCTACATCCTTATTACAGATAAGAAGATTTCAAATATCCAGGATATATTACCTATCCTTGAGCAGATCGTACAGGCAGGCTCACAGCTTCTTATCATTGCTGAGGATATTGAGGGTGAGGCGCTTACGACTCTCATTGTAAATAAGCTTCGCGGAACATTTTCAGTAGTAGGAGTTAAGGCTCCCGGATACGGCGACAGAAGGAAGGAGATGCTTCAGGATATCGCTATCCTTACAGGAGGTCAGGTGATTTCCTCCGATCTCGGTCTTGAGCTTAAGGACACAACTGTTGAGATGCTCGGCCGCGCTAAGTCAGTTAAGGTTCAGAAGGAGAATACTATCATCGTTGACGGTGAGGGTAAGAAGGCTGATCTTAAGAACCGTGTTGCCCAGATCAAGGGACAGATTGAGGAGACAACATCTGACTTCGATAGAGAGAAGCTTCAGGAGCGTCTTGCTAAGCTCGCCGGAGGAGTTGCGGTTATCCGTGTGGGCGCAGCTACAGAAACAGAGATGAAGGAGCTTAAGCTTCGTATGGAGGATGCTCTTAACTCTACAAAGGCAGCTGTTGAGGAAGGTATCATCGCAGGCGGCGGAAGCGCTTATATTCATGCTTCAAAGGCTGTTCTTAAGCTTGCCGAGACTCTTCACGGAGATGAGAAGACAGGAGCTCTTATCCTTCTTAAGTCTCTTGAGGCTCCTCTTGCACAGATCGCTGAAAATGCAGGTCTTGACGGTTCCGTTATCGTAAATGAGGTAAAGAACTCCAAGGCAGGTATCGGATACGATGCTCTTAACGATAAATATGTAGACATGGTCAAGGAAGGCATCCTTGATCCCGTTAAGGTTACAAGAAGCGCGCTTCAGAATGCAACAAGCGTAGCTTCTACACTCCTTACGACAGAAGCGGCCGTAGGTATCATACCTGAGCCCGAGCCCGCTATGCCCGCAGGCGGCGGAATGGGCGGAATGATGTAAGAAAATTACCGGTCATAATATAAAAACCCCCGTACATCATGATGTTTGTGATATGCACCCAGAATCCTGGACACATTGATTTATAAACTAGGCGGAACACATGGATGCTTCCCTGTATTTTACAGGGGGCATCCATTTTGTTT
>CACZTL010000092.1 GCA_902784165.1 uncultured Lachnospiraceae bacterium | reverse complement strand
GGCAGGCGCTGCTAAGGTTAAGGTTATCAAGGTTGTTCGTGAGATCACAGGTCTCGGACTTAAGGAAGCTAAGGATCTTGTTGACGGCGCTCCCAAGATGGTTAAGGAAGGCGCAACCAAGGAAGAGGCTGAGGATATCCAGAAGAAGATCGAAGAGGCAGGCGGTAAGGTTACACTTAAGTAATTTCTTAAGTAATTTTTCCGGATTGTTTTTAAAAACTCCCGTACCATGCGGTACGGGAGTTTTTTTATATAATGAGCAGTGGTGTGTGTCCCCATCTTGACACACTTTTAAAAATTGAATTGTCGATATGGCGAAAGTAAAAAGAAACTGATATACTATAATGAGTGAAAATTTTTAAATAAAGGTCAAGGGGTTTTGAAAGGAAAATGAATAAATATATTTTAGCTCTGGATCTGGGAACAACGGCTGTAAAATGTATAGTATTCGACAAAAACGGAAAGGTCAGGGGTAAGGCGTCGCGTACGCTTGAGAGCTTTTATCCCCGACAGGGTTTTGTTGAGCAGTCGCCCGATTTTTTTTATGAGACATCCAAGGGGTGCGCACTGGAGGCTATCCTTTCAGCCCGAACAGTTGCTTCGCATATCGCTGCTATGGGGATTAGTGTGCAGAGAGAGACGGTTATACTGTGGGATAAAAAAACAGGCGAGGCTGTGACGGAAGCCTATTCATGGCAGTGCAACAGAGGCGCATCGTATATAGACGGATTAAGTGATGCCGAGCGCGAGATGATACGCGAAAAAACCGGATTGATCCCGAGTCCTTATTTCAGTGCGTCAAAGATAGCCTGGGCGCTTGACAATATCCCGGGCTTGAGGCAGCGCGCAGAGGCAGGAGAGATTGCTTTCGGAACGCCTGATTCGTGGCTTATATATAAATTTTCAGGCGGAAAGGCACATTTGACGGATTATACAAATGCTTCAAGAACCATGCTTTTTAATATAGACAGGCTTGAGTGGGATAAGGAGCTTTTGGAGCTTTTTGACATACCTGAGGCGATTTTGCCTGAGGTCAGACCGTCGGCCGGATTTTTTGCTGAAACGGATGAGAAGCTGTTCGTTACACGGATACCTGTATGCGGTGTCGCGGGCGACCAGCAGAGCGCTCTTTTCGGGCAAAGGTGTTTTGAACCGGGGGATCTTAAGATTACATACGGAACCGGCTGCTTCATCCTTATGAATGCCGGGCTCGACAGACCTTTGGAGGAAAGAGGTCTGCTTACCACTCTTTCGGCGGCAGAAAAGAGCGGCAGACCGGAGTACGCGCTTGAAGGTAGCATTTTTATGTGCGGCGCGCTTTTGAAGTGGCTTAAGGATTCGCTTGGCATTATTGAAAATGTAAAAGACGCGGGTAAGATAGCGGGAAGTCTTCCGGATAACGGCGGAGTTTATATGGTGCCTGCGCTTACCGGGCTTGGCGCGCCATATTGGAACAGTAAGGCAAGAGGGCTTATAACAGGGCTTTCCCTGGATACGGATCGCAGATATATAGTGCGTGCAGCGCTTGAGGGTATAGGGTTTTTAAGCCGCGATGTGCTTAAAACGATGGAGGAGGCGCTCGGCGGAAATATCCAAACGATAAAGGTCGACGGAGGTGTGAGTAAGAATGATTTTCTTATGAATTTCCTTGCCGGTATTACGGGCGCTGATGTGTTAAGACCTAAGCTGGAAGAAAGCACTGCGCTGGGGGTTGCATTTCTTGCCGGACTTGGCAGCGGTTTTTGGAGTTCGCAGAAGGAGATTTCCGAATTGCCGTTTTTGGATTGCAGGTATGTGCCGGATATGACCGCGTATGAGAGGGCGAGATTGACGGAGGAGTGGCGCTCGGCGGTTGACACACTCTGATTTAAAAAAAGGATTGAACATGAAATTTGCACACATAGCTGATCTGCATCTGGGTATGCGGATATATGAGAGAAGAATTGCAGAGGATCAGCGGTATATACTAAATGAGATCCTTAAGATATTAAAAAAAGAAAAGCCTGACGGGGTGTTTATTTCCGGTGACATATATGACCGGCCGGTGCCGCCGGAGGAATCTGTGGAGATGTTAAATTCGTTTCTCGCGCAGATACACGGGATGGGGCAGGATATTTACATGATCAGCGGAAATCATGACAGTCCGGAGCGCATTGATTTCGGTACGGAGATTATGGAAAGCGCCGGCGTTTACGTTGCCGGTAAATATGACGGAAATTTACATAAGGTTACCAAGAAGGATGAATTCGGCGAGCTGGATATTTTTTTACTTCCTTTTATAAAGCCTTCGTATGTGAATAATCTTCTTGATGAGGATGAAAAAATAAAAGGGCTTGATTATGAGACGGCAGTGCGTATGGTGCTTGAAAAAAATCTGCCCGATACCTCCAAGCGAAATATCATCCTTGCGCATCAGTTTGTTAACGGCGCTACGCGTATGGATTCCGAGGAGATACTTGTCGGCTACGTGGATGCGATCAGCGATACCGTTTTTGAAGATTTTGACTACGTTGCGCTGGGACATTTGCATAAGAGACAGAGCATAAAGCGTGAGGGACAGATCTACTGCGGAACGCCCCTTAAGTATTCTTTTAAGGAAGAGAAAAATGAGAAGAGCGTGGGGTTTGTGCAAATGGGTAAAAAGGGAGAGGTTTCGGTTTACGGTATTGCGCTTAAGCCCTTGAGGGAAATGAGAAACCTGCGCGGTACTTTTGAGGAGCTTGAGCATGGGGAGAGCGACGATTTCGTGCGTGCCGTTCTGACTGACGATACGCAGGTTCCTTATGCTTTTAACAGGCTTCGTGCAAGGTATCCGAATTTATTAAAGCTTGAGTATGAGAAGACTAAGGATTATGCGTCTTTGCTTACCAGGGATGTTGCTCTTAAGGTAAAAACCCCACAGGAGCTGTTTGAGGAGTTTTTTGAGAAGTGTACGGGGCGTGGGCTTGATGCGCAGGAGAAGGAGATATTGGGTGAGTGTATCAATGCAAACGGATAGTGTGTCCCCTTTGAAACGCTTTACATATTTAACATATGCGGGAGGTATTATATGCGTCCGGTTAAATTAATTTTATCGGCCTTTGGTTCGTATGCCGGCGAGGAAACTATAGATTTTACGGGCTTCGGAAGAAGCGGGCTCTATCTGATCACGGGAGATACGGGATCCGGAAAGAGCTTTGTTTTTGATGCGATAATATTTGCGCTGTACGGAGAGGTCAGTTCGTTGTTGAGAAATGCTTCAGATGTGCGTTGTAAATACGCAAAGCCCGAAACGCCTACGTTTGCAGAGCTTACATTTGCATATGGCAGTGACGTTTATACGATAAGGAGAAATCCCGAGTATATAAGACTTAAAAAAAGAAAGAGAGAGGAAAATGCAGATTTAAAAGATAGTGACTATACAAAACAGCTTGCAGGGGCGACTTTAGTTTATCCTGACGGAAGGGAGGTTACGGGGATAGGCGGTGTAAAAAAAGCGGTAGAGGAAATCACCGGCTTTACAGCAACCCAGTTTAAGCAGGTTGCTATGCTTGCGCAGGGGGCGTTTTCAAAGCTGCTTACGTCAAATTCCAAGGAGAAGACCGAAATCTTAAGAGACATTTTTCATACAGAAACGTATAGGGATATAATAGGGGCGCTTAAGGAAAAATATGATGAGGCGAATGCAGCGTATACCGAAACGCTTGCTAGGCTTTCCGCTATTGCCGAAGGAACTGTAAATGACCCGGAAAAGCGTGCTGCGCTGCTTAAAAACAAGGTGACGGATGCAGAGGAGTTAAAGGAATACCTTAAAGGCAGACTAAAGGAGCTTAATAAAGAAAAAAAGTCGTTCGATGCATCAAGGACTAAGATCAGCGAATCAAAAGAAAAGATAAAGTCGGATATCTCTGTTGCTAAGCGGCTTTTGGAGGATTTCGGGATTTCAGACAGAAATAAAGCTCTTCAGACAGAGCTTGCACCCGTTATCAAAGAAATCAGGGAGCAGCTAAAGCAGATGGGCACGCCGCAGTACAAAAGAGCCCTTGAAGAGCGGTCGGTTAGGATTGCTCGCATAAAGGCTGATCTTGATAATTATGCCGCTTTAACGATTATGAGAAACGAGATATCACAAACGGTCAGTGAGCTTAAAGGAAAAGAAGCTCTTTCAGAGGATTGTGAAAAGAATAAATTAAAGCTTCTTAAGTCTGTAAAGGAGCTTGAAAAGGAACTGAAAAAAGCCGAAGACTCCGAAAAAAAGCTCGGCAGGGTGCAGGAAGCGGTAAGTAAAGCGGACTTCAGATATAAAGAGATTGACAGGCTTTGCGGTTATCTTGAAAAGGCGCTTGATTACAGGACGGAAGCTGCTAAAGCGTTTGATTCGTATGAGAAGCAAAGGATTGATTTTGAAAATGTAAATGACAGACAAAAGTGGCTTCAGCTTAAGTTTTACGATATGGCGGCAGGCGTTCTTGCAGGGCAATTAAAAGAGGGGGAACCATGCCCGGTGTGCGGTTCAAAACAGCACCCGTCGCCTGCAGAGGATTCCGAAAGCGACGATGTTTCCGAGGAGTTAAAAAAAGCAAATACACAGCTTTCAAAGGCAAGAGAATCTCTTGAGCGCTCAGCTGCCGATCACGCCGGAATAAAAAGGGCTTATGAGGAACAGGAAGCTCTGGCAAGAGAGCTTTCCGTGCAATTAAGAATCTTTCGTAAGAGTGATATTTCTTTTAAGAGTACGGATGATGTAAGAAATATGGTTAAGCGCGCCGATGATCTCAGAGCCGAAAGCATAGAAAAGCTAAAAGACCTTGAAGCGCAGGCGCATGAGCTTTCGGCGCAAGCGCTGAAGGCTCAGGATATAGCTAAGGAGCTTGAAAAGGAAAGCAAAGAAGCAGGTAAGCTTGATGAGGAGATAAGAAATTTAAGGGAGCTGAGCGCTTCCTTAAAGGCAAGGCTTGAAGAAAAGGAAGCTGCATTTGCACAAAGAAAAGAAGCGCTTGAGTTTGAGGGAGAGGCGGAAGCAAAAAAAGAGATAGGGCGTCTTGAAGAGGAGCTTCGCATAGCAAAGGAAAGGGAGGAGACTCTTAAGAATGAGGAGATCGACCTTTCGGTTCGGATAAATACAGCAGGTGAAATAATAGCAGGGCTTAAGGACAGGCTAAAGGGCAAAAAAAGACCGGATGTAGGTGGACTTCAAAAAAAGTACTCGGAAACAGAAGCTGAAGAAAAACACCTTGTGCAGATGTCGGAAAATTCCGTTGCCGAAGCAGCAAGGTTAAGCGATGCTCTTAAGCGTGCTGAGGAGGCGGAGGAGCTTGCCCTGACACAGGGGAGCTATCTGCGCAAGGTGAGCGGTCTTTTTACAACAGCTGCGGGAAATTCCATGCAGGGTCATCTAAATTTTGAGACTTTTGTGCAGCAGGAATCCTTTGAAAATATAATCCTCAGAGCTAATGCGCATCTGAGCGAGATGACCGGAGGACGATTCGAGCTGAGGCGAAGCGATGAAGCCAGCGGCAGGACAAAAAGCGGTCTTGAACTCAAGGTAATAGATAACTTCAATGCCACTGAGCGCCATGTAAGACTTTTGTCAGGGGGAGAGCTGTTTAAAGCTTCCTTGTCACTGGCACTCGGATTATCTGAAGAAATAAATGAACAGGCGGGAGGAAGTGTGCCGGAAACTCTTTTTGTGGACGAAGGATTCGGGTCACTTGACAAGGAATCGCTCGACCTTGCAGTACAGGTTTTACAGCGTCTTTCCTTCAAAAACAGGCTTGTAGGGATGATTTCTCACGTTTCTGAGCTGAAAACAATGATAAAAAATAAAATTATCGTGTACAAAAATCAATACGGAGAAAGCTCGGTTAAGGTTGAAACAGAGTGAAAACGTAATTAAATTAATAGTTAGCCGTGTTTTATTATAAAAATTAACTTTTCATATGAATAATTTAATAAAAAAAAGATTAAAAGGAAATAAAAAAACATTAACAAAATATTAACGGTTCTTGCATTTATAATAAGTATCGTGTATATTTATCGTATATGTTCAGCTATTTATAACTAAAAACAATGAGAAGGAGATGAGTTTTATGGGCTATTTAGCAAATCAAATGAGTACCATGGATCATCATTTGAATGAGAGATTGCAGGTAGAAAATCTTTTTGAAATCCCTGTAAAAAATCCCATTCCCTCCATCACACTGGACGGCGGAGGAAATCCGGAAAATATTTTCTTCGCTGAGTCTACCGTTGTAGCTTGGATCGTTATGGGAGTATTGATCGTTCTTTCGATTATCATCACCTCTGGATTCAGGGTTCGCGGCCTTACCAAGAGACAGATCCGCGCCGAGGGTTGGCACGGTATGTTCTACGGTATGGTTAAGAACATGCTTAATCATGAGGCACAGGGTTACGCACCTTATATGTGCACGGTTCTTTACTTTATAGGACTTTGTAACATATTCGGTATTTTCGGCTTTAAGCCGCCTACAAAGGACTTGAACGTCACTGCGGCTCTCGCTTTGATGACCATAGTTCTTGTACAGGTTGCCGCTATCCGCGCACATGGTGTCGGCGGTTGGGCAAAGAGCTTTAAGGAAAATCCTATGAACGTACTTGAGTTGTTCACAAGACCTTTGTCACTGTGTATGCGACTCTTCGGTAACGTTCTCGGAGCATTCGTTATTATGCAGCTTATCGAGCATATCATACCGGTAGTACTTCCCGGTGTAGTCAGCTTGTACTTCGATATCTTCGATGGATTGCTGCAGGCATACGTGTTTACTTTCCTTTCCTCACTATTCATATCTGAGGCAGTGGAGTAAATATCAAAAAAAATTAATAATTAAGGTAAGTTGAAAAGCTTCCTTGGTTGGCTGGACACTGTAACTATATTATCATTTTTATTTATTTTATTAACACATCATTAATTTATCTAAAAGAAAAGGAGATTTTAAAATTATGGGTGGATTAGCAATTGGCGCAGGTATGGCGGTTATGACAGGCTTTGCGGCAGGTATCTCAATCGGTTCTGCTACAGGTAAGGCAACAGAGGCTGTTGCGAGACAGCCCGAGGCTGCCGGTAACATCAGATCAACACTTATCCTTGGTAGTGCTCTTGCAGAGGCGACCGCTATCTACGGATTCGTTGTTGCCCTCCTTATCATCGTTATGTTGAAGTAATAATGACATTGATAAGGAGATATATAAGAAATATTAAGAAAGGCGGTAAAGAGAAATGTTAAAAGTAAACATTAATTTAATTTTTACGGTTATTAACGTAATTATTATATATCTCGTTCTTAACAAGATGTTGTTTAAAAAGAAAAACGCCCAGCACGAAAAAAGAGCTGCAGCTATTGATAAAGAGTTTGAGCTTGCTGCAACAAAGCAGCGCGAGGCTGATCAGCTTAAGTCTGATTACGAGGCACAGCTTGCAAGCGTAGAGTCCATCAGACAGGATGCTATCAGAGAGGCGCGTGCAGCGGCCGACGAGGAAGCAAGGCTTATTAAAGAAGCAGCAGAAGCTGATGCAGAAAAGATAAGAGCTACGGCTGCTGAGCAGGCTGAAGCTACAAAGGACCAGGTGCTCCGCAAGGCAGAGCAGGAGCTTGCCGATATGGTTATGTCTGCAACTACTAAGGTAGCAGGCGGACAGAAGGGCGCAGATTTTGACAAGGCACTTTTAGACGAATTCATTAGTGAAGCAGGTGATAAAAAGTGAAAGAAGATATGAATCAGGTTACAAAAGCAATTCTTACTTATGTAACACCTCCTACCGAAGAGCAGATCGCAGGTGTGAAGAGATTCATTGCGAAAAAGCTCGGAACGCAGGATGTAGAGATCGAAACTGTAGAAGATAAGTCGATCGGAAGTGGATTCGTCATTCGTGTCGGCAATCATGAATATGACTGGAGTGCAAAGGGTCGTATGGACCAGTTCCAGCAGAAGATTCAGAGTGCCATTTCTGCCAATAAAGTAAAGCAGGAGGATCTTATAACCCTCCTGAAAAGGGAGATCAATGATTTCGAACTTAACGTTGCCGACAGAGAAGTCGGCGTCGTTACGAGCGTTGCTGATGCTACAGCTAACGTAGTTGGTATCAATCATGCTTTTTACGGCGAGATTGTTGTATTCGATAATAATGTGAGGGGAATGGTTCTTGACATCAGAAAGGATGATATCGGTGTAATCCTTTTTGACAGCGAGGCCGAGCTCAGAGAGGGAAGCCATGTTGTCCGTACCGGAAAGATGGCAAGTATCCCTGTAGGAGATCAGTTCTGCGGAAGAGTTGTTAATGCGCTCGGAGATCCTATCGACGGACTGGGCGAGATTCAGAGCGAAGGGTTCAGACCTATTGAGTATAACGCTCCCTCTATCGTTAGCAGAAAGCCGGTTTCCGTTCCCATGCAGACAGGTATCCTTTCCATTGACGCTATGTTCCCTATAGCAAGAGGACAGAGAGAGTTGATCATTGGAGACCGTCAGACAGGAAAGACTTCCATTGCAACTGATACGATTCTTAACCAGAAGGATAACGACGTTATCTGTATTTATGTAGGTATAGGTCAGAAGGCTTCTACCATAGCTAAGATAGCAAACATGCTTAAGCAAAACGGTGCTATGGACTATACGGTAATATTCTCAGCTACGGCTTCCGAGCCTGCAGCTTTGCAGTATATCATACCTTATAGTGCTACGGCTCTTGCTGAGCACTTTATGTACAGCGGACGAGATGTACTTATCATATATGATGACCTTTCCAAGCACGCTGTTGCATACAGAGCTATCTCATTGCTGCTCGGACGTTCACCCGGTCGAGAGGCTTACCCCGGAGACGTTTTCTATCTGCATTCGAGACTTCTGGAGCGTTCTGCGCGTCTGAATGATGAAGCAGGAAAAGGTTCCATTACGGCTCTTCCCGTAATCGAGACGCAGGCCGGTGACGTTTCTGCGTATATTCCGACCAACGTTATCTCTATTACGGACGGACAGATATTCCTTGAGAGTGAGCTTTTCTTCTCAGGACAGAGACCTGCCGTTAACGTAGGTCTTTCAGTTTCCCGAGTTGGTGGTGCCGCTCAGACTAAAGCTACTAAGAAAGCAGCCGGTTCACTCCGAGTGGATCTGGCGCAGTATCGAGAGATGGAGGTCTTCACCCAGTTCTCATCAGAGCTTGATGATAAGACGAAGGCTCAGCTTAATTACGGTCGTTCCCTTATGGAGCTTCTTAAGCAGCCACTCGGACATCCCATCTCCATGGCTGACCAGGTAATGACTCTTGTAGCAGCTACAAACAGAGTATTTGCTAATCTTCCCGTAGAAGAGATCAAAGGCTTCCAGGGCGAGATGCTTGAATACATTCATAAGAATCATGCAGAGATCGTTAATGATCTTGAGACTAATAAGAAGCTTGAGGATCATCTTAGGGATGCCATCATAGCTGCTGTTGATGAGTTTAAAGCATCAAAGGGCATGGAGGTTAAAAAAGAGGCTGCAAAGAAAGCTGAACCCGTAAAGGAAGAAGCTGCAGCCGCCGAGCCTGCAAAGGAAGCAGCAGAAGAGACAAAGGAAACAGCTGAGGCCGAGACAAAGGCCGATGACGAAAACAGCGAGGGCTGATTCTGTAACGAAGGAGAAAAGAAATGCCGAGTGCAAAAGAGATAAAAAGCAGTATGCGCGGTATTCGTGATACGATGAAGATCACGAAGGCCATGTATATGATTTCTACGATCAAGATGCGCAAGGCTAAGCATCAGCTGGAAGCTACAGAACCTTATTTCTATGGCTTGCAGGAAGCCATGAGTTCTATACTTTTTAACTTTCCCAGTCTTAAAAGCCGTTATTTCGGCGAGAGCTTGACTGAGGAAGAGGATTCTTCCGAAAAGAAAGAATCCGCAACCAAGAAAAAGGGTTATATAGTTCTTTCTTCAGACAGAGGTTTGGCCGGAGCGTACAATCAGAATGTCTTCAAGGTAGTGGAAACACTTGTTGAAGGTATGGATAAAGACGAATATGAATTGATGGTTGTCGGCGACTTAGGTCTTCATACTTTGACCGGACGCGGATACAATGTCAATCAGGAATTTCATTATACTGCTACGGAGCCGTCTCTGGAGCGTGCAAGGCTTGTATCGGAAAACCTTATAAAGGACTTTTATGAAGGCAAGTACGACGAATTGCATGTTGTATATACTCGTATGATAAACAGTATGGAAACGACGGTTGAAACGCAGCAGTTACTTCCGCTCAAAAGAACGGATTTTATAGACATAGAAAACGAAAAGGTTCCCAAGCACTTAAGAAGCGCTGAAAGCGGCAAGCTTGGCGCTCATGAGGGCGACGCTCAGGAATACTTGATAGAGCCGTCGCCGCAGACCGTACTTGAGGAAATAGTTCGTAACTATGTTATAGGTTATATATACGGTACACTGGTACAAGCGACTGCATGCGAGGAGAATTCACGAATGACCGCCATGAAGTCAGCTACGGATAATGCTAAAGACATGCTTAATGTGCTGACAGTACAATACAACAGAGTGCGTCAGGCAGCTATCACACAGCAGATTACGGAGATTTCCTCCGGTGCCAGGGCACTTAAAAGAAGTAAAAATAAAAGCTAAGTGAGGTGTGAAAAATAAACATGGGCGAAAGCGTAAATATTGGAAACATCGTACAGG
>CACZTL010000091.1 GCA_902784165.1 uncultured Lachnospiraceae bacterium | reverse complement strand
TCAAACCAAATGTCACCCTTTGTCACCAGCCCGTTGTCACCAAGAAGTCCCATAGCCGCCTTAATTATAGTCGACTTTCCGCTTCCTGACTCGCCCACGATCCCGAGTATCTCACCCTTTTTAAGAGTGAAGCTTATATCGTGAACCACGGCCTTTCCTGAATATGATATCTCGACGCTGTCATATGTAAGTATATTTTCGGAGCTGTTTTCTTTCATATCTGTTCCTTCATCTGAGCCATATGCATAAAAGCGTGTCAAATGGGGACAGTCCCTTTGTGTCAGTTCTGACACAAAGGGACTGTCCCCGTTTGCCCACCAACCGTGATTGTTAGTTTATATCAGTATTTGCAGTAATCTCATAGTAATCGCAGGGGTGCGGCTCAAGTCCTGTTACGCCTGCCTTTGTAAAGATACCCATCTGAAGATGTGATGCGAAGAAGTATGCATTATCGTCGATAAGGATCTGTGACATCTTCGTAGCAATCTCGCCTCTCTTGGTCTTGTCAAATTCCTTATGAAGATCAGCAGCAAGAGAATCTAACTCAGTGTTGCTGTATCCTTCATGGTTGCTTGAAGAATCAGAGAGGGAGTGAGTTGTGAAGAAGTACTCGGGATCACCTGTCGGAGCAGTGACCATAGCACTTACATAGATATCAAAGTCGCCCTTCTTCCAGAAATCCTTGTGGTTCTCAGTCTGGTTGATCTTTATATCAACACCGATATCCTTAAGAGTAGCCTGTGCGGACTCGGCAAGAAGGGGCAGCTCCATACGTCCGGGATATGTAAGCCAGGTAAGGGAGAGCTTCTTTCCGTCCTTTTCACGGATTCCGTCGCTTCCTGCAACCCAGCCGGCATCCTCGAGGAGCTTTTTAGCGCCTTCAGGATCATACTCCGGTGCGGTTATCTTTCCGTCGCCGAATTCAAATGTTGCGGGGAAGGGTCCCTTTGAAGTAGCGCCGTGTCCCTGAAGAAGTGTATTAACGAAGCCTTCTTTATCTATGCCCATGCAGATGGCCTTTCTTACATTTTCATCCTTAAGGAACTCGGAGTTATAATTCATCTTTCCGAAGAACTGACGGCTTGTCTCTGCCGTAGCTAACTTATATGCGCTGTTATTCTCGAAAAGCGGATAGCTTGCATAGGGAAGTCCGTAAGTTGCGTCCACCTCACCTGTCTGAAGCAGTGCCGTAAGAGTATCTCCGTCGTTAAGACCCTTGATATGAAGCTCGTCAAGCTTAACGTCTCCGCCCCAGTAATTCTCGTTCTTTACAAGATCTATAGAGTCATCAGTAACTTTAGTAGCGATAAACGGTCCTGTTCCTGCTATGATCATATCTTTTTCCGGAACCTGCATATCGATTATACATCCGTAAGGGTCGGAAATGTAGTTGATGAAAGCAGGGCAGGGCTCTGAAGTTTCGATAGTAACCGTCTGACCGTCTGCTGTTATATTGGCGATCTTAAGATCGCCGGGAGCTCTGTCATGCTTTGCTACGAGATCCTCAAGGCACTCCTTAACGGCCTGACCGTCCATCTTTCTTCCCGATGAAAATGTAACATCATCGCGAAGTGTAATCTTTATATGGGTGTCGTCGACAAATTCATAGCCCGTTGCAAGCCAGGGTTCGGGCTCCATATTTTTATTATACTTAAATAATGTTTCACCCACACCGTAACGGATGGTAGCCCAGCCGGTATATCCGTCATGGGGGTTTGTGCCGACTGTAGACATATCTATGCCGTAGCCTGTTGTTCCGTATGTAAATGATTTAGTACCCGTTGAACTGCCTGATGAAGCGGTGGTTGTTTCTGCGCTTGCAGAAGCAGTGGTAGTTTCCGCTGTTGTTTCATTGGTATTGCCTCCCGTTGAAGCGCCGCAGGCAGCAAGGGGGATCGCAAAACCGGCAACAAGTCCGAGTGATAAAAGTTTCTTCTTCATAATGAACCTCCTGAATGTGTTTGAAAATGTATTTATTTCAAACTCCTTTTGCCGGGCACGATCCCCCCGCGTAGCGTGAGACCCGGCTTAAGGAGTGAGAAAACTGTACTGCTTAAAGCTTGTGCTTAGTGCGTCAGCTTTATTTAGTTCTTTGCCTGGGATCAAGATAATCCCTCACCGTATCACCGAGCAGGTTAAAAATCATAACCGATATAAATATAGCGACACCCGGCGATAGAGTAACCCAGGGATATGTCTGAAGCATGCTCCGGCTCTCGGACATCATAGAACCCCACTCTGCTGTGGGAGGCATGGCTCCGAGTCCTAAGTATGACAGACCTGACAGCCCCATCATCATGGTACCGATGTCAAGCATGGCGGTAACAAGTACAGGACCCATGATATTCGGCAAAATGTGCTTAAATATCATCTGAAATGTAGTATCGCCCGAAAGTCTCGCCGCGTACATATACGGCGTTTCCTTTTGGGCAAGCGTCTGGCTTCTTGCGATACGGGCATATTTTGGCCACGCTATGGCAGCCATTGCAAAAATAGCATTTTGTATACCGCCGCCAAGAACTCCGGCAACGGCAAGCGCAAAAACCAGCTCCGGAAAGGCAAGGAATATATCGGATATACGCATAAGCACCGAGTCAACCTTTCCGCCCTTCCATCCGCAGAACACACCGAATATGGTGCCGACCACGGAAACGATAAGAACCAGTAAAAGCGTCGAGTAAATACTTGCCTGGCTTCCCATGATGATTCTTGATAAAAGATCTCGCCCGAATCTGTCCGTACCCATAAGATGCTCAGGTGACGGTGACTGCAGCGCCGCCGACAGATCCTGCTTATACGGATCATACGGGCAAAGCTGCCTTGCAAAAAGCGAAACGAAAAGCAAGGCACCTGCAAGGATCAGAAAAACTATAAGCTTTCCCTTGATGCGGTTTTTCTTTATCTTCTGAACCCTGACGGTGGGTCCGGTTTCGGAAGCATGCTTTACGCTTTTTTTAACTTCTGTCGTATCTTCTTCCTCTATAAAGTTTTTTCTTTCTGAAGCTTCCCTCAATTTCAGAACTCCGTAATTATAATTTATTTGTTTCAGGCGTGGTCAGTACCCGTCCGACACACTTATTAATTCAATCTCTCAAGCCCCCGAGCCTTACCCTGGGATCAAGATAGTGGTAAAGTATATCGGTTACAAGATTAACCACTACATATATGATAGCCATCCACACCACATATGCCTGTATCAGAGGATAATCGCGCATCGTGATGGAATCGACTGCCAGCTTACCTACACCGTCCCACATGAATATACTCTCGACAATAGCCGTTCCTCCGAGCAGACTTCCTATGGAAAGGGCAAGAAGCGTAACAATGGTAAGCATGGAGGATTTAAGGACGCTTCCCCAGAGTATCACGCTTCCGCGCACGCCCTTTGCCTTAAGTCCCGTAACGTAATCCTTGTCAAGCTCCTCCAAAACAGTGGCTCTTACCTGCCTCGTATACTTTGCCGCCATAGATATGCCAAGCGTCAGGGTCGGCATTATACCTGAGATAAATGTGGTTCCGGTCGACATAACCGGCAGCCAGCCAAGCTGTATCGCAAACAGGTTCATAAGCAGAAGCGCGATAAAGAAATTCGGCATGGAGTTTCCTATAAACGTGCAAAATCTTATGATATAATCGGTAACCTTATTTTGTTTTACGGCAGCAAGTATACCGAGGGGTATAGAAACCGCAACGGTAAATACTATAGACATAAGTGTCAAAAGAAGTGTTGCGGGCAGCTTAGAAACAAATGTAGAGAAAACATTTTTCCCGGACACATAGCTTGTACCCATATCACCCCTCAAAAGACCGCCGAGCCATACGAAATACTGTACGATAAACGGCTTATCAAGCCCCAGCTCTTCCCTGGCCTTTTGTATAACCTCTTCGGAAACGATGGCTCCCGATTGTGAATACATCTGTGTTACGGCATCGCTTCCTGCCATGCGCATCATCGCAAAGGAAAGCAGGGTAATCCCGATAACGATCGGTATCAGCTGCAGTAACCGCTTTATAATATAGCTTTTCATGTGAAATCCTTATCCGCAAGGAAATACGGGGTTATCCCGATTCCTTATGTAAATGTATGTTCTCTAATTATGATATGCTTTTTATTATTTTAGACAACCCCCCTGGGGGGATATGAAGTGCCGTGTTTATGTAGTGTGAGGGCTTTATTGAGATGGGCGTACGGTCAAGTGTAGGGGTGGTGTTCCCATCTGACACACTTTGACACACCACGATTTACCCATATCGACAGGTATGTGAGTTGAATAACATGTTTGTATGACGTATGATTCTTAATAACTATTTTTCCTGCTTTCTGTTTGAGCGCTAAACAGGAAAGATAATCGGATAAATAAGCAAGGAGGTACAGACATGTCAGATAAGACATCTGCAGCAGGCGGCTGCACACATAACTGCAGCTCATGCGCGCCGGGAAGCTGCGACACAGACAAGAAGGGAATCAACTTTTTCGGAACATTAGGCAGCATTAACGATAAAACCAACGAAATGGGTGATGAAGAATTCATGAAGCTGCTTGAGGATACGGTAGCCGAGTGGGGCGAACCTGAAAAAGAAGCCGGAAAAGCTTAAGAAAACAAAAACTGCTGCGGCAGTTTTTTTTATACTTTTTTAATTAGTATTTTTGATACATTGTGTATATAATCATATTAGAGTGTGTCAATCGGGGACAGTCCCTTTGTGTCAGTCCTGACACAAAGGGACTGTCCCCAACTGACACACTTTCCTTCATGATACACCTGACCCTGTAATAAACTGTAGCTAACAGGAGAAAATATGAGCAAAGGCTATTTCAGATATCTTCTTAACAATGATCCCGAAAAAGTAATTTCGGACAGGGGCGTCAAATTCAGGCGCCTTATAAACCCGATAGTGAGAGGATTCATGCCTCTTAAGGTTAAAACAAGACTCAAGATACTTCACAGGGCGCCGCTTCCTGACGAGCCTGTTATATTTGCATGCACACACGGATTTAGGGAGGATGTCGAGGACTCGCTCATCACAGCAGGAAGGCATGCTTATATACTTGTAGGAAGTCTTGAGCAGTTCTTTAATTCAAGGATTGATAATATATCAGGCTTTTTAAACGGGGTAATCCTCATAGACCGAGAGGATAAGGAAAGCAGGGCGGCGTCAAAGGAAAAGATGAAGGCGGCGCTTTCAAAAGGAGTAAGTGTTCTTATGTATCCGGAGGGGACGTGGAACGTGTCGCCCAACAAGCTGATTGCCGGAATCTTTCCCGGCGCTTATGATGTCGCAAAGGAGGCTGGAGTAAAGGTTGTTCCTATAGCAACACATCGGGTGGATGACAAGGTGTTTTCCCTGCGCGGCAAGGCTTTTGATATTGCAAAATATGAAAGAAGTGAAGGAATACGCCGGCTCAGGGATAAGATGGCGACTATGAAATGGAAGCTTTACGAACACGCCGGTATAAAAAGGCGAAGCACGCTGCCGGTCGGTAAGGAAGCGGACGCTTATTGGAAAGAATATATACATGCTCTTAAGGCTGAGGTGCCGCATTTTGAGCACGAGCTCGAGGAGAAGTCGATCTTCAGGCAAAAGGGGGAGGCACTTCAGGAGGAGGTATTCTCGTTTATGGATAAGCTTCTGCCGCACCACGGAACGGCATTTTTGTTTAATAAGCGGCATTACCGGCTATAAAGCGGTGTGTCCCCGCTTGACACACGCATAAGGCTTGATTTTTCTTACAAAAAGAGTATAATTTAACGGCAAAAAAAAATACGGAGAGAAATAATAGTATGAGTAAAACAAAGAAGAAAAGAAGCTATGTGCTGAATGCAGTGCTTCTGGGCTTGATGGCTCTTCTTGCCGTTCTTACGGTTATAGGGCTTATATCAACCGCGGGAAAAGGCCTGCTTCCCGGGCATTACCTCGGGATTATCATAGGTGTAGTTGTTGCGATACTTGCAGTATCGGTCATTGCCATGATGCGTAAATGGTCTAACATCGTCATGATCGTGATCACGGCCGCGGCGTCGGCGCTGGCGCTGTACGGAGTGCTTTTTGCAAGCTCCGTAAACAGAACTGTAGATATCATCACGGCCAAAGAGCGTGAGGTAAATGTATCAGAGATGAAGGTTGCGGTTCTTAAGGATTCGCCCTATAACACACTTTCAGACCTGGCAAACAAGGCAATCGCTTATAATGTTAATCTGTCAGACGACGAGATATTAAAGGTAAAGACTCATATAGACGAGAAGGCACCTAACCTCGTGTACCGTGAGGAAGCCGGCTTCACAGCCCTTGCGGATTCGCTCAGGGACGATACGGTTCCTGCCATCGTTCTTAACGAGTCATACCTTGACGTGCTTGACGAGACAGAAGGGTATGAAACATTTGCAGATGAGATCAGATACATCGATGAGTTTAATATCGAAACCGATGTAGTCACGGAAAATGTAAAGAGCGAGGACGTATTTCTGGTATACATCAGCGGTATCGACACCCACGGCGCGGTTGTGAACACAAGCCGCAGTGACGTTAATATACTTGCGGCCGTTAATACCAAGACAAAGAAGGTACAGCTTTTGAGTACGCCAAGAGATTACTATGTGACCATGCCGGTCAGCGGGGATGTGTATGATAAGCTGACGCATGCCGGACTTTACGGCATTCAGAACTCCATAGGAACCCTTGAGAATCTTTACAACGAAAAGGTCGATTATTACCTGCGTATGAATTTCACGGGCTTTGAGACCATAATCGACGCTATCGGCGGTATCGATGTGGAGTCGGATTACGACTTTACCGTTACGGGAGGCGGATATCACTTTAATAAGGGCATGAACCACATGAGCGGTATAGAGGCGCTTGCATTTGCAAGAGAGCGAAAAGCCTTTGCAAGCGGTGATAACCAGCGAGGAATCGACCAGATGAAGGTCATTACTGCGACGATACAGAAGCTGACCTCATCAAGAGATGTTCTGCTTAATTATAATACTATATTTGACAAGATATCGGATTCAATACAGACCAATATGCCGCAGGATGTATTCTATAAGATAGTAAACAGGCAGCTTTCCGATTCTTCGGGATGGGATGTGCAAAGCTATGCGGTAACGGGCGCCGGATCATCGGCTACCACCTTCTCCATGCCTAATACGACGACTTATGTCATGCTTCAGGATCCGTCTATGGTGGCTGAAGGCAAGAGTAAGCTTGATAGTGTGTTGGCTGAGTAGATCAGGATAAAGTGTGTCAGATGGGGACAGTCCCTTTGTGTCAAAAGGGGCTTGCCCCTTTTGACACAAAGGGACTGTCCCCATCTGACACACTTTACAAATGTTAAAAAAAAGGGTAAAATGACTTTTTGTAGTATAAAAGCACCCAAATTTATAAGGAACAGGGAATAAAATGGGATACGCCGAAAAAAGAAGACAAAAGAAATCAGGCAACAACTACAGAGTGCCAAAAGGCATACTGTTTGCGTTACTTGCACTTGAGATAGTACTGGCAGTGGTTCTGTTTGTTTCGCTGGTAGGCAAAGGGATGCTCCCTAATCAGGCCTGGGGGCTTTATATAGGTTTACTTGCAGGAATCATAGCGCTCGGCTTCATTTCGATGATAAGAAAATGGTCGACCATAGTCATGCTTATCATTACGGGGCTGGTGTGCGCGGGATTGATATTCTCGATGGGCTTTTCGGGAGCGGTTATAAACTCTATAAAAAAGATAACGAACCAGGGTCAGGCCACGATATCTACCATGCATGTAGCCGTATTAAAGAGCAGTGATATTGAGTCGATAGAACAGCTTAAGGGCGAGCAGGTGGGTTATGTGGCAGGAGCCCATAATCAGGAGATAAGCAGGGTACAGACGGATATAGATTCCAAGGTCGTCGGAGTATCTTATACGCCTCAGGCAGGTGTTACGGCTCTGGCAGATTCACTTACAGGAAGAGACGTAACTGCGATCATTTATAATGAATCATATGATACACTTCTTGAAGAGACAGAAGGATATGAGGATTTTAAAGATAAAATAAGGATCATATATTCGGTAGATGTAGAGCATGAAATTTCCGGATCAGGCTCGACGCCGCAGTCGGATGTGGATGTATTTACACTCTATCTGAGCGGTATAGATACATTTGGCGAAACGATGAAGACCAGCCGAAGTGACGTTAACGTACTTGCGGTGGTTAATATGAAGACAAAGCATATCCTGCTTATAAATACGCCGAGAGACTATTATGTGCCGCTGACGATAAGCGACGGCGAGCCTGACAAGCTTACGCATGCCGGCATGTACGGAGTTGACGTTTCCATGGGTACGCTCTCTATGCTTTATGATACGGATATCAACTACTATCTGCGTATGAATTTCTCGGGATTTGAGCGGATAGTCGATACCCTTGGGGGTATCGACGTAGATTCCGATTATGAGTTTACATCGACGCTTAATCCTAAGTATCACTATGAAGAGGGTATAAATCACCTGAACGGTGAGGCGGCGTTGTTCTTTGCAAGGGAGAGATATGCTTTTGAAACAGGTGATAACCAGCGAGGTAAGGATCATATGGCGATCATCACGGCAGTAGTTAAGAAGCTTACGTCATCACCGGAGCTTTTGACAAACTACCAGCAGATATTCGGATCGCTCTCCAACGCCTTCCAGACATCGATGCCAGAGGATCTTATCTACAAGATGGTAAATATGCAGATATCCGATCCGAGCGAGTGGACGATAGAGTCTTATGCAGTGGTCGG
>CACZTL010000090.1 GCA_902784165.1 uncultured Lachnospiraceae bacterium | reverse complement strand
GGATAATACTTCTTTATAAAGCCTTAATTTTTGACACAAAGGGACTGTCCCCATCTTGACACACTATAATTATCGCTGAATAGTAACGTTTTTTTTCTGTATTTTTTTCGGATAATGTATTATAATGTGGGTGACATAAATTTCTCGTTTAGTACAAATAATTACATAGTTCGTAATCCGAGGAGGCGGTTTTATGTTGTTTGATAATTACAGAATGGCAAAACGCATAAGCAAACATTTGCTTAAAGGTTCACTGTTACTTAGCGCACCCGTAATCGTGGCAGGAGTTTGCGGTGTTGTAGGTCTGGCGGCACTGATCTATCTGAAAAGAAAAGTTGACTCAAATCCGGGAAGCAGATTCGGCGGATTTGATGATGTGAAGAGTTCGTGCAGATGTAAAGCAAGCACAAGTAAAAGTAAGCATGTAAAGCATAAGAAAAGCTTCAGGGAAGAGGATTTTATCGTTATAGACGCTGATGAATCCGATGTAAGAGATGTTGAGACAAAGAGCGTAAAAGAGGCGGAAAAAACTAAGAATCCGGGTGTGAAGCCTGCAGATACAAAAGTGCAGCAGGATGTGGCTGATAAGAATAAAGAAGCTTCAGACATCTGGATTGCAAGCGTTACCTCAAAGACATTCCACAGACCCGGCTGCAGCATGGTCGGAAGGATTTCAGAGAAAAACCGTACGGAGCTAAACGGCAGCCGGGCTTCCCTTATCCGAAAGGGATATAAGCCTTGTGCAAGCTGTATCGGGAAATGATTGTTAATGTCTGACACCCTGAAACAATGATTACCGGGCGCCGGATCGTGACAAACAATTTACCGGTAATGCGGTTCACATAAAGGATAATAATTCACTAAAAATTCACATATTCTCTTTATTCGAACATACGTTATCTTAACAAACTTGACCTATCGCATATATTGGGAGTATAGGCGGCTGATATACTATATATAGTGTCTAAAGTGTAGAAGTACACAGAGTATTCATATTCTGTGTTCTTTTTTTATTTTTTCGTAAGCCTTGATATTTTGTAAAAAAATGGTAGAATTTAAGTGCGAGTGGAGGAAATTCCCATTTTGTGGAGCGAAGTGTCATAAAATGGAGGATTTTTCATTTATTGAGGTGTTAAAGCTATGTTTAAGGGAGAATACAATCATGGTATTGACGACAAGGGTCGTGTGATACTTCCCGCTAAGCTCCGCGAGAATCTCGGAGAGCGGGTTGTTATTTCCCGTGGTCTGGATCCCTGCCTTTATGTCTATACAGTTGAGGGCTGGGATACATTTGCCTCAAAGCTTGACGCTCTTCCGCTCTTAGACCCGAGATCCAGAAAGATCCATCAGTTCTTTATGTCGGGAGCTGTTGATTGTGACCTTGATAAGCAGGGGAGGATAGTGGTTCCTCCTAATCTTAGAGGCATACTGGGTGAGGAAAAGGAGCTTACGCTTGTAGGAGAAGGCAACCGTATCGAGATATGGAGCGCTTCTGCATGGAGTGAGCATATTTCCGAAGTAAGTGAAGATTTGGATTCTCTTACCATGGATCTTACAGACCTCGGTCTGTCACTTTAAGATATTGCTACAGCAAAGACAGCTGATCGCAATATAAATTTATAGGTTGTGTTGGGGGGCTGTTCCTTAATTATCATAAGAGCAGCCCCTTGTGCAAGGATATTTGGATGCAATATGGATTTTAAACATATTTCCGTATTATTAGAAGAAACGATAGATAATCTCGATATAAAGCCGGATGGCATATATGCAGACGGCACGCTCGGAGGCGGAGGACACAGCCTCGAAATAGTTAAGCGTCTTGACAAAGGACGTCTGATCTGCTTTGACAGGGACGGAGATGCCATAGATGCTGCAAAGAAAAGACTTGACAGCTTTAGTGATAAGATAACATTTGTCAGAAGTAATTACGACAGATTCGCAGAGGTTATGACTGAACTCGGGATTTCCGGTGTTGACGGAATAGTTCTGGATCTGGGCGTTTCTTCGTATCAGCTCGATACTCCTGAGAGAGGTTTTTCTTATAATCACGATGCGCCGCTTGATATGCGGATGGATAAACGAAGTGAGCGTACCGCGTCCGATATTGTAAATGGGGCTTCGCGGGAGGAGCTTGCAAGGATTCTTAAAGTATACGGTGAGGAAAGATTTGCGGGCCGGATAGCTGACATGATCGTAAAGGAGAGGCAAAAGGGCGAAATAAAGACTACATTTGCCCTAAATGAGATCGTAAAGGCGTCGATACCTGCTAAGTTCAGGAGAGACGGAGGGCATCCGTCAAAAAGAACCTTTCAGGCTATACGTATAGCGGTAAACGGTGAACTCGAAAGTCTTGAAAAAGCCGTTGTTGATATGATAGACGGCTTAAAAAGCGGCGGAAGGTTTTGTGTCATAACCTTTCACTCTCTTGAGGACAGGATCGTTAAGAATGCTTTTAAAGCAGCGCAGGATCCATGTACCTGCCCTCCGGATTTCCCTGTGTGTGTGTGCGGAAAAAAGCCGTTGGGGCGTGTTGTTTCTAATAAACCGATCCTTCCCGGTGAGGAAGAGATGAATGTAAACAGCAGGTCGAAGAGTGCGAAGCTTCGAGTGTTCGAACGGGCGTAGGGGTTCGTGTGTCAAATAATAAAGGAGGAGTCGATATGCCGGCTTACAAATACAAACAGTACTATCAAGACGGCAGCGCTGCACGTAATGTGTATACAGCGGCTCCCGTTCCCGAAGAATTCTTTGAGGAAGATCCTCAGGTAAAAAAAGAAAGAGCCATAAGGGTAAGGAAAGCAAAAAGGCTTGCGAGAGTCAGAGCGCAGGCGAAGGCGGCAAGAAATAAAAAGCTTGCCGTGATAGGCATATGTATCGGTGTTGCTTTTGTGGTGGGGGCAGGCGTGCTTCATCTTACTTCCAGAGGGGAGGTTGCACAGAGAGCAAATGAGGCGGAGCGGCTTCAGAGTGTGCTTACCGAACTGACAGGTAAAAATGAAGCTCTTGAAGCAGAGATAAATAAAAGTGTAGATTATGACGCCATAAAGGATACTGCAATGAATGAATACGGTATGGTTTATCCGGGAGATGGTCAGATAATCACATATAATGCCGATGGTGAAGGATATATAAAGCAGTATAAGGATATTGATTAAGGAAGCTCTGATAAAAGAAAAAGCTGATTAAAACCGGAAGAGTTACGACGGTTTCGGAATATTTGCATAATCAATCTGAGGAGCATATGAATATGGATTGAATCGGGTTTCCGCACCACGGTAATGAGGTATAAATGGCAAAAAATACAAAAAAAAGAGTAAATAAAAGCAAGCTGATGAGAAGGCGTATGTCGAGAAGATCGCATGCGTTCTTTTTGGCGTTTTTAGCCGGATCTGCCGTGTTGCTCGGAAGTGTGATTGTTACGGTGGCTGCGCATGGCGAGGATTATTCAAAGAAGGTTTTAAGTCAGCAGTCGTCGGCGGATGATACCGGAGCCGGAAAGCGCGGAGCTATCACGGACAGAAACGGAACGGTTCTCGCCTACAGCAACAGGGTTTATACGCTTATATTAGACCCGCATGTTCTAAGCATAAGCTCTGAGGAAGTCAGAGATGAAACTGCCGATGCATTAAAAAGATATTTCGATATTGATACTTCAGAAGTGAGAGATAAGATCGAAAATAAACCGGACAGCCGTTATGAGCGCATGCTTAAAGAGATTCCTGCCGAAAAGTATGATGCCTATATGCAAGAGAAGCAGGAGCGTGATAATGACAATAAAAGGGTAAGCTTTAACGGAGTCTGGTTTGAAGAGGGGTATATAAGATCGTATCCCTTTAATAATCTTGCCGCTGATGTTATAGGCTTTGCTACTGAAGCCAATGGCGGAGAGATGGGACTTGAGAAACAGTATGATGATGTCTTGAGCGGCATCGAAGGTCTCGATCTTTCATATATAGGCGAGGGCGTAGAATCGCAGAACAGTACTTATGAAGCTTCTGACGGATTTAATGTCGTAAGCACCATCGATTACGGTGTGCAAAGCATTCTTGAAAAAAAGTTGCTTAAGTATAACACAAATAAGCAGTCTGCTAATACAGCCGCTATAGTTTATGACCCTAACAGCGGAGAAATACTGGGGATGGCAAGCTGGCCGTTCTTTGACTTAAATGATCCAAGGAATGAAGAAGCGGTTGAAATGTTAAGCGCTGATGAAACAGAGGATATGGATGATGCACAAAAGCTTTATCAGCTTTGGAATAATTTCTGTGTATCAAGGTCATATGAACCGGGTTCTACATTCAAATCAATAACCGTTGCATCGGCACTTGAAGAGGGAAAGACTTACGACGGCCAGGAATTTTATTGTAAGGGATATAAAGAGGTTGAGAATTATAATATGCGCTGTTGGATGAATTACGCGGGCGGCCACGGAACTCTTGATCTTGAAGAAGCTCTCGGTGATTCCTGCAACGTTGCACTTATGGATATTGGTTTTGAACTCGGAGCAGAGCGCATGGTGGAAAACCAGTACGCATTCGGCTTCGGAACCAGAACGGGAGTTGACCTCCCGGATGAAACAAGAGGTGTGCTCAAGGATCCGGCAGCTATGGCGGAGTCTGACATCGCTTCAAATTCGTTCGGTCAAAACCTTGAGGTAAATATGGTTCAGATGGTTGCAGCCTACGGTGCCCTTGTAAACGGAGGAAATTATTATCAGCCGCATATTGTAAAGTCGATTACCGACAGCGAGGGTAAAACCGTAAAGGCTATAAACCCTACAGTTGTAAGGAAGCCGGTTACCAAAGAAACATCTGAGCACATAAAACAATATCTAAAGGCGGGCGTTGAGGAATACGCCGTGCAGTATTCCAAGGTGGAAGGCTACTCTATGGGCGGAAAAACAGCTACTGCCCAGAAGCATCCGAGAGATAAAAAAGAATGGCTTGTATCGGTGATGTCCTTTGCTCCGGCCGAGAATCCGGATTTTATACTTTACGTAGTTATAGATGAGCCTGAAGGCACAACAGGCGGCGATGGTGACGGTATGGATGCCCAGACGCTTACTAAGGATATAATGACCGACCTTCTTCCGGTTATGGGTGTTAAAGCGACGGAGTCTGTTGAAGGAGAGGAAACGGAAGGGGACACCGGAGAAGCTTATTACGATACGTATGAAAGTAATGACTTTACGGAAACATCCTACGAGACTTATGAAAGCGATGAGGCTTATGAGGAGGGTGAGGAGACTGAAGAAACTGAGGGGACTTGATTCTGACACACCCTAAAACCGTCTGCACAAAAGAGGAAATGCTATGAATGAACTTAAAGGAATAAAAACAGCATGTGTCATAGGTACCGGAGTCAGCGGCGTGAGCGCGGCAAAGCTCTTAAAAAGACATGTGGAAAGAGTCATAATATTTGACCAAAATGAAAAAACAGATATAGATCACGTAAGAGAGCTTTTGGGGGAGTATGACTGTGAGATATTTACAGGTGAGTTTCCGGAAGAGATCCTTTCAGCCGTTAACCTTTGTGTTCCGAGTCCCGGTGTGTTTCCCGAAAGTGAGATATTCCGGCTCTTTAAAGAAAAAAATATAAAAATCTGGGGTGAGATAGAGCTCGCATACAGATTTGAGAAGGGTAAGGTGGTTGCGATAACGGGAACAAACGGAAAGACCACAACGACTACTCTTACGGGGGAGATACTTAAAGCCTGGAATCCGGCGACTTTCGTGGTAGGAAACATAGGTAATCCCTACACATCCGAGGCGGAAAAAACAACGGAAGGATCATTTTCGGTGGCGGAGATAAGCAGCTACCAGCTTGAGACTACAGAAACATTCCATCCCATGATCACGGCGATATTAAATATCACGCCGGATCATTTGGACAGACACCATACTATGGATGAATACGCGCGCGTGAAGGAAAGTATATGCGAAAACCAGGATGAGTTTGATACCTGCGTTTTAAATTATGACGATGAAAGGCTCAAGAGCTTCGGAGAAGTCTGTCCGGCCAATGTGGTATGGTTCGGGCGCCTGAATAAGCCGCCTAAGGGATTGTGGTGCTCGGGCGAACACATTTACATAATAGAAGAGGATACACAGAGGGAACTTTTAAATGTAAATGATACGAAGCTTCCCGGTACGCATAACTATGAAAATATAATGGCGGCCTTTGCTATGGCGACAGCCGCCGGTGTGCCGGAAGAGCTGGCACTTGACGTGATAAAAAATTTCAAGGGCGTTGAGCACAGGATCGAATTTGTGAGAGAGAAAAACGGTGTCAAGTATTTTAATGATTCCAAAGGAACTAATACGGATGCTGCCATAAAGGCCGTTGAGGCAATGAAGGGTCCCGTGATCCTTATAGCCGGCGGATATGATAAGAATTCGGAGTTTGATGATCTTTTGGAGGTCTTTCCGGGCAGGGTAAAGGAACTGGTGCTTGTAGGCGCAACTGCCGATAAGATCAGGGAAACTGCCGTAAAGCACGGATTTGATAATTGTGTTATGGCAGGCGACATAAAAACGGCAGTTGAGATTTGCGCAAGGGATTCCGAGCCCGGCGATCATGTTCTTTTATCGCCGGCTTGCGCAAGCTGGGATCAGTTTAAAAATTTTGAAGAGCGCGGAAGGGCGTTTAAGGATGCGGTAAATGCGATTTGCTAACGGGTGTATGCTATGGGAGAAAAGCTGAGTGCTCTTCCGCTGGTAAAAGGGGTAAGAGAGCTTACAAACAGACAATTTTCAATACATCAGGGAAGATCTCCCCGTCAGGCTAAAAAGGCAGGGGTTGATTTTTCATTTGTTTTTTCCCTGGGGCTTATCCTTGTTTTCGGGCTTGTTATGATCTATTCTTCTACGACTCATCTGTCGCTGAAGGAAACCGGTTCAAGCTTTTCTATGCTGAGAACCCAGATACTTGCAACTGTTTTGGGGCTTATAATATGTTTCGTTATATCAAGGCTCAATTATAAAAAAATAATAGCTAATAAAGCGGTGCTTGGGCTGTTGTATCTTGTTTCCTTCGGCGCCATGATCATGCTTATTTTTAAAGGCCACGGCGGCGAGGATTACGGCGCGGTAAGGTGGATAAGCTTAGGACCCGTGAACTTTCAGCCTGTAGAGCTTTTTAAGATAGCTTCTATCGCTATAACGGCCGTTGTTATAGCTAAGCAGCCGAAGAGATTTGAAGTCCGGTATAACGGAAATGTGCTCAATTATCTTTTGCACAGCAGGTCGGTGCATCTTATACTGGTTTGCGGCGTTATCCCTGCCTTTTTGTCGTTAACGATAAGTAATAATATGAGCAGTGCCATAATTTTATTCCTCATACCGACGCTTATGACATTTATGGTGAACAGAAATAAAAAAGGCTATTACATACTGTTTGCCTGCATCGGTGTGGTAGTGTTTATAGCCTGCCTATACGGACTCACCGCAACTCCGGGCAATAATTTCCGCCTCAGAAGGCTCTGTGCATGGATGAGACCCGAAGAGTTTGCGGCTGATGAGGCATATCAGACGATTCAGGCAAAATATGCAATAGGCTCGGGCGGGCTGTTCGGCAAGGGACTCGGTAAAAGCCTTCAAAAGCTCGGAAATCTGCCCGAAGCACAGAACGATATGATATTTGCCGTGATCTGCGAGGAGCTCGGTATATTCGGTGCTGTTATGACGGTTGTGATGTTTGCTCTTCTTCTCTGGAGGATCCGGGCGATAGCCAAGAGCTCATCCGACCGTCTCGGAATGCTTTTGTGCATGGGAGTATTTTTCCATGTGGCCATACAGGTGTTTGTAAATATCGGCGTAGCTACCGGGATGATAGTTAATACCGGAGTGACCCTGCCGTTTATAAGCTACGGAGGAACGTCTGTGTTGTTTTTGCTTGCGGAGATGGGGATAGTAATGGGCGTTGCAAGCCGCAGAGAGTTAAGAAAAAGATAAAGTGTGTCAAACGGGGACAGGCAGACAGGGGGACGTTGCTTTTGTCTCGGGTTACCCAAGACAAAAGCAACGTCCCCCTGTCTGCCTGTCCCCATCTGACACACTTGAACCGTACTTGTCTGAAATATGCAAGAGGATAGTAGGTATGAGCGATCTGAGACATAAAAAAAACAAGAAAAAAAAGCTAAAGACAGGCATGGTGGTTGCCCTGATAGCAGTTGCGGGCGCATTGCTTGCGGGTATGGTATTTGTCCTGGGATTTAAGACAAAGGAAGTAAAATACCACGGCAACACCCGCATGACGACCGCCGAGTTAAATGAGTACATTTTTAATAACGAGCTGCCCGGAAACAGCCTGTTGTTTAAGCTTTTCGGCCCTAAGGATAAGACGCTGCCGTTTTCGTCCGAGTACGAGGTATCATTGAGAACTCCGGAGATCATAGATATTTATGTAAATGAAAAAACGCTTGTAGGCTATGTGCGCGGTGAAGGAGAGAATTACCTGATCGATGACAAAGGTTGCGTAGCAGAGGTGTCGGAAATGACGGTAGGAGATCTTCCGGAGATAAGGGGTATCGATGCCGGAAAGCTTCAGAAGGGTGATGCTTTACCTGTGCCCGGGGATGCTCTTAAGTCGATAGTGAATTACGCCGATACATTTGCAAGGTATAACATAGACTCGCAGGCTATAGATTTTGACGAGAATTATCTTGCTTCCGTGACCGTCAAGGATGTGATTATCTACTGCGGCGATAATACATATGTTACGGAAAAAATGGAGAGGATAAAAAATATCACGCCCGGTCTGGATGATATTTCGGGGGTGATTCATATGGAAAGATTTGACGGAAGTTCGAAGAACATCTACATACAAACGTAATAAAACTTAAAATTTAAGAAAAATTTTAGTAAATAAAAGGTTGAAATAAATCAGAAAAGCATATAGAATGTAAATGTTAATTTATGCGAAAAATGTAAGGAGGGCTATAGCCTTGTTGGAGATAAATACGAATGACGTGGAGCCGGTAGCAAAGATAAAGGTAGTCGGTGTCGGCGGTGCCGGTAATAACGCCGTGAACCGCATGGTAGACGAAAATATAAGCAGTGCCGAGCTTATAGGTATAAATACCGACAGTCAGGCGCTTTTGAGTTGTAAAGCTCCTATGACCATACAGATAGGAGAAAAGCTCACTAAGGGTCTCGGAGCAGGCGCTCAGCCCGAGATCGGTCAGAAAGCGGCCGAGGAGAGTCTTGAGGAGATTGCAAAGGCATTTGAAGGTGCCGACATGGTTTTTGTAACCTGCGGTATGGGCGGCGGTACAGGAACGGGAGCGGCTCCTGTAATAGCAAACATAGCTAAAAGCCAGGGTGCGCTTACGGTCGGCGTTGTTACAAAGCCTTTTGATTTTGAAGGAAGAAAGCGCCTTGATAACGCTATCATGGGTATCGAAAACCTCAAAGATAATGTGGACACACTTATTGTAATCCCTAACCAGAAGCTTCTTCAGATAGTTGACAAGAGAACGTCTATGCCCGAAGCTCTTAAGAAGGCTGATGAAGTGCTTCAGCAGTCTGTACAGGGTATTACTGATCTTATTAATGTTCCTGCTCTTATCAATCTTGACTTTGCGGACGTTCAGACCGTAATGAAGGATATGGGATTTGCACATATCGGTATCGGAAGATCATCAGGTGACGACAAGGCTATGGAAGCTGTCCAGCAGGCTGTAAGCTCACCTCTTCTTGAAACGACTATCAACGGCGCAGCTAATGTAATTATAAATATATGCGGAAACGCATCCCTTGAGGATGTTAATATCGCTGCAAGCTATGTGCGCGAGATGGCCGGTGAAGAAGCTAACGTTATATTCGGCGTTATGTTTGATGAGAATGAGGCGGATGATGTCGTTATAACTGTTATTGCTACGGGTATGGATGACAAAGAGCTCGGACGTATCGGCACTTCTAAGAGATCGACGAGCAGTATGCCCAGACAGACTGTTGGTTATCAGCCTACCGTTTCATTTTCGGGAACAAGCGGCAGTTCTGAGCCCAAGGTAAGGGAAAGTGCTCCGAGCGCAGCGCCTAAGGCGCCCTCTCCTTCACCTGCTCCTTCACAGGAGCCCCGAAGCGGCGGGATAAAGTTACCTTCATTCCTTCAGGGAAGAGACGGAAGATAACATATTTTGATATAAAAGGCAGGGGTTGTCGGTTGCCGGCAGCCTCTTTTTTTGTCACAAGTGTGCCGACAGCTTATAATCAAGGAGTAACAATGGCAGATAATAAAGAATATATCCGTAATTTTTGTATAATCGCACATATCGATCACGGAAAATCAACCCTGGCCGACAGGATAATAGAACTGACTCAGACGCTGACAGAGCGTGAGATGCAGGAGCAGGTTCTTGACAATATGGATCTTGAGCGTGAGAGAGGTATCACCATAAAGGCACAGACTGTCAGGCTCAAGTATGAAGCGAAAGACGGAAACACATATGTATTTAATCTTATAGACACTCCCGGTCATGTAGATTTTAATTATGAGGTATCGCGTTCGCTCGCAGCCTGTGAGGGAGCTATACTTGTTGTTGATGCTGCTCAGGGTATAGAAGCCCAGACTCTGGCAAATGTGTACCTGGCTATCGACCATGATCTTGAAGTCTTGCCGGTTATTAATAAAATAGATCTTCCGAGCGCAGATCCCGAACGGGTAAAGGAAGAAATAGAGGATGTTATCGGTATCGAAGCTTCAGATGCTCCGCTTATATCTGCAAAGAACGGTATTAATATCGGGGATGTGCTTGAAGCGGTGGTAAAAAAAATACCGGCTCCGGCGGGCGACGAAACGGAGCCGCTGGCTGCTCTTATATTTGATTCCCTTTATGATATGTATAAGGGGGCTGTGATTTTTGTAAGGGTAATGGAAGGAACCGTGCGAAAAGGCACAAAAATAAGAATGATGGCCACGGGAGCAGTGGAAGAAGTTGCGGAGGTCGGAACATTCGGACCGGGCAGATTCCTGCCGTGTGATGAGCTTTCGGCGGGAATGGTGGGATATATAGCCGCAGCTATAAAAAATGTCAGAGATGTAAGCGTAGGTGATACGGTTACTGAAGATAAAAGACCTTGCGCAGAACCGCTTCCGGGATATAAAAAAGTAAATCCTATGGTGTTTTGCGGCATATATCCTGCGGACGGAGCAAAGTATCAGGACTTAAGAGATGCACTTGAAAAGCTGCAGCTAAACGATGCGGCGCTAAGCTACGAACCGGAAACCTCGGTCGCACTGGGTTTCGGCTTCAGATGCGGATTCCTGGGATTGTTACATTTGGACGTAATACAGGAAAGACTTGAGAGAGAGTACAATCTGGATCTGGTAACTACAGCGCCGGGTGTTGTTTATAAAGTGCACCTTACAGACGGAAGCGAGATTGAACTTACTAATCCGTCTAACCTTCCGGATGTATCCAAGATCGCATACATGGAGGAGCCTGTCGTAAATGCGGAAATCATGGTAACGACAGAATATGTAGGGGCTATTATGGAACTGTGTCAGCAACGACGCGGGATATATCACGGCATGGAATATATAGAGCAGACCCGTGCGCTTTTAAGGTACGAGCTGCCTCTTAACGAAATAATTTATGATTTTTTTGATGCGCTGAAGTCGAGATCAAGGGGTTATGCCTCATTTGATTATGAAATGTCCGGCTATAAAGAATCAAAGCTGTGTAAGCTTGATATCCTCATAAACAGGGAGGAAGTAGATGCGCTTTCATTTATCGTATTTGAAGGAAGCGCAGTTGAGCGCGGCAGGAAAATGTGTGAAAAGCTTAAAGCTGAGATACCGCGTCAGCTCTTCGAGGTTCCTATCCAGGCGTCTATAGGCAACAAGATAATCGCAAGAGAAACGGTAAAGGCACTTCGCAAGGATGTGCTTGCAAAGTGTTACGGCGGAGATATATCACGTAAAAAGAAGCTTTTGGAAAAACAAAAGGAAGGGAAAAAGCGAATGCGGCAAATAGGTAAAGTGACTATACCGCAGGGGGCATTTATGAGTGTATTGAAATTGGATGAAGAGTAAGCGAAAAAATAATTTTAAAAAAATTTTAAAAAGGTGTTGACAAGGTATTCTTAAAGTGATAGTATAGCAAAGTCGCCCGCAAGAAACGGGGCTCACGCAAAGTGACGTGAAAGC
>CACZTL010000089.1 GCA_902784165.1 uncultured Lachnospiraceae bacterium | reverse complement strand
GCAGACAATGAGAGAAAACAGATTTGATAACGACCAGGTCGAATTAAATGATAATGTCGTAGCCATCAAACGAGTTACTAAGGTTGTAAAAGGCGGTCGTAACATGCGTTTTTCAGCTTTGGTTGTTGTTGGCGACAATAACGGTCATGTCGGCGCCGGCGTAGGAAAAGCTACTGAGATCCCTGAAGCAATACGTAAGGGTAAAGAGGATGCTGCTAAGCATATGATAGAGGTTCCCATTGATGAGAATGGTTCTATCCCTCATGATTTTATCGGTAAGTTCTGCGGAGCTAATGTTCTTCTTAAGAAGGCTCCCGAAGGAACCGGTATTATCGCCGGAGGACCTGCGCGTGCATTGCTTGAGCTTGCAGGGATCAGAAATATTCGTACAAAATCTCTTGGTTCTAACAACAAGCAAAACGTTGTGTTTGCAACACTCGACGGGCTTTCATCAATGAAGACACCTGAGGAGTTTGCAAGACTTCGCGGTAAGTCTGTTGCTGAGATTTTAAACTGATAAAGGAGGCTCACTTAACATGGCAGATAAAACTATCAAGGTGACACTTATCAAGTCGCCTATAGGAGCTATTCCTAAGCATAGAAGAACAGTTGAGGCTATGGGGCTTTCTAAGCTTCATAAAACTGTAACCCTTCCGGATAATCCCTCAACAAGAGGACAGATAGCCCAGATAGGTTATATGCTTAAGGTTGAAGATTAAAGATAAAGATACTTAAAAAGGAGGTGCCAAATGGATTTAGCAAGCTTAAAGCCTGAAGAGGGCTCCGTTAGAAAAAGATTCAGAGTTGGACGCGGACATGCTTCAGGTAACGGCAAGACTTCAGGCAGGGGTCAGAAAGGTCAGAAGTCCCGTTCAGGCGGTTTACCCAGACCCGGTTTTGAAGGCGGTCAGATGCCTTTATACAGAAGAATCCCCAAAAGAGGATTCACGAACTATAATCATCTTGAAATAATAGGTGTTAATGTATCCGCACTTGATTCTTTCGATGACGGCGCAGAGGTTACTGTAGAAGAGCTTATTAAAGCTGGAATTGTTAAAAATCCTCATGACGGTGTTAAGCTTTTAGGTAACGGTGAGATAACTAAGAAACTTACTGTTAAGTTAAATGCTTACTCAGATTCCGCAAAAGAAAAAATCGAAGCGGCAGGCGGTACATGTGAGGTGATTTGATGTTACGGACATTAGGCAGAGCATTTAAAAACGGAGATGTTTTCAAGCGTATGCTTTTTGTGCTTGGAATCCTTGTTGTTGTCAGGATAGGAAGTCTTATTCCGATACCGGGCGTAAATACAAGTTACTTCAGTTCGCTTTTGTCAAGCCTCGGAGAAGGTAATTTAAGTTACCTTAACGCCTTTACCGGTGGTTCGTTTGAAAGGCTGTCGTTATTTGCGCTCAGCATCACACCTTACATTACATCTTCGATCATTGTTCAGCTTCTTACTGTTGCTATTCCCAAGCTGGAAGAGATGCAAAGAGAAGGTGAAGACGGTCGTAAGAAGATGAATACGATCACTCGTTTTATTACAATAGGTCTCGCTATTGCCGAGTCCATTGCTATGGCTGTAGGATTCGGACGTCAGGGACTTATTGCCGGATATGAAACAATGAGCGGCGGTCACTATGTGGCTTCCATATTTATCATTGTTGTATCGCTTGTTACGGGTGCTACGGCACTTATGTGGCTGGGTGAGAGGATTACTGAAAAGGGTGTCGGAAACGGTATCTCTATGATCCTTCTTATCAATATAATTTCCGGAATTCCTTCTGATTTTGCAAATCTGTTCAATCAGTTTGTATTCGGTAAGCATCCCGGACTTGCCGCATTGGCGATATGCATCATAGCCGGTGTAACACTGCTGCTCATCGTACTTGTATGTATAATACAGGATGCAGAGAGAAGAATACCCGTTCAGTATTCCGGCAAGGTTGTTGGACGTAGGGTGTTCGGCGGTAAAGCTTCGCATATACCTTTAAAAGTAAATACTGCCGGAGTTATGCCTATAATCTTTGCATCATCCATCATGCAGTTTCCGGTTATAATCGCTACACTTATTATGAAGAGTCAGCCTGAATGGACAAAGTATCTGACTTCTTCTTACTGGTTTAATCCGGGTGCTTGGCATTATACTATCGGACTTGCTGCATATCTCGGTCTTATACTTGCATTTGCATACTTCTATACAAGTATTACATTTAACCCTCTTGAGATCGCTGATAATATCAAAAGAGGCGGCGGTGTTATTCCGGGAGTTACACCCGGTAAGAAGACCAGTGATTATTTGAAGAGTGTTCTTAATTCGGTTGTCTTTATAGGTGCTATTTGGCTTATGGTCATCGCCATCATACCTATTATATTCTCGGGCATTTTCGGCGCGAGCGTGTCATTCGGAGGTACATCTATAATCATTATCGTAGGTGTTATCTTAGAAACACTCAAGCAGATGGAAGCTATGATGAGAAATAAAAACTATAAGGGATTCCTTAGTGATGAATAATGACGGAGGTTTCATTATGAAGATCGTTATGCTTGGTGCTCCCGGAGCCGGTAAAGGTACACAGGCCAAGAAAATTGCTGAAAGCTTTGGTGTGCCGCACATATCTACCGGTGATATATTCAGAGCAAACATCAAAAACAATACAGAACTCGGGAAAAAGGCAAAAGTCTATATGGATAAAGGCGAGCTTGTTCCGGATGAACTTGTTGTTGACCTGATCATGGACAGATTTTCCGAGCCAGATTGCAGTAACGGATATGTATTGGACGGATATCCTCGTACTATTCCGCAGGCTGAAGCTTTGGACAGTGCGCTAAAGGCAAATAATGATAGCCTTGATTTCGCTGTAAATGTAGATGTTCCGGATGAAGAGATTATAAGTCGTATGTCCGGAAGAAGAGCATGTCTTAAGTGCGGTGCTACTTATCATACAAGCTTTAATCCACCTAAGGAAGAGGGCGTATGTGATAAGTGCGGTGAAGCGCTTGTCCAGAGAGAAGATGATAAAGAAGAGACTGTTAAAAACAGACTCGGTGTTTATCATGAGCAGACTGAACCTCTTGAAAAATATTATGCGGAGGCAGGACTTTTGCATAATGTTGACGGTACTAAAAATATGGATGAGGTATTTGATTCCATAAAAATTATTATCGGTTGATACTATGAGACCAACGGATGATGATATTATCGGTTGCTTTGCTTTTTCGAAGGCCGGTCATGATAAAGGAAGATTATATGTCATAACCGGCGCAAAAGATGATACTGTTTATCTATCAGACGGGAGATTAAAACCTTTAGTTGCCCCGAAGAAGAAAAAGCTAAAGCATGTTCAGATTGTAAAAAAAAGGTGTCAGGTACACGGCACCTTTGCTGATACCGATATTAAACGGGCTATTAAGTTATTCCTGAAGGAAGGAAAGGAGGCAGACTGATGTCAAAAACCGATGCTATTGAGATCGAAGGCGTTGTTATAGAGAAATTACCAAATGCTATGTTTCAGGTGGAGCTTGAAAATGGTCATCAGGTTCTTGCTCACATAAGCGGTAAGCTTCGTATGAATTATATACGTATATTACCCGGAGATAAAGTGACATTGGAGATGTCGCCTTACGATCTTACTAAGGGAAGGATAATCTGGAGGGATAAATAATCCTTGCAACTATTGTAACAAATGTGATATAATATTTCGCAGACTTGTCTGAAAGGAGGATTTTGCAGTGAAAGTCAGATCATCAGTTAAACCGATTTGT
>CACZTL010000088.1 GCA_902784165.1 uncultured Lachnospiraceae bacterium | reverse complement strand
TGACCTTACCGCTTGCTGCATTTATTTCGTAATCATATTCATATCCGTTTGCCCGGAATTCGATATCATAATGCGCAGCGCCGCTGCCACGATCAAGTTCGATCTTAAAGCCTGTTATCTGACCGGCTTTTAATCCTGCATGCATCAGCGCCGCAGCTTTGGCTTTTTCATTTCCTATATATTTAACTGCACTGTTATCAGATACCGGTTTGGAAGGATTGATGACCGGGGACACCCATTTGTCATCTGCTTCTTTTTTCGACTTGACTATGGAACCATTCTCCGCATTAATCTTATAATCATACTCAAAGCCGTTTGCATTAAATTCTATCTCATAAAATACACCATTCCACTCCCTGTCAAGTTCGATCTCATAACCTGTTATCCTGGATGCATTTACTTTAGCATGGTTCAGCGCTGCGGCCTTGGCTGCCTCCTTGGAAATATATGAATTTGCTGCGGTTGTTTCAGCTGAAACAGGCACAGTACCGATAGCACCTGCAGACAGTAAGACTGCGCCTGCCGCCGCCGCAAATCCGGTGAGCCTTGATATCTTTATCCTGTTCTTTTTCATGATACGCCTCCTTTATGATCTCGTTCCTGTCCTTTTTTTCTTCCATGTCTGAAGATTGTCCCCTCTTATATTATACTAATGCAGTTTTACTTCTTTTTATTGCAGATAAATGAAATATCCTGCACCCTTATGGGCAGTTTTCTTATTTGTTCCATATACGCAGTCTCCCCGGCATGATCACCTTAAATAAATGTGAAACTATACAAAAAAACATCACCAACCGGGCTTGCCTCCCGGCAGCCTCTTTGGTGATATTTTACTATTTATATATATATCATAGGCAAGGGGAATAGGAGAATGATCCTGAAGACATCGGACGGGGTATGTCTTACTAAAAAATATTTATTTCACCGTATTCTTATACCTGTATATAAATGTAACTATCTCCGCCCTGGTACAGGTCTTGCCGGGCTTGAACTCTCCGTTTGCGCCGGTGGTGATGCCTTTTTCGGAAGCCCAGAGGATCGCATTATATGAATATCTGCTTTTGTCCTGTACGTCTTTGAACTTGCTGCTTTCGCTCTTTGGCGCAGGCTTGCCTGCAAGGCGCCAGAGCATGGTTACGATCTGTTCTCTGGTGCAGGTGTTGTTCGGGGCGAATATGACGCCGGATCCGGTGATGATGCCCTTTTCCGTTCCCCACATGATGGCTTTATATGAGTAGCTGTTTTTGTTCTGTATATCCTTGAACTTGCTCACTTTTTATCTCTGATCACCGGGTTGAATAATGTAATCAACCGATTTCTTTCATAATCATGCAAGGCACGATATACTGATCACTTTGGCAAATCATTTTTACTACGCCTTTAACTCTCACCTTCCTTTTCCCTCTACCACCGTTTGTCAATATTTTTTGTTCTCTTGCTCCATCTAAAAATTGCAAAAGTTACAGGTATACGAATACAGTGAAATGATCACAAAAAAAAATAAAATAAACCGGGAATTCTGGTCTATCTCCGTTTACTGAGTGTTCGAAACACTTCCGGTTTATAATAAAAAACAGATCCACACAGACAAATGTCTAAGTGGATCTGCTTTTTGATCATCGTCAAAATGTGTTTAATTACTATATCTGTAAATAAAAGTGACTATCTCACATCTTTTACATTTGGTAGCAGGATAGAATTTTCCGTTGCTTCCGGTTGCTATTCCGTTTTGATTTGCCCATAAAATAGCCTTATAAGAATAACTATTGGTATTCTTTACATCACTGAACTTGCTTGTCATGTTTCTTGGATTCGGTTTGCCTGTCACCCTCCAAAGCATGGTGATTATCTGCTCTCTTGTACATGTATCGGTGGGAGCAAATTTTCCGTTTAACCCTGTTATGATGCCATTTTCGGTTCCCCACATTATAGCGTTATATGAGTATCTGCTTTTGTTTTTAACATCTGAAAATTTACTGTTCACGCTTTTAGGTGCGGGCTTACCATACATCCGCCAGAGGAATGTAATTGCTTCCTCTCTGGTGCAAGCATCATTAGGCAAGAACTTACCGTTGCTTCCGGT
>CACZTL010000087.1 GCA_902784165.1 uncultured Lachnospiraceae bacterium | reverse complement strand
TAGGTATTACGGCAGGGGCTTCAACCCCGAATAACATAATCCAGGAGGTTTACACCAGTGTCAGAAGAGAGTTTTGAGGAGTTATTACAGAATGAGGACAGCATTAAGTCTGTTCATGTAGGAGAAACAGTAAAGGGAACGGTTATTGATGTTAAGGATAACGAGATCGTTCTTAACATCAATTATAAGTCAGACGGTATCATAGCCAAGAGTGAGTATACATCCGAGGCTGATGCTGATCTTAAGTCTCTTGTTTCACCGGGAGATGAGATCAGAGCCAGAGTCATCAAGGTTAATGACGGCGACGGTCAGGTACAGCTTTCTTATCGCAGGATGCGTCAGGAGGCCGGTAATGCTAAGCTTGAGCAGGCGTTTGAGAATAAAGAGGTGCTTACTGCAAAGGTTACTCAGGTAGTTAAGGGCGGTCTGAATGTAACAGTAGACGAGACAAGGGTATTTATACCGGCAAGTCTTGTTTCCGATTCATTTGTCAGAGATCTTTCCGTTTATGCGGATCAGGATGTTGAGTTTATCATCCAGGAGTATAATCCCAGAGAAAGAAGGATCATAGGTAACTGTAAAGAAATTGTTGCCGAGAAGAAGAAGGCGCTTAAGGAAGAGTTACTTGCTAAGATCAGCACGGGCGACAGGATTAAGGGAACTGTTAAGAATGTTACTGATTTCGGTGCATTTATCGACCTTGGCGGAGTTGACGGACTTCTTCATATTTCAGAGATGTCTTGGGGAAGAACAGAGAGCCCTAAGAAGCTTTTCAAGGTTGGTGAAGAGGTTGAGTGCCTCATCAAGGAGATAAACGGTGAGAAGATAGCTCTCAGTGTTAAGTTCCCTGAGACGAATCCCTGGAATGCAGCTTCTTCAAAGTATACAACAGGCAGCATAGTAAAGGGTACGGTTGCAAGGATGACCGATTTCGGTGCATTTATACAGCTTGAGGACGGAATCGATGCGCTTCTTCATGTATCCCAGATATCAAGAGAGCATGTAGGTAAGCCTTCAGACGTACTTTCTATCGGTCAGGAGATTGAGGCTAAGGTTGTTGACTTTAACCCCGATGAGAAGAAGATAAGCCTGAGCATAAAGCAGGCTAACTTAGAGCCTAAGAAGGCAGAGGAGACAGAGTCTGATACTGTATACAGTACAGATGACGCACCTGCTGCTGAGGAAGCGCCTGCAGCAGAAGAGGCAGCGCCTGCAGCTGAAGAAGCACCTGCGACAGAGGAGGCAGCACCTGCAGCAGAAGAGGCAACTCCGGCAGCTGAAGAAGCACCTGCAGCAGAAGAGGCAGCTCCGGCAGCTGAGGAATCCGACGATCATAAGAATCCTCTTCAGAATGCGGAAAACAGCGGCATTCCAGATTGATGATTGTTTGTATTTATAAGGTTAAAGATGAGGTTCGCTTCGGCGGCCTCATTTTTTTGCGAAAAGAATGTCGGCTATAAATAATAACAACTTTAACTCGTAAATATTTAGAAAGTTAAGTGAAAGCTTTTCATTTTTTTTTCGGATACAGAAATGAAAAAACGAGAAAGTGATTATGGCGGTAAAACACTTGAATATATCTGTATTAAAGGGGGGAGAAACATTTTTTTATGATTTTTTTATATTTTACGAAAAAATCAAGCTTTTATGCAATATGCACAAAACGATATTTTGGTGTATTTTAAAAAACCATTTTATCCACCAAAATTTTGAAGTTATCCACTAAAAATGGGGATAACTTGCTTCAATTTTGCGTTATCCCCTAACTTATCCACATTATCCACAATTTAAAATGGGGAAATGCACAATAACTTACGAACAGTATTTTTGTAAAGCTGACCAAAAAGTGAAAAATGCATAAAAAAAACAGTTATTTCTATTGACATAATATGGGTATACCGTGATATGTGAAAATGATATTACGGATAAATACATTGAAAGTTTTTCTTATTTATTATACAATATGAAACTATGTAATGCGTTGTGAACCGTCCACGGTACACAACTGAAATTAAGTGTATGGCAGATTTCAGGAGGAGCAGACATGTCCGAGAGCATGGAAGGACTCAGCCGCAGCTGTAGGTGTGCTGAAGTTTCTGTAGAGGATATAGGTAAAAAGGTTACGCTTATGGGCTGGGTTCAGAAAAGAAGGAACTTAGGGACCATCATATTTGTTGATATGCGTGACAGAAGCGGTCTTGTCCAGGTGCTTTTTGATGAGACAAAGCTGGATAAAGATATATTTGAAAAGGCATATTCTTTAAGAAATGAGTTCGTTATAGCAGTTACCGGCGAGGTAGCTAAAAGAAGCGGTGATATAAATGAGAGCTTAAAAACGGGAGAGATAGAGATTCTTGCAGAGGATCTTCGCATACTTTCCGAAGCTGATACCCCGCCGTTTCCCATTGAGCCGGGGATAGATACAAAGGAAGAGGTTCGTTTAAAATACAGGACACTTGATCTGAGACGTGCCGATATTCAGGAAAATATTATGATTCGCAGCCGCGTGACCGGACTTATGCGCCGTTTCCTTTGTGAGGATGAAGGCTTTATCGAAATAGAGACACCTATGCTTACCAAAAGCACTCCTGAGGGCGCAAGGGATTATCTTGTGCCCAGCCGTGTGCATCCCGGGCATTTCTACGCGCTGCCTCAGTCTCCCCAGTTGTTTAAACAGATGCTTATGGCATCCGGCTTTGACAGATATATGCAGATCGCAAGGTGCTTTAGAGATGAGGATTTAAGGGCTGACAGGCAGCCTGAGTTTACACAGCTTGATCTTGAGATGTCGTTTGTAACGGCAGAGGACGTAATGGATGTAACGGAAAGGCTTGTTGCTTATCTATTTAAAGAGATTCTCGATGTAAGTGTTACGCTCCCTCTGAAACGTATGACCTGGTATGAGGCTATGGAGCGTTTTGGCTCGGATAAGCCGGATGTGCGTTTCGGAATGGAATTAAAAAATGTTTCGGATATTGTTAAGAACAGCGGTTTTGGCGTATTTACGGGAGCCATAGAAAATGGCGGCTCCGTCAGAGCGATAAATGCAAAGGGCTTCGGCGATATGTCACGTAAGCAGATCGACGCACTTGTCGAGTTTGCAAAAGGTTATGAAGCAAAGGGGCTTGCGTATATACAGATACAGCCGGACGGAACGCAGAAATCTTCATTTGCAAAATTCATGAGTGAAGAGGAAATGGGCACCCTGGTTTCGGCGCTGGACGGTGAGCCGGGTGATCTTCTGCTTTTTGCGGCTGACAGAGATAAGATAGTATTTAATGTGCTCGGCGCTCTCAGACTTGAGCTTGCTGAAAGAAAAGGATTAAGGAAGTCTGATGAGTACGCCTTCCTTTGGGTTACGGAATTTCCCCAGTTTGAGTGGTCTGATGAAGAGGAGCGATTTGTCGCTATGCACCACCCGTTTACGATGCCTCTTGAGCAGGATTTGGATAAGCTGGAATCTGACCTTGGAAATGTAAGAGCTAAGGCTTATGATATAGTTCTAAACGGAATAGAGCTCGGCGGCGGAAGCGAGCGTATCTATCGCTCGGATATACAGGAGAGGATGTTTAAGGCTCTCGGTATTGATGAAGAGACAGCCAATGAAAAGTTCGGATTTTTACTTGAGGCATTTAAGTATGGTGTGCCTCCTCATGCCGGACTTGCTATAGGTCTTGACAGGCTGATCATGCTTATGACCGGTGCGGATAGTATCAGGGATGTTATCGCGTTTCCTAAGGTAAAAGATGCTTCGTGTATGCTTACGGGAGCTCCGGATACGGTAGATAAGAAGCAGCTTGAGGAGCTGGGGGTTGAAATAAATAATACAAAGGAGGGCTGACATGCCTGTACTTGATAAAAATGATAAGGACGCTGTTGCAAGATATAATGAATTTGTCCGCAACAGTCCGTTCACACACGCCATGCAGGATATGAACTGGGCGGATGTAAAAAATAACTGGACGAGTGATTACATTTACACAGAAGAAGACGGTAATATAACGGCAGCGATGTCTGTGCTCGGAATCAAAGCCGTGGGTGAAAAAACCTTTTTGTATGCGCCCAGGGGGCCCGTTTCGGATTTTTATGACATAGATACAACAAAGAGACTCATAGAAGAGGCTAAGCCTTTATTTGAGAAGTATAATGCGTTTTTACTCAGAATGGATCCCTGTGTAAAGCGTGATGAGGAGCTGGCTGACAGATATAGGGCGGAAGGGTTTAAGTTCAGAGCTGACGGCACTGAGATACATTCATTTTCAAATCCCAGGTATGAGATTATGCTTACTATCAAGGATAAAACGCCCGATGATATAAAGGCGGGATTTAATTCCATGACCAAGCGTCATATCAAGGCTTCGGAAAAGAACGGGGTTGTAAACAGATACGGCAGGTCTCAGGAGGATATAGATATATTTTTTGAGCTTCATAAGGAAATGGCGGACAGACAGGGGATAACCTACAGACCAAAAGAGTATTTTGAGAGGCTGGTTGCTGCATTTCCCGAGCTTAGGATATATACATCTGAGTATGAGGGTGAGATTATCGGAGCTATGATGGGACTGCCTTACGGAGACCGTATGTGGTATGTTTATGGCGGAACTAAGACTATGAGGGGCGCTAAAGTATCTCCCGGATATTTGCTTATTTGGGATCTGATCCGGTGGGGCGCAGAGCTCGGTCTTGATTATTTCAATATGGGCGGAACTTATTCGCTTGATATGGAGGACGGGCTTTTCTTTTTCAAGCACGGTTTTTGCAAGGCAGATGATCCGTTTGTGTGGGTCGGAGAGCTTGATGTGGTGCTGGATGAAGGGGCGTATAAAGAGTTTATATCAAAATAAGTGTGTCAGATGGGGACAGTCCCTTTGTGTCAGAAGGGCTTGCCCCTTCTGACACAAAGGGACTGTCCCCATCTGACACACTTCTAACACACTCGTTACAGATACTTGAAAAAATTAGCTGATATAGTATATAATATATAGCTGAATATATAAGAATCACACATTTACAATATATATAAATTTTTCGGAGGATGAACGTAAGATGTATTCATTTGATCTTATTAAGGAATATGATCCTGTTGTTGCTAAGGCGATGGAGGATGAGATAAACAGGCAGAGGACTCATATCGAGCTTATTGCTTCAGAAAACCTCGTAAGCGAGGCTGTCATGGCGGCTATGGGTAGTCCGCTTACAAATAAATATGCTGAAGGATATCCCGGAAAGCGTTACTACGGCGGTTGTGAGTATGTGGACGTTGTGGAAACCCAGGCTATAGAGCGAGCCAAGGAGCTTTTCGGATGCACCTATGCCAATGTACAGCCTCATTCAGGCGCGCAGGCTAACTTTGCCGTATTTTATGCGCTTTGCCGTCCCGGAGATACGATCATGGGTATGAGCCTTGATTGCGGCGGACACCTTTCACACGGCTCACCGGCCAATGTATCAGGTGATTACTTTAATATAGTTCCCTACGGAGTTAATGACGAGGGCTTTATTGATTATGATGAGGTAAGAAGGATCGCGCTTGAGAGCAAGCCTAAGATGATCATTGCGGGAGCAAGTGCTTACGCAAGAACTATAGATTTTGCGCGTTTCAGAGAGATTGCTGATGAGGTGGGGGCATTCCTTATGGTGGATATGGCTCATATAGCCGGACTTGTTGCCGGAGGCGCCCATCCAAGCCCCATTCCTCATGCGCATGTAGTGACCACGACTACACATAAGACACTTCGCGGTCCAAGAGGCGGACTTATTCTTTCTTCTGAGGAGTTTGCAACAGAGCATAAGTTAAACAAGGCAGTGTTCCCCGGTAACCAGGGCGGTCCCCTTATGCATGTTATTGCATCAAAGGCAGTGTGCTTTAAGGAAGCTCTTGAGCCTTCATTTAAGACATATGCGGAGAACATCGTAAAAAATGCAGCGGCACTTTGCGAAGGCCTTCAGAGTAGAGGATTTGATATCGTTTCCGGAGGAACAGATAATCATCTTATGCTCGTTGACCTTGTTAAACTCGGTAAGACAGGTAAAGAGGTTGAGGCTATTCTTGACGCGGTAAATATAACCTGCAACAAGAACACGATTCCTAACGATCCCCAGTCACCCTTCGTAACAAGCGGTATCCGTCTCGGAACGGCAGCAGTTACCGCAAGAGGCTTTGATACGGATGATTGCGATAAGATAGCAGAGGCTATTAAGCTTGCCATCATTGATGAAAAGCCGGATGAGGCTATGGCTATAGTTAAGGAGCTTACGGACAGACATCCGCTTTATGAGGATTGATTGGAATAGAGGCTTTTGATAAAGGCGGCCGAAAGGCCGTTTTTTTACTGTACTTGTAAGAATTCGGTATTTGGAGTATGATAAACGGAAGTTAGTGTCATAAATACATGCATAAATTGTTGTACTGCGGAGAGAAGACATGGCAAGAAAGATAAGAGTACTTGAGGTAAATGTTGATGATCAGGGTAATGGGGGAGTTTTTTCACTGATAAAGAGTGTTATAGAGAAAAAGCCTGATGATATGCAGATAGATATAGCTGCACTGGAGCCATTTGAGAAAAAAGAAAATATAAAGTACTTAAGAAGTCTTGGGACAAGGATATTTTTTGTTGGATACAAGGGGAGTAAGATTAAAAAGCAGTTTTATATATATAAGCATATGTGCAGCCTTTTGAAACAGGAAAGGTATGATGTGGTGCATATTCATTCAGATGTAGCTAATAAACTACTTGTATCCGGATTAGCAGCTAAAAGGTGTGGTGTACCTAAAATATTATTGCACTCTCATGCTACGGGAACGGACGGAAATAATAGAGAGATCAAAGAAAAACTTCATTTGATATGTCGTAAGTTACTAAAGATAATAAATGGTAAGTACGTTGCATGCTCATATTCTGCATCAAAGTGGATGTTTCCCGGAATACCAAAGACCGGTGTTACATTGATAAAAAACGGTATAGATATAGAAAAGTTTGCTTTTAACGAAAATATAAGAAAAAAAGTCAGGGCGGAATTAGACATTGATAATTCTGATTATCTTATAGGACATGTCGGAAGATTTATGTATCAGAAAAATCACGAATATGTTATTAAGATTTTTTCTGATTTTTGCGAATCATGGAAAAAACATGGTTGTGAAGGAGACACAAAATTATTACTTGTTGGGGCAGGGGAACTTATTGCTAATATAAAAAAAATTGTAAAAGATAAAGGTCTTGACGACAATGTGATTTTTTATGGTCTCAGCGACAGGGTAAATGAGCTTTTACAAGGGATGGATGTGTTTATATTGCCTTCTTTTTTTGAAGGTTTACCAATCGTCGGAATCGAAGCGCAGGCGGCGGGATTGCCGGTATTGCTTTCTGATACTATAACAAAGGAAGCAGCGTTATCTGAGAATGCCGTTTTTCTTCCTATAGATGATGGCAGTATTTATCGTTGGTCTGAAAAACTTATGTATAGTAAAAAATATATAAGAAAGAATATGTCGAGTTTGATAGAGAAAAAAGGTTACAGTATAGAGGCAACAGTAGGTCAGCTTATTGATTTTTATAAAAATAAATAGCAAGGAAAATGTTTATGAAGCAGAAAGTCAGTGTTATAGTTCCTATATATAATAGTGAAAAATATTTGAGAAGTTGCATAGATAGTATTCTTTCTCAAAATTATGAGGAGTTTGAATTATTACTTATCAATGATGGCTCCACAGATGATAGTGGCGATATATGTAAAAGTTTCGCTGATAGTAGGATCAGATATTTTGAGCAAAGTAATAAAGGTGTATCCGCAGCAAGGAATAGGGGGATTAATGAAAGTAAAGGTGAATTGATAACCTTTGTTGATTCTGATGATATACTTCTGCAAGGTTATATAAAAATATTGACGGATTTGCAAAAAAAATATTGTGCAGATGTCACGATGTGTGCATTTAAAAATATTGATGAGTCAGGAAGAACAATTGATATATACGAATCGGAATGGACGAAAGACGTTTTTCTTAAAGGCATAGCTGCTAAAAAGGAGTTGACGGAAAAGAGCCTGGCCAATTATGGAAAAAAGAGACCGGCAATGGCACCGGTATGTAAGCTCTACAGGGCAGATATAATAAAAAAGAATGATATTTTTTTTGATGAAAATATGCCGATAGGAGAGGATGTTTTATTTAATCTCAAATATGCACAATACATAGATTCCATGTTTTTTAAAAAGAAAGTTTTGTATCATCGCATAGTACGAGAAGGATCGGCTGTTATGTCGTGTCGCCCTCAGATTTACAAAGAATTAAAAGGATTGTTTAAAAGATATAATGAATTTAAAAAAGATTATAATATAAAACCTAAAACAGAAAAAAAGTTCTTTTTTGACAAAGTGAATGATTCTCTGGGGTTGTTTGTATTCAGAGGAAACGATATGACCGAGTCATCAAAAAGGATTAATTCATTATATAATTTTTTGAATTCAAAAAATATTATGCCTATCTGGAATTCTATAGAATTAAAAAACCTAGATAATTTTAAAGATGCATTAAAATTTATCATTATTAAATATCACATGGTTCATCTTTGGATATTTGAAAAATACATAAAAAGGAAACTTAGTAATCTATGATTTAGATATCTAAAAATAAAGAGGAGAAAAAGGCTTATGCCTATAGATTTTGTTATTACATGGGTGGACCCGGCCGACAAAAGCTGGCAGGATGAAAAAAGTAAATATGAAACTATTTCCGAAGCTGACGACAAAAGAGATATTCGATTCAGAGATTGGGAGTGTTTAAAATATCTGTTTAGGGGTATAGAAAAAAATGCTCCATGGGTGCGTAAGGTTTTTTTTATAACCTGTGGTCAACAACCGGCATGGTTGAATATTAAACATAAAAAACTGGTGTGCCTGTCCCATTCTGATTTTATCCCGGAAAAATATTTACCTACTTTTAATTCAAATGCCATACAAGTAAACCTTCACAGGATTAAAGCGTTATCAGAACAATTCGTTCTTTTTGATGACGACATGTTTATACTCAATAAAATAAAGCCTACAGATTTTTTTATTAATAAAAGAATATGTACAAGTGCTGTAATGAGACCTTTTCAACCATATGGTTATTCGCTAAAGGACAATTTTTCTCATCTGATTCAAAATAATATTTCTATAATCAATAAATATTTTGATAAACGACAGAGCATGATCAAAAATATTTCCAAATGGATAAATGTAAAATATGGTAAACAGATGATCAATAATATATTTATGCTGCCTTGGAAGCATTTTTCCGGTTTTACTGATGAACACTTACCAAATTCAGTTCGAAAGAGTGTCATAAGAAAGATGTGGCAATTGGAAAAGGAAGCAATGGATGCAACATCAAGATCAAGGTTTCGTAATAATTACACAAATATTAATCATTGGTTGTTTAGTTATTGGGATATGGCAGCAGGTTATTTTTATCCCAGGGATATAAATTTCGGACGATATTATGAATATGGTCGTGATTCAGGTGAGATATATGATGCTATAAAGTGTGGAAGGCCTAAACTTGTATGCCTCAATGATGATGGGGAAGGATATGATTTTAATACTGAAAAAAAGAAGACAATAAGATTCTTTGAAAGATTATTTCCTAAAAGATCAAGTTTCGAAATATAGTTTTTTATTTTTGAATATGCTAGGTTAGCATCATGATAAACGTGAGGATTGATGATGAAAGATAAAGTAATTACATTTTCTGTTGCAGCTTATAATGTTGAGAAGTATATTTCTCAAACACTCGACAGTTTTATTTGTGATAAAGAGATAATGAATCTTTTTGAGGTCATTATAATAAATGATGGTTCAATAGACAAGACTGCAAATATTGCCAAAGAATATGCAGAAAAATATCCTGACACTTTTATTGTTATCAATAAAGATAACGGAGGTTATGGATCTACAATAAACAAAAGTCTATACGTTTCAAGGGGAAAATATTTTAAGCTTGTTGACGGTGATGATTGGGTTGACACAAAAAGTTTGAAATCTTTTATTAACAGATTAAAAAAAGAGACAGCAGATTTGGTCTTAACGAAGTATTTCAGATTTAACGATTTAGATGGCAGTATTGAAGTTGTATCGGATAAAAAAGCATTTAAAAATGCCTATACCAAAGATATCAGAAACTATGAGTTCAGCAAAAAATTAGCTATGCATCAGATAACCTATAGAACTGAAGTGTTAAAAAATATAGGATTACATATAACGGAGAATTGTTTTTATACAGATTTTGAATATAACATAAAGCCCCTTCCCTATATTCGTTCAGTAACGGCGTATAATTTGGGAGTTTACATTTATCGTACAGAAAGAGAAGGGCAGAGCGTACAACGCTCAAGTTGGTTTAAAAATATCGATCAGGCTACAAAAGTTTCTGAAAATATGGCAGTCTATTATGAAAAGATAAAAAAAGACATTATTTACCCTAAGACAAAAGAATATATAAAAAATACGATTGCTGACAGCGCTAAAAATAAATATGTTATCCTGACGTCAATGCCTTCTAATATGAATTCGTATGATAAGGTCAGATTATTTGACGAGAGGCTGAAAAAAGCTAGTAAAGAGATATATAATCATGTTCCTGTCGTTGCTTCTGAGAAATGGGGTTACATGATAAAATTTTTGAGAAAAACAAATTTTTCTACATTTAAAATCATTAATTTAATTGTAAGTCGCATAAAAAAATAATTATACTAAAAACAAACACCCGTCCGCGGATCCAGTCAAAGATCACTCAGACGGGTGTTTTTATATATTATTTATTATTCTCAGCCTCTTTCATAGCCCGTACCTTCATAGACAGTCCGAACAGATTTATAAACCCGTTCGCATCCTTATGGTCATAAAGATCTCCGGTCGTAAATGAAGCAATAGACTCGTTATAAAGTGAGTAGGGTGACGTAGTTCCCTGCTTTATGATATTTCCCTTATAAAGCTTGAACTTAACCTCGCCGGTAACATTTTTCTGGGTGGTTTCGATAAAGCTCTGAAGAGCCTCGCGTAAAGGCGCAAACCACTTGCCCTCGTAGACAACCTGCGCATATTTGTTGCCGATATCAATCTTTTCGGCATATGTATCACGGTCAAGAATAAGTTCCTCAAGCTGCTGATGCGCTTCATAAAGGATGGTGCCGCCGGGTGTCTCATAAACGCCGCGTGACTTCATGCCGACCACGCGGTTCTCAACGATGTCGATAATACCGATACCGTGCTTTCCGCCGAGCTTATTTAACTCGCGAACGATACCGGAAAGCTTCATCTTCTTTCCGTTCAGCGCAACGGGAGCGCCTGCTTCAAATGTAATGCTTACCTCTTCCGCCTCGTCAGGAGCCTTCTCAGGAGATACGGACATGACGAGTAGATGATCGTAATCGGGAGCGTTGCCCGGCTCCTCGAGCTCAAGTCCTTCATGGCTTATATGCCAAATGTTGCGGTCGCGGCTGTAGGAGTCGCTTGATGAAGAAAACGGAAGGTCTATACCATGCTCCTTACAGTAAGCTATCTCATCCTCACGTGACTCAAGTGTCCACTTTTCGTCACGCCAGGGAGCGATTATCTTAAGATCGGGGGCAAGAGCCTTGATGGTAAGCTCAAAGCGCACCTGATCATTTCCCTTTCCCGTAGCTCCGTGGCAGATAGCTGTGGCACCTTCTTTACGTGCGATTTCTACGAGACGCTTGGCGATAACGGGACGCGCCATGCTTGTGCCGAGAAGATATTTATTCTCGTACACGGCATGAGCCTTTATGCAGGGAAGGATATAATCATCACAAAATTCGTCTGTAAGATCCTCTATATAAAGCTTTTCGGCGCCGGAAAGCTTTGCGCGCTCTTCAAGACCGTCAAGCTCCTCCTCCTGTCCGACGTCTGCGCAAACGCACACCACATCGTAGTCGTAATTCTCCTGAAGCCAGGGGATAATTGTTGTCGTATCAAGACCGCCCGAGTAGGCGAGGATTACTTTTTCTTTCATCTTTTTACTCCTGTTTTTTTATAATAATAAGGGGATGCTTAAACAAACATCCCCAATTTAAGATATATTTTGCGCTATAACTGCGTTTTTGTCAAATGCGACAGTGCATAAAACACTTTAATTGTTACTATTGGCTGGGTGTTAAAGTAACCTTTAATTTTTGCGTTTCCTGTACATAACCACAGCCCCGGCGATACCTGCAACCGATATGCCGGCTGCCGTTAACCAAACGAAAGTATTATCCTTATCTCCGGTAGCGGGAGCAGCCTGCTTTGTAACAGTAGTGGCAGGAGTGTTAGTCACAGCAGTGCTTTGCACTGTCTGTACTCCCGCAGCCGCAGTAGTCTTCTTTTGAACGGCAGAAGTCTTTTGCTCAGCTTTTTCTTCGACCGGCTTCTTCTTAAGAGCAACCACTGCCTTATTTATATCGTCTGCAAATCCGTCAACCCGTGTCTGCTCATCAACAGTCAGATCTCTTACGACAGCTTTAAGCGCCTTATCGAGGGCAGCAACCGAATCGTCAGTATACTGACTCAGATCCTCCGGCACGCTTTTAATGGCTTTATCTACCTCACTGTAATCAGCAGGTTTTAAATCCGCAGGCTTTTCAACAAGCCCGTCTATAGCAGCAAGTATTTTCTCGGCGAAACCGTCAACCGTATCCTGTTCGGAAACCGGTTTATCTCTTACAACCGCATCCAGTGCTTCATCAAGCGCAGCTACGCTTTCGGCAGTAAATATAGTTGTGTCGCCCGGAACCTTTGCTATCGCCACATCTACCTTTGTGTAATCCGCAAGTATCAGCTTCAGCCCGTCAAGCGCTGCTTTTATATCAGCTGCGGAAGCGTCAACCTTTTCCTGATCCGTTATGGGAAGGTTACGCTCTACAGCAGCGACAGCAGCCTCAAGAGCTTTAGCGCTGTCCTCAGTGTATATGTTTAAATCTCCGGGAACAGCCTCTAAAAGCTTATCAACCTCTGTATAATCCGCGGGCTTAAGCTTAAGGGCTGCTACGGCAGATCTTATGGCACTTGCATAGCCGTTTACGACTATCTGCTCACGCTCGCTCTTGTCGCGAACTACGGCGTCGATGGCGGCATTTACATTTTTGACGCCATCCTCAAGGTAAACACTTAAATCCTCCGGTACGGAAGCAATGGCTGCATCTACGGAAGAATAATCTGCCGGATGAAAAACGGGCTCTGATTGTGTATCGACGGTAAATGTATTAAAGGTGATATTTCGTAAATCCTCATTAACTTCCGTATTACCGTTTGCGACATATTCTTTTGAGTCGTTAGCCGTGTCGATAACATTTACCGAAAGTATCCCGTAGGACGTGTTATTCTTCCAGTAGGTATCATACGGATGGATGTGAAGCTCGCCCTTTATGCTGCCTTTGTCATCGGGATAAAGATAGACTTTACGAGGATAAGTTTCGTCATGGTTCTCATCTATCAGCTCTAAAGCAATCTCCTTTACTTTGCCCGGGTCGGTTGTCTCAGCAGTAATATTAATAGTTTCGCCTACCTTAACCTCTTCCTTGTCAAATGATATTTCGCTAACTTGTATAGGAGACACCTCACCCGTAGCGCCGGTAATGGTTATAGTGTTAACCGGATCAAGGGTGCCGGCTTGTACATGGTCATCTATTTCATAATCATAAACCCATATTATATTGTCTTCTATATCATACTCTACAGCGTTTCCGAGTTTATCTTCCGCTTGAATGAATATAACCTCATAGGTGTCATTGCTGTAGGCATTATCCACAATATCACTTGTAGTCAGTTTTCCCTCTTCGTCAGGGTAAAGTGTGAAACGTACGTGAGGCTTTAGCTTACCGTATATTTCAGAAATATCACTTTGCTGTATGTAGACATCGATATACTCGATACCTGACGCATCCTCGGCTTCAACGGTTACTTTAAATTCATCACCGGGCTTTAATTCGGTCTTATCAAAGACAACTGATTTAACGGTAGGAGCGCTGCGATCCTCTGCAGATCCGCTTATAGCTAAAGTAACAGGGGTCTCCACTAAATCGTCAAAATTAGACCATTCGTCCTCGACATCCAAGGTCAGATAATAGTCCCCGTTTAACCAGTAATCCGTTACCTCAACAAATGTCGAGTATGTACCGTCGTTGTTTTTTGAAAAAATGTAATAGTGATCAGGTTCGTAATCTAAATCTTCGGTTCTGTAAAACATACCGAATACGTGATTTATCTTACTGTCGTCCGATACGTCGGCAGTTACCGTTACGACATCCCCGGGCTTTGCTTCGGTCTTATCTGCCGTAACACTGTTGACAATGGGAGCCGCGTAATCCTCCGGAGAGTCATACACGGTGACCTGCATGCCCGTTTTGTGATTGGCGCTGTGCTGGAGGCTGTCGGTCGAATTTATCCTTATATCGTAGTTACCGTTATACCACTGGTTATCTACTTCAAACTCACATTTGTAGGAGCCGTCCTCCTGAAGTATGCCCTGAACGGTATCAAATGCGATATTGGTACCCTCCTGGTAAAGCCCGATCCCGGTATCCCAGATATCGTTCTTATCCTTAAGCCAGTATGTGACGGAGCAGGTATCTCCGGGGCGGAGGCGTGTTCCGCTTAGCTCTATGCCGTCAATCTGCGGCGCCTCTCCGTCCTCGGATGATTCGGAAACCGAGAATGTATTTACCGTGATATCTTTCGTATCATCTCCGGGCACAAACTCAGATGAATTTCTTAAAGTATCTTCACCGAAAATACGTGTGATGCGGTAAGGACCGTTTAAAAAATGTTCCGTTATATAGATATCCGCAAACAGATTTCCTTCTCCGTCATCAGAAAGGTAATGTGTTTGAACGGCGCCGCTCCTGTCCGTTACCTCTACAGCTATATAAGATATCCCTGTGGAGTCATGCGCTTCGGCATTTATCCTGACAGTATCTCCGGGAACGGCCTTGGTATTGTCAAAGGTTGCCGAGGAAACTATAGGACCCTGCGTATCAGCATAGGCGTTGCTTATGCTGAGCACCGGAAGCTCTACTTCATCAAGATTATCATTTTCCTCATAGTATTTAACATTACCGGCTTTATCACGTATAAAGATATTTGTGATACGGTATTTGCCCTCATTCCACCCGGACAGATCCTTTGTATGCACCTTGTTGCCGTTTTCGAAGCTTACTGCATGCGTTACATTGCCCTCATCTGCAAATGTAACAATAAGCTCTTCTATATCACTTTCATGTGTAACGTCAACACTTATCGTAACAGACTCGCCTACACGCGCCTGTGTTTTATCAAGTGAAACTGAGTTTACAACCGGACCGTTAAAAACCTCGCCTGAATCCGCTACAGTAAAGGAGCCGACCACAGTTTCAGAAAGATCAAAGTCGCTGACGTTTTGGTCGACATCGGTTATCTGAGCCCTTACGGCAGTATGCGTGCCGTTTGACCAGTTATCTCCGACGTGTACCTTGCCCTCGAGTATATCGTTCTCCCCGTGGAAAAGATGAACCGTCTCGGTTTTATCATCATTTACCGGGATTTCTATGCTCACGGATGACACCTGGTGCTTTGAGAAATTAGTCAGCGCGCGAACCGTAATCTCGTCGCCGGGAGAAACCTCCTCCGGTGTAAATATAATATCCGAAATCTCAAACACCGCAGTTTCGGATGCTTCGGCTGAGTTTTCTGTGTTCATATTATCTTCGTTTATGCTTTCCTCAGAGGAAAAGCTGCCTGCAGCGTCGTCTGCATATACAAGATGCGCCGACGGAGCAAGCCCTATACCTGCGGCCGCAAGCCCTAAAATTACGCTTACAGCGGTATGCTTAAATTTAGTTTTCTTCTTCATACAGATCCACCTGCCTTCGAGATCAAAAAAGTGAAAAAGTGCGACAAAAATAAAATTTTGTCAAAAATTTATTAACTGTCTATATTTGTTTTATTATAACATATGCGATAAAAAAAGTCGTGTAAATTTGAGCAAATATATTTAAAAATAACGGTAGTTTTTTGTTTTATTTTATGATATAATGCGAATACCGTTTAAGAGAAAGCACTTTCGGTTGCAGATATAAGGAGGAGTTTAGCATGAACAAGTTTGTAAAGTTTTTAGCCGTTGTCGGCGCAATCACTATCGTAGGCGGCATCATATTTGCTGTTTATAAGTTTATGAAGCCCGACTATCTTGATGAGTATGATGATGACGATTATGATGACGACGACTTTGACGAAGAGGACTTCGAGGTTGACGCTGAAGACTTCACTGTAGAGTCCTGATCATCAAGGATTGTTCAGAGTAAATAAAAAAACTGCCGTGAGGCAGTTTTTTTTGATTATAACCCTGCTTCTATAAAAGCTTTAAACAATGGATGAGGTCTGTTAGGTCTTGACTTAAACTCAGGATGAGCCTGAGTGGCAACAAACCAGGGGTGATCAGCAAGCTCTATCATCTCAACGATCCTGTTATCCGGAGATACTCCCGAAAGCAGGCAGCCGTGAGAGATAAGCTCATCACGGTAGTCATTATTTACTTCATAACGATGACGGTGACGCTCATTGATCTTATCGGTGCCGTATGCGACCTCAGCCTTACTGCCTGAAGACAGTACGCAAGGGTATGAACCGAGGCGCAGCGTTCCGCCGAGATCCGATACATTTTCCTGGTCGGGCATAAGGTGGATCACCGGATTTGTCGTATCGGGATCAAGCTCGCAGCTGTGCGCATCCTTAAGACCGAGAACGTTTCTGGCAAACTCGATAAGCGCTATCTGCATACCGAGACAGATACCTAAGTAGGGTATGTTATTTTCACGGGCATAACCGGCGGCGGTAATCATGCCGCCGATGCCGCGCTCACCAAAGCCTCCGGGAACGATGATCCCGTTTACGCCCGAAAGGATTTCATCAGCGTTGTCTTTGGTAAGCTCCTCCGAATCAATCCATTTGATATTTACCTCAGCGCCGTGTGCGGCGCCTCCTGCTTTAAGCGCTTCGACAACGCTTATATAAGCATCGTGAAGCTGCGTGTACTTACCGACAAGTGCGATAGTGGTGCTCTTTGACGGATTCTTCCAGTTTTTGCACATCTGACTCCACTCTGAAAGATCCGGTTCGGGACAGGGAAGCCCCAGACACTCGCAGGCTACCTGCGCGATGCGCTCATCTTCGAGAGCGAGAGGAACCTCGTAAAGGATATCAACATCCATATTTTCAAGGACGTGTGATTTGTCTACGTTACAGAAAAGCGCTATCTTTTCTTTGATTCCGGGCTCAAGAGGAAGATCGGTACGGCACACGATAATGTCAGGCTGTATACCCATGCTCAGCAGCTCCTTTACACTCATCTGCGTAGGCTTTGTCTTCATCTCGCCTGATGCCTTGAGGTAGGGAATAAGGGTTACGTGTATATTTATTACATTGGCATGGCCGATCTCATGCTGGAACTGTCTGATCGCCTCGATAAACGGTTGGCTTTCCATATCGCCCACGGTACCGCCGACCTCGATGATAGCGATGGTATCTGTATCAGACGGTTCATCTTCTTTATAAAAACGTTCTTTAATTTCGTTGGTGATATGCGGTATTACCTGAACGGTTCCGCCGCCGTAATCGCCGTGACGCTCCTTGCTTATCACGGACCAGTATATCTTTCCTGATGTTACATTACCCCTTTTATCAAGACTCTCGTCTATGAATCTTTCATAATGCCCGAGATCGAGGTCGGTTTCCGCACCGTCATCTGTCACGAAGACCTCGCCGTGCTGTATGGGATTCATGGTTCCGGGGTCGATATTAATATACGGATCAAACTTTTGCATGGTCACCTTATAGCCTCTGGCTTTAAGGAGACGTCCTAAAGAAGCGGCAGTTATGCCCTTTCCAAGACCCGAAACGACACCACCTGTAACGAATATATATTTTACCGACATATGAGACCTCCGAAAAAAATTAATACCTCTGTATATCTCTTCAATTGCAATAGTACTAAATAATACATCAATTCTTAAAATAATTAAGTTTTTATTATAGCTTAATAGTCTGAAGTAAGCAAGTCCGGGAGTGACAAACTGCTGCCCCGCTAAAAAGCAATTCAAATTATGAACAAAAAATTAATTTTTAATTAAAAGATATAAATTTAAGCTTTTAGGGGTTTATACCACTTTTAAAAAATCCGGGGTTTGTATATAATGAAGCGGTATGTGCAAGTGTGTCAGATAGGGACTGTCCCCATTTGACACATTCGCACAATGCGGATGAAAAGAAAGGGGATACATATGTTATCTGCTGATATAGGTATTGATCTGGGTACGGCAAGTATCCTGGTATATATAAAGGGAAAGGGCGTCGTTTTAAAGGAGCCCTCTGTAGTTGCATTTGATGCTGATACTAACAAGATAAAGGCTATAGGCGAGGATGCCAGACTTATGCTGGGGCGAACCCCGGAAAATATAATAGCTGTAAGACCTTTAAGACAAGGTGTTATTTCGGATTATAAAGTAACTGAAAGGATGCTTAAGTATTTCATAGACAAGGCTGTGGGGCGTCATATGTTCCGCAGACCCAGGATATGTGTATGCGTTCCCTCCGGTGTAACACAGGTTGAAAAAAGAGCGGTCGAGGATGCGACCATACAGGCAGGCGCAAGAGAGGTAGCCATCATAGAGGAGCCGATTGCGGCTGCTATCGGCGCGGGGATAGATATTTCACGTCCGTGCGGAAATATGATAGTTGACATAGGCGGCGGAACCACCGATATAGCAGTAGTATCGCTTGCTTCAACGGTTGTAAGCACATCCATAAAGATAGCAGGCGATGATTTTGATGAGTCTATCGTACGCTATATGAGAAAAAAGCATAATCTCCTCATAGGCGAGAGAACGGCTGAGGAGATAAAGATAAGGGTCGGCTGCGCATATCCGCTTCCCGAGATAAAGACCATGACCGTAAAGGGACGAAATCTCGTCACGGGTCTTCCTAAGTCTGTTGAGATAACATCTGACAGCATAGAAGAGGCTCTCAGGGAGGATACGGGACAGATAGTCGAAGCTATACGCAGTGTTCTTGAAAGAACACCGCCGGAGCTTTCGGCAGACATAGCAGAGCGCGGCATAATCCTTACCGGTGGAGGTGCCCTTCTTACGGGGCTTGAAGAGCTTATAGAAGCCAAGACAGGTATACATACGGTAACAGCAAAGGATCCCATGACAGCCGTAGCCATAGGAACCGGGAAATATATCGATTTTATGTCGGGGAAGATAGATGTTACGGGAAGCAGGTAATTCCGCAGAAGATACACTTGAGGGGTATGTGGAAGGCATACTTTTCAGGAATGAGGAAAACGGATATACAGTTTTTGTAATTTCAAATGCATCGGAAGAGATGACCTGCACGGGCGTAATAGCGGCTGTTTCAACAGGGCAGTATATGCAGCTTAGGGGTAAGTTTGTTGATCATTCAGTCTACGGACGACAGTTTTCGGTGCTTTCATACAGCTTTAAGGAGCCTCACACAAGTGAGGCTTTCTTGCGTTTTATGTCAAGCGGCGGTCTGCCGGGTATACGAAAAAGGCGCGCGGCAAAGATAACGGATCGTTTCGGAGACGACGCATACCGTATCATGCTTGAAGAGCCTGAAAAACTCGCAAAAGAGATAAAAGGCATATCAAAAGCGCAGGCCTATGAGTTTCAGCGCCTTCTTGTCGAGCGTAAGCAGGAAAATGATGCCCGTATGTTTCTGCAGAAGCTCGGTATCGGAGCGGCTCTTTCAGAGAAGATATATAAATACTACGGCGAGCGGATATATACCGTTATAAAGGAGAACCCCTACAGACTTGCGGAGGATGTAAAAAGCATAGGCTTTAAGACAGCGGATGAAATCGTTATGCGCTCCGGGATCAGTGTAGACAGGCGCTTCAGGATAAGAGGGGCTGTTGTTTATATACTGGAGGCGGCAGTAGGCGCAGGGCATACGTATCTTCCGCTTAGTGTTCTTAAAACAAAGGTATTTGAACTCATAGGCGATGCAGGTGATGATATAGAAGCTGTCGTAAGTGACCTCGCTATAGAGAAAAAGCTTGTAGTTAAGTCGGGTGAAGAGGAAGATTATTTTGTATACCTTCCTTCCTACTGGCATATGGAGGTAAATGTTGCTGACAGACTTCACGCTCTTATGTGTGCTGCGCAGGAGATGGAGGGTCAGGAGCAGCTTAAATGCGATGATCAGACCGGGACAGACATGCTTGCAATAGAAGAGGAGATGGGTGTTACCTTTGATAAGGCGCAAAGAGATGCGGTGGTAAGCGGCGTCACCAAAGGCATCACGGTTATAACAGGAGGTCCGGGTACCGGAAAAACAACTATAATCAATGCGATAATAAAGATATATCTGTCGATGGGCTTAAGTGTGGAGCTTGCAGCTCCCACGGGGCGCGCGGCCAAGCGTCTTTCCGAAACGACGGGGCTGGATGCGCAGACTATCCACCGGCTGCTTGGCTATGCGCCTCTATTTGCTGACGGTGAAGAGCTTTCCGATGAGGATGCAGACAGTCGTATGGCATTTGAATACAATGCCGAAAATCCTCTTGAGGCAGATGTGGTCATTATTGATGAGATGTCTATGGTCGATCTGTGGCTTATGAACGCTCTTCTCAATGCCTTGCCGGACGGAACGCGTCTTATCATGGTAGGAGACTGCGACCAGCTCCCCAGCGTAGGCGCCGGGAATGTGCTGGGTGATATCATAACGTCAGGAGTTTTTCCCGTGTCAAGACTGGAAAAGATATTTCGTCAGGCGGCTCAAAGTGACATCGTTTCGAACGCCCATCGTATAAATAAAGGCGAACCGGTGGATCTCGGAAAGCCAAGCAAGGATTTCTTATTTATAAGACGGGACACCGATGAAAAGATCATTTCCGCCATATATACTCTTGTTACCGATAAGCTTCCGAAATATGTGGAGGCGGACAAGTCGGAGATACAGATACTTACGCCGTCACGTATGTCAAAGCTCGGCGTTGAGAGGCTAAATACCGTTATGCAAAAGCTTATCAACCCGCCCGCCCCCGGAAAACGCGAGAAGGAGTTTCGCGGCATAATTTTTCGTGAAGGCGATAAGGTTATGCAGATAAAAAATGATTACGGTCTTGAATGGCTTAGGACAGACAGCGCGGGTATTACAGAAAGCGGTACGGGAGTTTATAACGGGGATACCGGTATACTGGAGCGAGTGAGTACATTTGACGAGACCGTTACTGTTGTGTTTGATGACGGCAGAAGGGTTGATTATGCATTTGCCGAGCTGGATGAGCTGGAGCTTGCTTACGCCATAACGATACATAAGGCTCAGGGAAGTGAGTATCCGGCCGTAGTGATCCCTATGTATCCCGCACCGAAAATGCTTATGAACAGAAAGCTTCTTTATACGGCGGTCACGAGAGCCCGGAAATGTGTGTGTCTTGTGGGCCTTCCGGAGTGCTTTGTTTCGATGGAGGAAAATCAGTATGAATCCTACAGGTATTCCTCTCTCCGTAAAAGAATTTGCGAGAGATACTCTCTTCAGCAGCTCTGAGCGCTTCGTCAAGCCCGTCAAGCGCTTTGAAGGGGATGAATTGCTTGGCTCTTTGTTCAGCGGTCATATGTTCTTGCTTTTTCATGTTATTTTTTATGTCCTCCTATCTGCATATTACGTTCAAGCGCAGTGGCGCACTCCTCAAGATCGCGTCCTTTAAATACTGCGTTTTTCCCGTACATTGCTTTTATGCGAAGCACAGCCTCCTGCATACGCATGTCGCGGCTTAAGGAGTTGTCCCGAGCTATGTCGAAAATGGTAAGCTGCCGGTTACAGGTGTCGGCTTCTATATCGTTAAATGAAACAGACAGTCGCCTTACGGCGGCTTTTTTATTTATCACGCTGTCGTAGGCTCGTATCACATCAGGCATGATCACCCGTCCGGATGCGGTCTTTACCGGAAGGCTTACTGTGGCTGAAGAAAAAGGAATGTCCGATCCGTGTGTATACATTATGTAAAATGTAACGGAATCGGTGAGCATATGTCCGGCGGTCATCTCAAGGCACAGTCCTTCGACCATCTCCTTAAGGATAAGCTTAGCCTCGGAGGCGCTGTAATCGCGGAAAAGAACCTGACCGCTTGACATACTTCTTTGCTTTGGGCGGTATTTTTTTATATCTGCGATAGTAGTTTTTTCCGCGCCGAGAGCATGGTCGATAAGAAGCTCGGCGTCTATCCCGAAAAGCCGGAACAAAAGATCCTTATCGGCTGCCGCTATATGACGCATGGTAAGAATACCGTATCTTTCGAGCCGGCGCGATATGCCGCGTCCTATGCGCCAGAAATCCGTTAAGGGACGGTGATCCCAGAGCTTTTGTTTATAAAGCTCCTCGTCAAGCTCATACATAAGCTTTGGGGAGTGCTTTGCGAGTATGTCAAGAGCGACCTTCGCGAGGTACAGGTTCGTACCCATGCCGCATACTGCCGGCACGCCCGTTTCTTTAAATACAGCATCCGCAAGCATCTTTGCAATTCTTTTTTCGTCAGTATCATAAAGGCTGATATAAGGTTTTATGTAAAAAAAAGCTTCATCAACAGAATAGACGTGTATGTCATCCTTACTGATATAACGCAGGTAGATCTCATATATGCGTGCGGAATAGTCGATGTATTTCTGCATGCGGGGCTTTGCTTTAATGTAATCTATCCCATCTGGTATTTCGAAAACGCGGCAGCGTCCTCCTACGCCGAGCGCCTTAAGAGCAGGCGAAACCGCAAGGCATATGGTGCCGTTACCGCGGTCAGGATCTGCCACCACAAGCTTTGCCTTAAACGGATCAAGTCCCCGCTCCACACACTCCACAGAGGCGTAAAAGGATTTCAGGTCTATGCAGGCATAACTAAAAACAGACATAAAAAAAACCTCCGAATGCAATCATAACATAAAAAACGAATGTTTGCAAACAGAAGTTCGAATATTAATAGCATAATTAAAAACTGCGTTCCGTACCGAGATAAAAGACCCCTATAAAACCGGGTCCTACATGCGCGCCTATAGTAGGCCCGAGCATATGAAGGGAAATATCTCCTATCGCCGGATATGTACGTTTGATATCATCGGCAACGGCCGCGGCTTCGTCTTCACAATCTCCGTGGAAAATAAATACCTCCTTTCCTGCTGGATCACCTATATCAGAAGCTATGCCCTTTACAACATTTGCCAGGCAGGTCTTTCGTCCGCGAACCTTTGAGGAAGCGATAAGCGTACCTTCATCGGTAACGTAAAGTATAGGCTTTATCTTAAGAAGAGTGCCGATAAATGCGGATGCATTAGAAAGCCGTCCGCCCTTTCTCAGCCACTTTAAATCATCCACAACAAAATGGTGCATCACGTGAAGCTTGTTTTCTTCTGCAAATGTAACGCATTCATCATAAGAAGCCCCGCTTTCCTTAAGACGCACGACTAAGGATACCAAAAGAGCCAGCCCGCCGGTTATACAGCGTGTATCTATCATGGTAAACCGCCGGTCGGGATATTTCTCCTTAAGCTTCTTTTCAGCCGAGACCGCATTATTATATGAATTAGAGATAGCGCGCGACATGTCGAGATATATAATGTCCCTCCCCGTCTCCAAAAGCTTTGTAAAAAAGCTTATGTACTCTTCCTCCGGTATCTGGGAGGTAGAAGGCATCTGTCCGGATCGCATGGCATTAAAAATTCCCTTTTTTGTTTCAACGCGGCAATCGTCGTAGTTGTATTTATCGTTTAAAAGATATGTGTAAGGTATAAAAGGTATATCGTGCTCTGTAAGCCAATTTATATCAAGATCCGATGTGGATGCGGTTGCTATTATAAAGTCGGACATAATTTCCTCCCGGTAGTTGTCGTATTTTGTGATTTGTGTTTGTTCCCGTCTGATACAAACACATCGCATACATAATAACAAAAAAATGCAGATTATACAAAGAAAAAAATTATTAAAAGATGTATAATATATAAAGTAACAAAAATCACAAAAACGGAGGTAACATTATGACCAAAAAAATAGGTATCGAAGGTATGGCCTGCGAGCATTGCGTAAAGGCTGCAACAAAAGCTCTTGAAGCGATTGAGGGCATTAGCGATGTAAGGGTAAGCCTTGAGGACAAGTGTGCCGAGTTCACGGCTGATGAATCGGTTACCGATGATCAGATCAGAGTCGCGCTTGAGGAGGAGGGGTACGAGGCTGTATTTTAAGTAAAGCTATCCCAGCATACTGATATATTTCAGAACGGCACGCTTTCCTGCGGGCGTACGGGGTAGGATATAGCCGGCACATTTTGTATAAAGCGACTTAAGAAAAGCTTTATGAGCCGCATCGGCGCCGTCTCGTCCGTAAAGGGCGCTTAAGATATTGTCATATGCAGCTTTAGCTTCCGCTTCCGAAAGCTCGGGAACAGCCCTTAAGAGCTGTATGGGAAATTCTTTATCATAAAACTCGCAGGTTACAGGCTCAGGTGCATTTTTAAGAAGCACCCTGAGCCTTTTATATATTGTGTCAAAGGAAAGCTGCTCATTCGAAAGCTTTTTTCTTCTGAACGCAAAATATGCGGCAACCGCAGCAGCTCCTGCTAAAACAGGTATCAGCCATGGCAGCACATTTACAGAATCACCGGCGTTGCCTGATGATGAGGAAGCTTCCTGTGGGTCAGCGCTGTCGGAACCGACATCTCCGGGAGAAGAGGCGCCTTCTTCTGACGAACCTGTGCCGTCAGTCTCGGGATTATCGGGTAGGGCAGGAGTGGTCGCAGGCGCCGTAGGCTCGGCTCCTGACGATAAAGGATCGTTTTCGGGAGATAGATTTCCGCCTGATATACCTCTGTTTGCGGCAGGCGTAACCTCAACGGGAACCCAGCCGTACTCAGGGATAAGTATCTCAGGCCAGGCATGCGCGCGTTCGTCGGTTACCGTAGCCTCGTATGATCCTTTTCCTTCGTTTAGGGTAAAATCATTATTTTTAACTCTGAAGCCCGTTGCGTATCTTGCAGGAATTCCGTAAAGCCTGTACATAAGGACGGCAGCGGAAGCAAACTGCTGGCAGTAGCCCTTGTGATTCTCAAAAAGAAAATAATCTACCATATCAGCACCATCGGGCGCAGCGCCGGGATTTAGAGTATATTCGGCATGCTCGTCAAGAGTATTAATGATAAAGTCGGTTATCTCGCTCACGTCATCAAGAGGGTTAGCCCTGACAAGCTCTTTAAGACGAGGTACCGACTCGGCTGTTATGTAAGTATAATTATCGTAAGCATCGGCATAATAATCCCTGAAAAGCTTGCGGTATGAAAGCAGTTCTTGCGGATCATTGTCTGAAAATGCCATATTCAGGTTATTGTACCCGTAGAACTTAAATGAATAACCTGATCCCCCGGACGTATCCTCCTCGCTTGCATTGTAAGGGCGAAAGATTACGGAACGGTTTATATTCAGATTTCGCACATTCATCTGCACGGCCGCATCATCGTTTCCGTAATTTTTCGTGCTCGTATGATACCGCAGAGCGTTATAAACCTCTGCAAGCTCCGAAGCATCCTTTGATATATCCGAAGAAGGCGCAAGCGCGTCAAATATCACATTATCCGTGGGCGCATCCCAGTAATCACCGTAATAATTTCCTCCAAAGTATCCTCTCATGTAAATGTCTTCACCCGGGTCGCGGTCTGCGGAAAGCTTAAGCGTAATAACACCGTTTAGGTTATTATCACCTTTATTTACATTTCCCTCGTCGTTATAAAGCAGAGCAAAGGGACTCAGTCCCAGATTATTAAGGGCAGAGTTTTCCATGCGCGCTACATTTTCAAAGGTATTATTGCCTGTACCGATCGCAATAGGGGTGGCGATCGCAAGCGCGACAAGAGCGGCGGCAATTGCCAAAAGAGTGCTTTTTACGCGTATCCGCTGCTGAAGCTTTTCGGAGCGTGTGGAGTTTCTTTTGAAGCTGAGCGGCAAAATAAAGAACGCAAGCTGGTAAATGACCGTGAAAATGATAGCGTGCGCAGAAAACGAATATCCGAAAAGCGACGGAATGAGTATGAAAGCAGTCGTTATAAAAAAGCTTACCGCATGAAGCTTAAGCAGTATGTTAAAAAAGAAGATAAGCAGCGAAAAAAATACGGTAAGTATCAGCGCGACACGACCGATGTCGCCTGAGGTTTCACCCGGATCCGGCACCATGCCGCTGAAAAGAAACTGCCACTGGGACGCAAAGCCTTCGCGGTCTGACAGTATATAGGATATGCAAAAAACAACTATGGCCGTAAGAACACCGTAAAACAACGGCTTTGAGAAGAGGTTTGAAAAATATAAACCTGCAGTAACACCGATTGCGATAAGTATAAGAGGTGCAGGTAAAAAGCTTATCTCCGGCACGGATTCAGCCATAAGTATGATCCCGGCAAGACCAAGGCATATGAAAAAAACACTCAGCAGATGGTAAAGCGTTGAGCCGGAAAAAAATTGGTTTTTTAAAGTGCTTTGTTGCATTGTAATTTCCCCATCGACACACTTTAGTTATATATATATATCACAGTGTCATTTATCTCCGCATCCGAAACATCGCCTTCAAATGTCTTTATCACTTGCCCGTCACGGCTTAAGGCAAGCGTGTGCGGATCCGCAGCAAGCTCAAAAGCCGGCGTTATATCTTCATTTACATAAAGCTCGTTAAGCGCTCTGAAATCTTCTCGGTACAGACAAACAAGAACAGAGATGATTTGCGCTGTATCGCTTATGAGATAATCATCGTAAGCTCCGTCTGCAAATGAGCGTCTGAAAATAAAGCGGTCTGAAATATCAGACACACCCGAAAGGAGCGCATAAAGAATCCTGGCAAATGTGTCGTATTTCTCCAGCCCTGTTGCGGAAGGAGACGGGCAGTAAGTCTTTACGACGGGATAAGGATCGGCGTCTTCGTTAAACTCCCTGACCCAAAGCTCATTCATTTTAGCGCTTTGCTTCCAATAGATATGCTTAACGGGATCACCTTGACGGTAGGGTCTTATATCCTTCGGCTCGGTTCCGCCGTTTGCAACGGCCGTTTGCTCCGTGGCCTGATCCGAAACATTTGTGATTGCCGGCTGCGGATCATAGAGGATACGCATCTTTAAGGCTTTATCCGGGAGAACTGCTATCTGAACTGAGCTGTCTGCTTTTTTTGAGAAGGCAGAAAGCAAAAGAAAGTCATAGCATTTGATGTTCTTCAGTTCCACGCGGTTGAGACCGCAGTATTTATTGTCAAGATCGATCCGCAGAAATCCCTCATTTTTATCAGTGCCGCCGTAGAGGGAAACCTGCTGCTTGGCGTCAGGCAGGTACCCGTGGGTCAGATCGACCCTGAAGCGGCTGACCGGAAACGGTGATAAATTATCTACCTTTATCCTGCAGTCGTAGGTATCACCCTTGCGCAAATGTACAAAACTCCTTACGGGCTCTGCGGTAAGCCGGCTTCGCTGAAATAGCGCAAGCGCTATCATAAATCCGGCAAAAATTATTTCAGCGATAGCAAGCACAAAAAGAGGAACTGATCTTACATTGGCGGCGGCCAGTAAGGTCAGAAATATGATTATTGGAAAAATTATACGACGTGCCATATCTTAAAGCTCCGGTGCCGGTACCGACTCACAGATATCCCTGCATACCGCTTCCGCGGAAACGTCAGAAAGCTTTGCTTCATTATTCATGATAAGTCTGTGAGGCACCGCATACATAAACTGCCCGTAAATGTCCTCGGGTATGCAAAAATCCCTACCATCTATCCAGGCGGAGGCTTTTGAAAGCTTTGTGAGAGCTATGCTTGCACGGGGACTTGCTCCGCGCTGTATTAAGGGATGTGATCTTGTTGCCGATATCAGATCACAGATAAAGCCGTATAGCTCATCTTTTATGTAAATGTCATATATATCCTTTTGCATAATGCGCAGCTCATCGGCAGATATTACGGGCGAGAGGTGGGCAGTTCTGCTCTCGGCAGATGTCCCCTTAGCGATAAGTATCTCACTTTCCCTGTCGGGATAACCAAGCTTAAGAGACGTCATAAATCGGTCAGTCTGCGCCTCCGGAAGCCTTTGCGTTCCTATACTGCCAAGCGGATTTTGTGTAGCGATAACAAAAAAGGGATCCGGCACATCGCGGGTGTTGCCGTCAACACTGACCTTTTTTTCCTCCATAACCTCAAGAAGCGCTGACTGTGTTTTGGGTGAGCTTCTGTTTATTTCATCGGCAAGAAGGAGATTACAAAAAGAAGCGCCCGGCTTAAAAATAAAGTCAGAAACGGAAGGATCATACACCGAAAACCCGGTAAGATCAGACGGCATAAGATCCGGTGTAAACTGCACTCGTTTGTAGTCAAGTGACATAGATCTTGCAAAACCCGTGGCAAGTGTCGTTTTTCCTACTCCCGGTATGTCCTCAATAAGAGTGCTGCCGCCTGCCAAAAGCGTGAGCATGACCTCGCGTATTTCCTCGTTTTTTCCCAGCACCGCAGTGCTGACCTGTTCGATGACCTGCCTTGCGGCTTGTATAAGATTATTTCTGTCTGTCATGGTCAAAACCTCGATTTCTAACAATATGTTCTGACCATTATACATAAAAAAAATGAGTATGTCGTGTACAAAAGATGATTTTTAAATAATATTTGACAGGTAAAAGATTTAGTGTTATCATATTTAAGTTGCTTGAAGCGACACATTTAGGGGTGTGGTGAAATGGTATCATAGGAGTCTCCAAAACTTTTGGCGGGAGTTCGATTCTCTCCACCCCTGCTCACAAAAAAAACGGTCAGCTTGGACCGTTTTTTTTTATGCCCGACGCAGCTTATACTCCGTAAAGTTGATCAGCTTTCCGCCTTTATTTAGCGGCTCGTCTTTGCGGCTCTTACGCTCTCCGGTAAATGTAATATAGGAGTACATAAGGCTTGCTGCGTCCTCCGGGGGTCTGCTTATCATCCCGTGGTCGGAAAACATCCTGTTAAAAAAATTTTTAAACGCTTTCATGACAGACTCCTTTCCGTTTCTAAACGAACTCATGTAAGTTATCGAACGCTTTATCTGTTTTTATGTTATAATCCGAAGAGAAGGTTTTCAATGAGCATATTGTCGGGAAAGTAAGTTATCGGACATTTTTATGTAATTGTACATAATTATGGGAGTGTAATGTGTCAATGGGTATACTTCGGTGTGTCAATAGGGACGGTTCTGCTGACACACCGAAGCGAAAGGAGCCGTACAATACAAATGGACAGAAGAGTAGTAAAAACAAGAAAGGCGATAATGCAGGCGTTTTATACGCTTCTTGACAAGAAGAAGTATAACGATATAACCATACAGGATATAATAAATGAGGCCGATATAGGCAGAAGCACCTTTTATGCCCACTTTGAAACAAAGGATGAGCTTTTGCGCACTATGTGCGCAGAGCTTTTTGAGCATGTCTTCTCAGGCGGTTTTAAGGGAGCAGCAGCGCATGATATTCCGGAGGGAACAGACCCGCTGGCTTTCAGGATATATCATATTTTTGAGCATCTTTATGATAACAAAAAAGAGATAGTCAGGATCATGCGTTTTGACAGCAGTGAGATATATAAGCAATATCTTCGCGGATTTTTGGAGGATCTTTTTAAAGACAGGGTGAAGGAGGTATGCTCCGATGCCCCGGAGGATTTTGTAATGAAGCAGCTGACCGACAGCTTTATATCCGCTCTTGAGTGGTGGGCAGGTGAGGGGATGGAGACGAGTCCCAGTGAGTTTGCAGGGTATTATGTAAAGTATATAGTTTAGTGTGTATCAAAGTGTGTCAAACGGGGACAGTCCCTTTGTGTCAGTCCTGACACAAAGGGACTGTCCCCGTTTGACACACTTTTACACACAATAGGCATATTTATACAAAAACCCGATTATGTATAACATTTACAAAAAAATATAATCACCAATATGTAGTAAACTATCTTGACAACAACCACAATATATAGTATTATCCCTTTGAACTTCAAAGAAACCCCTTGTTTGCGGGGTTTTATGAAAAAGATGAAAAAGCAAAACTTTAAAGGGAGGTAAAAACGTTGAAGATCATAAAAAGAAGCGGATCTGAAATGATATTTGACGGTGCCAAGATAGTAGCAGCCGTAGATAAAGCAAATAACGAGGTGGTGCCGGCGGAGCGTCTATCCGAGGAGCAGATACAGACTATAGCCAGAAATGTAGAGGATACATGCGCGCATATAGGTCGTTCTCTTAATGTAGAGGAGATTCAGGATCTTGTGGAAAACCAGATCATGCAGTACAGGGCGTTTTCCGTGGCAAGAAAGTATATCACCTACAGATATAAGAGAGCTCTCGTTCGTAAGTCAAACTCAACGGATGAGCAGATACTTAGCCTCCTTGAGTGTAATAATGAAGAGGTTAAGCAGGAAAACTCCAACAAAAACCCCACAGTAAACAGCGTGCAGCGCGATTACATGGCAGGAGAAGTGAGCAAGGACATAACGAAGAGACTTTTGCTTCCTTCCGATGTAGTTGACGCACACGAGCAGGGTATCATACATTTTCATGATTCGGATTACTTTGCGCAGCATATGCACAACTGTTGCCTTGTAAATCTTGAGGATATGCTTCAGAACGGTACAGTCATCAGCGAGACTATGATCGAAAAGCCCCACAGCTTTTCAACGGCATGCAACATCGCAACTCAGGCTATAGCGCAGATTGCAAGTTCGCAGTACGGCGGACAGAGCATCTCGCTTTCGCATCTTGCGCCCTTTGTGCAGGTGAGTCGTGAAAAGTTCAGGGAGCAGGTTAAGGAAGAGTTTGAGGCAGCAGGTCTTGAGCTTGATGAGGAGAGGATCAATAAGGTTGCGGAGCTTCGCGTGCTTGATGAGATAAAGCGCGGCGTGCAGATGATTCAGTACCAGGTGATTACACTTATGACCACAAACGGTCAGGCGCCATTCGTTACTGTATTTATGTATCTTGATGAGGTTGACGAGGGCCAGACGCGTGATGACCTTGCGCTTGTCATAAAGGAAGTGCTTGAACAGAGGATTACAGGAGTTAAGAACGAAAAGGGCGTGTTTATCACACCTGCTTTCCCCAAGCTTATCTATGTTCTTGACGAGGATAATGTACGCGAAGGCTCACAGTACTGGGATCTTACCGTGCTTGCAGCGAAATGTACTGCTAAGCGCATGGTTCCGGATTATATTTCAGCTAAGAAGATGCGTGAGCTTAAGAACGGCGATGTTTATGCCTGCATGGGCTGCCGCTCCTTCCTCACACCGGATGTAGACGGTCTCGGTGAGGATGGTGCGCACAAGTACTACGGAAGATTTAACCAGGGAGTCGTTACCCTGAATCTTGTTGATGTGGCATGCTCATCCGGCGGAGATGAGGAGAAGTTCTGGGAGATACTTGAGGAGCGTATGCAGCTTTGCCACAAGGCTCTTATGTGCCGCCATGACAGACTTAAAGGAACGCCCTCCGACGTTGCTCCGATCCTTTGGCAGAACGGCGCGCTTGCGCGCCTCAAGAAGGGTGAGACTATTGATAAGCTTCTTTACGGAAACTATTCAACCATCTCACTCGGCTATGCAGGCTTAAATGAGTGCACGCAGTATATGAAGGGAGTTTCCCACACCGACGCGGCAGGTAAGGATTTTGCGCTTTCCGTTATGAAATATATGAACGATAAGTGCTTAAAGTGGAGAGCCGAGTCAAACATTTCCTTCAGTCTTTACGGAACACCGCTTGAGTCTACGACTTATAAGTTTGCGCAGTGCCTTCAGAAGAGATTCGGTATAATTCCCGGGGTTACCGATAAGAACTACATTACAAACAGCTATCATGTACATGTTCAGGAAGAAATCGACGCATTTACAAAGCTGAAATTTGAGTCAGAGTTCCAGGCCTTAAGTCCCGGAGGCGCAATAAGTTATGTAGAGGTTCCCAACATGACACAAAATATCGAGGCTGTGCTCGGTGTTATGCAGTACATTTACGACAATATCATGTACGCAGAGTTAAATACCAAGAGTGATTATTGCCAGGTATGCGGCTTCGACGGTGAGATACAGGTGGTTGACGACGGACACGGAAAGCTCGTTTGGGAGTGCCCCAACTGCGGAAACCGTGATCAGAATAAATTAAATGTGGCAAGAAGAACCTGCGGCTACATAGGTACCCAGTTCTGGAACCAGGGCAGGACGCAGGAGATACAGGACAGGGTGTTACATCTATAATACGTATGTGGTGTGTCAGTAGAACCGTCCCGCTTGACACACCGAACTATCCATATTGATAAAAAATGGCCCATTGAGGGTCATTTTTTTGTGATTTGCGCAAAGCCACGATTTATTGTAAAATAGAAAAACTGATATTAAATGTAAGGAGTAGATAAACGATGGGAATGACGATGACGCAAAAAATCCTCGCAAAGCACGCGGGACTTGAAAGTGTAAAGCCCGGAGATCTTATAGAGGCGGATCTGGATCTGGTGCTTGGGAATGATATTACATCGCCTGTGGCGATAAACGAGATGGAGAAATTTGATAAAAAGCAGGTCTTTGACAAGGATAAGATCGCCCTCGTTCCCGACCATTTTACACCTAATAAAGATATAAAATCGGCGGAGCACTGTCGTATAGTAAGGGAGTTTGCAAAGAAAAACGATATAACCAACTATTTTGAGGTAGGGCGCATGGGTATTGAGCATGCGTTACTTCCGGAGAAGGGGCTTGTTGTCGCAGGTGATGTAGTTATAGGCGCTGATTCCCACACCTGCACATACGGCGCGCTCGGGGCATTTTCCACGGGTGTCGGCTCTACCGATATGGCAGCCGGCATGGCTACGGGAAAGGCATGGTTTAAGGTTCCGGAGGCTATACGATTTAATCTTACAGGTAAATTAAATAAATGGGTCAGCGGTAAGGATGTGATCCTTCATATTATCGGAATGATCGGTGTGGACGGAGCGCTCTATAAGTCTATGGAGTTTACCGGCGACGGAGTAGCCTCTCTTTCTATGGATGACCGCTTCACTATTGCAAATATGGCGATAGAGGCTGGAGGAAAGAACGGCATATTCCCGGTTGATGATAAGACAAGGGAGTTTATGAAGGAGCACTCGACGCGTACATTTACAGAGTTTGAGGCAGACGATGACGCTGTGTACAGCGAGGAATATACGATAGAGCTTGATAAGCTTACACCTACAGTATCATTCCCGCATTTGCCCGAAAACACGCATACATTTGACGACATAGGAGATATAAAGATCGACCAGGTTGTCATCGGATCATGCACGAACGGACGACTGCAGGATTTAAGAGAGTCGGCAGAGATTCTTAAAGGGAAAAAGATTGCTGACGGAGTAAGGGTTATCGTAATACCCGCTACACAGCAGATATATCTTGATGCCATGAGCGAGGGACTGATAGCAACGTTTATTGAGTCCGGAGCCGTAGTGAGCACGCCTACCTGTGGTCCCTGTCTCGGCGGATACATGGGGGTTCTTGCAAAGGGTGAGAGATGTGTTTCCACAACGAACAGAAACTTTGTCGGTCGTATGGGGCATATTGATTCGGAGATTTATCTTGCAAGTCCGGCGGTTGCAGCGGCAAGCGCCGTAGCAGGGAAGCTGGCACAGCCAGCGGATATATTGTGATATTTCAATTAGGAAGTGTGTCATGACTCAAAAAACAAAAATTTAAACGGAGTAATAAAAAAATATGAAAGCAAACGGTAAAGCGATAAAATACGGAGATAACGTGGATACGGATGTTATAATCCCGGCGCGTTACTTAAACTCATCAGACCCGAAGGAGCTTGCGGGGCACTGCATGGAGGATATAGATAAGGAATTTGTGAATAAAGTTCAGCCCGGAGATATCATGATCGGAGGAAAGAACTTCGGCTGCGGATCATCAAGAGAGCATGCGCCTATAGCGATCAAGGCTTCGGGAATCTCGTGCGTGATAGCTGAAACATTTGCCCGCATCTTTTACAGGAACTCGATAAATATCGGACTTCCCATCATGGAGTGTCCTGAGGCTGCGGGGGCCATAAGTGAGGGGGATGAGGTAGAGGTTGATTTTGATTCGGGTATTATCACAAACATAACCACGGGTGAGAGCTTCAAAGGTCAGGCGTTTCCTGAGTTTATGCAGAAAATAATTGATGCGGAAGGACTTATAAATTACATAAACAGAAAATGACAAGACTTTCCCTTTGTTTTAGTCGAAGGAAAGTGTGTCAGCAGAACTGTCTCCATTGACACACTGATAAAAGAAAAGAGGATATAAATTATGAAATATACAAGCACAAGAGATAACAGTGTGCATATAAGCGCATCCGAGGCGATTTTACAAGGCCTCGCAAACGAAGGCGGACTTTTTGTGCCGGAGACGATACCGGTTCTTGATGTCACGCTTGCGCAGATGACACAGATGGACTATCGTGAGGTCGCATACGAGGTCATGAAAGGATTCCTTGATGATTTTACGGAGGAGGAGCTTAAGGGCTGTATAAATGCCGCATATGATGAGAAGTTCGATACTCCCGAAATAGCGCCTCTTACCAAGGTAGATGACGCGTATATCTTAGAGCTTTGGCACGGCAAGACCATAGCGTTTAAGGATATGGCGCTGTCTATCTTGCCGCATTTGCTTACAACAAGCGCAAAGAATAATAATGTAAAGGACGAGATCGTGATACTTACGGCTACATCCGGAGATACGGGCAAGGCTGCGCTTGCAGGTTTTGCTGATGTGCCGGGAACAAGCATCATTGTGTTCTATCCCAAGGATGGCGTAAGCTCCATACAGGAGAGACAGATGCTTACCCAGGAGGGCGACAATACACATGTAATAGGTATCCGCGGAAACTTTGATGACGCACAGACCGGTGTCAAGAACATTTTCAATGATAAAGAATTGAAGCAGCGTATGCTTGAAAAGGGATTTAGATTTTCCTCAGCCAATTCAATAAACATCGGACGCCTCGTGCCTCAGATAGTTTACTATTTTTATGCATATACAAGGCTGCTTAAAGACGGAATTATAACCGATGGCGAAAAGATAAACTTTGATGTGCCGACGGGGAACTTCGGAAATATACTCGCGGCGTATTATGCTAAACAGATGGGTCTTCCCGTGAACAGACTTATTTGCGCTTCAAATGAGAATAAAGTGCTTTTTGATTTCTTTGAGACAGGAAGATATGACAGAAACAGAGAGTTTATCCTCACCAGCTCTCCTTCTATGGATATCCTTATATCGAGTAATCTGGAGAGGCTCATATATGAGGTTACGGGCAAGAGCGCTGAAAAGACGCTTGACCTTATGACGAAGCTTAAGGAAGGCGGGGTTTACGAGATAACGCCGGAGGAAAAAGAAAAGCTCTCTGCTTTCTGCGGGGGCTTTGCGACTCAGGAAGAAGATAAGGATACTATAAAAAGAGTATTTGACGAGACAGGATATGTACTCGATACACACACAGGCGTAGCTTACCGTGTATATGAAAAATACAGGGAAAGCACTGGTGATGAAACCGTAACGGTTATAGATTCCACTGCAAGCCCTTATAAATTTGCACGAAGCGTGATGGAAGCTATCGGTGAGAAAACAGAAGGGGTGGATGACTTTGAACTAATCGACGGACTTAACAAAGTCTCCGGAATGACTGTACCTAAAGCGGTCGAAGAGCTCAGAGGTGCTGCTGTACGCCACAACACTGTATGCGGTGCGGATGAGATGAAGAGACAGGTAGAAGTGATTCTCGGCATATAATAAGTGTGTCAAACGGGGACAGTCCCGTTGTGTCAGTTCTGACACAAAGGGACTGTCCCCGTTTGACACACCC
>CACZTL010000086.1 GCA_902784165.1 uncultured Lachnospiraceae bacterium | reverse complement strand
GAAGATAATAGTATCCTCGCCCCGTATAGATGCGGTTATATCAAAGCTTTATAATCTGTCACGAAGCGCTTCAAGAAATCTCTTTACCTCAGGGCTGGTGCTAATCAACGGTAAAAGCTGCGGAAATGAGAGCCTGGAGCCTGAATCAGGAGATGTTTTTGCCGTAAGAGGTTATGGTAAGTTTATTTATGACGGAGCCGGTAAGGAGACAAAGAAAGGAAATGTGGTTCTGATGGTAAGGGTTTTTATTTAAAAAAATCAGGGACATTAATGAGGGATGGATTTAAAAAGCTCCATAGCTTTTTATAATAGCTAAAAAGAAAAATATTTTGAAAAAGCAGGAAGGAAGCTGGGGACAGCTTAACTCTTTTACCTGTATAATTTCAAACCAGGTGAAAATATCAGAAAGAGAAATGGAAAATGAAAAATAATACTTGCATATATTTTTCGGTTGTGGTAATATTTTTTGGATTGATTTTTTTACAGTGAGGTGAAAACAATGAGAGAGGCTATACACCCTGAGTACTATCAGGCAAAGGTTACCTGCAACTGCGGTAACGAGTTCGTAACAGGTTCTACAAAAGAAGAGATTCACGTGGAGATCTGTTCTAAGTGCCATCCGTTCTATACGGGTACTCAGAAGGCTTCCGCAGCTCGTGGTCGTATTGATAAGTTCAATAAGAAGTACGGCGTGGAAAGCAAGTAATCGCTATTATAAAGCCGGGGCCGTAAGACCCCGGTTTTTGTTTTACCGGGGTAAAGTGTGTTTGTAAACTATGAAGATAACCGAAATAATAAAAAAAACTACAGATATTTTTATTCGCGCGGGTATCCCGGATCCGGAAACGGATGCGTACGAGCTGCTTTACTTTGTAAAGGGAATCGGGAGAAAGGAGCTTTTGCTTGATCCGGAGATTACATTTTCAGAGGAAGAGGCTGTGAGGTTTTATTCTCTTACGGCTGACAGGGCACGCCGCATACCCTTGCAGCATATTACCGGCAGGGCTTTTCTTTACGGTCGGGAATTTTTTGTAAACGGCAATGTTCTTGTGCCGAGGTTTGATACGGAGATCCTGGTGGAAGAAGCGCTTAAGGTCATTACGCCTGAAAGCCGCGTGCTTGATCTCTGCACGGGTTCGGGGTGTATAATAACGGCGCTGGATGTGGGTACGGATAACCTTGAGGGTATTCATAATTTCAAAGAAGGCTTTGCGACGGATATATCCGAAGCAGCCCTTTCGGTCGCAAGAAAAAATGCCGACAGATATAAAGCGGATAATATAACTTTTGTGCAGGGAGACCTGTTTGCAAATGTACAGGGGCGTTTTGATGTGATAGTTTCAAATCCGCCTTATATACGCTCGGATGATATAGAGGGTCTTGCTCCGGAGGTTAGTAGGTTTGATCCTTTGATTGCCTTGGACGGCGGGGATGACGGTCTTGTGTTTTACAGGCGCATCATAAAAAGGGCACCGTGCTTTTTAAATGACGGGGGATATATTTTCCTCGAGATAGGGTATGATCAGGGTGAGGCTGTGGAAGCGCTTTTAAAAACAGAGGGGTTTAGCCTTGTGACGGTTATTAAAGATTACGGCGGTAATGACAGGGTCGTGAGCGCGAAGATGTAAGTGTGTCAGATGGGGACAGTCCCTTTGTGTCAGGTCTGACACAAAGGGACTGTCCCCATCTGACACACTTCCTATTACCGGCAAACACTACATACAACAAGATAACAGGAGATACATTTACATGGATATATATGCAAGGCTCGACAGCGCCGAGGCAAGATACAACGACATAACCGCAGAGCTTTCAAGCGGGACGCTGGCAGGTGATACCGACAGGCTTACAAAGCTTTTAAAGGAGCAGGGAGAGCTTGAGCCGATCGTAAGCACCTATAAAGAATACCGTCAGGCCAAGGCGTCGGAAGAGGACGCGCGTTTTATTATTTCGGATGAGTCCGATCCTGATCTTATTGAGATGGCAAAGGAGGAGCTCGCAGAGTCTTCAAAAAAGAAGGAAGAGCTTGAGCAGGAGCTAAAGATCCTGCTTTTGCCCAAGGATCCGCTTGATGAGAAAAACATAATATTTGAGATCAGAGCGGGTGCCGGTGGCGAGGAGGCAGCTCTCTTTGCAGGAAACCTTTTTCGTATGTATTCCAGATTTGCAGAAAGAAGAGGCTGGAAGACGGAGCTTCTTTCCATTGATGAGACCGGAATAGGCGGCGTTAAGGAAGTCGAATTTATGATACAGGGAAAGGGCGCTTACTCTATACTTAAGCATGAGGGCGGCGTCCATCGTGTGCAAAGAGTTCCCGAGACAGAATCAGGGGGCCGCATACATACCTCTACGGCAACAGTTGCTATAATGCCGGAGGCCGAGGATGTGGATGTGGTGATTGATGAGAAGGATTATCGCATAGACGTGATGCGGGCGTCCGGCAACGGGGGCCAGTGTGTAAATACAACTGATTCGGCAGTAAGACTGACACATTTTCCGAGCGGCATAGTTATTTACTCTCAGACAGAAAAGTCACAGATACAAAATAAGGCTAAGGCTTTCGCGCTACTTAGAGCCAAGCTTTATGATCTTGAGATACAAAAACAGCATAACGAACTTGCCGGAAACCGTAAGAGTCAGGTCGGCACAGGCGACAGATCGGAGAAGATAAGGACTTATAATTTTCCTCAGGGACGAGTTACGGATCACAGGATAAAGCTCACTCTTTATAAAATAGATGCAGTTATGGACGGTGAACTGGATGAGATCATAGATGCTCTTATTGCGGCTGACAGGGCTGCGGCACTGGCGGGTGAGGAAGATTAAAGTGTACAAAAATTTATATTTAAATTAGCTTTTGTCATGTTAATCGTGTTATAATGTAAAGCATATCTTTAATAAGAGTGAATCAGGCGGGGGAGAAATCCCCGGTCAGATTGTAAGGTGATAATATATATAAAAATTATCAGACAGCGAACCGTTCTGATGCCGTTGACACACTATCTAAATACCGTTAGAACACTTACCTGTCCGATAAATATAAATATAAAAGGGGCGTAGATATGAGTGAAGAAAAAAAAGTAATACATGCGGCACTTCTCGGTGCGGGAACTGTAGGCGGCGGAGTTTATAAGCTTGCAAAAAAGATGAAAAAGGAGATACCGCACCGTATCGGCTGTGAGCTTGATATTAAAAAGGTGCTTGTTCGCGATGCCTCAAAGTCAAGAGAGGGTATACCAAAAGAGGTTCTTACCGATAACTGGGATGAAATCTTAAATGACAAGGATATACAGATAGTTATAGAGCTTATGGGCGGGACTGGTGTTGCGAAGTCGCGTATTTTAGATGCGCTAAGCGCAGGAAAGCATGTCGTAACAGCAAATAAAGACCTGCTCGCAGAACACGGGGCTCAGATATTTGCGGCTGCAAAGGAAAATAACTGTGACATACAGTTTGAGGCAGCGGTAGCAGGCGCCATACCTATCATACGCCCCTTGATGCAGAATATGGCCGGTGATAACATTACCGAAATCATGGGTATTGTAAATGGTACGACTAACTATATTCTTACTAAGATGACCGAGGAAGGCGTGAGCTATCAGGATGCCCTGATTGATGCACAGAAGCAGGGGTATGCCGAGAGCGATCCGTCGGCGGATGTAGACGGTTGGGACGCCGCAAGGAAGATAGCTATAATCGCGCAGCTTATTTATCATACCAATGTTACGTTTGCAGATGTATATACAGAGGGCATAACCTCCGTGATGCCTGATGACGTACGCTATGCAGGCGAGCTCGGCTATGTGATAAAGCTTGTCGGAACTACAAAATACACAGACGGTAAAGTTGAGGCAAGGGTACACCCTCTCATGCTTACAAAGGATCATCCTCTTGCTTCCGTCAGAAATTCCTTTAACGCAATTTTTGTAAATGGCGAGGCCATGGACGATGCTATGTTCATGGGGCGCGGAGCCGGTTCTCTGCCCACGGCGAGCGCCGTGCTTGGCGATGTCATGGACGTTATGAGGAATATCATACTTGGCTGCTGCGGTCGTGTGCAGGTTGAAAACTACAGAGATATCCCTGTTATGGATATTGATGAGATTCAGAGTAAATATTTTATTCGTATGAAGGTTGAAGACCGTCCCGGCGTTCTTGCAGAGATAGCTGTTGTTCTGGGAGAGAATGAGGTCGGCATTGCGAATGTGGCACAGAAGGATACGGCAGACGGAGTGGCTGATCTTTTATTTATTATCGAAAGTGTTGAAGAGGCGCATATGGTAGAGGCTTGTGAGGCTATGAGAAGTCTTGACTGCGTTTATTCTATAGCAAGCGTGATACGTGTCTATTGATCGCTTATGGTTATCATTAAGTGTGTCAGATGGGGACAGTCCCTTTGTGTCAGACCTGACACAAAGGGACTGTCCCCATCTGACACACAAAAAGAGAAGTTCGGATAATAGGATTTTGTAATGGCAAAGAAGTTTTACGCAGTGCGCGCAGGAAGAAAAACAGGCTTGTTTACTACGTGGGATGAGTGTAAAGCGTCCGTGGGCGGTTTTTCCGGGGCGGTTTATAAAGGCTTTGATACTAAAGCGGAGGCGGACGATTATCTTGCCGGCAGCTCATCCGCAAAAGAAATAACGGATTCCGGTGAGATAGAGAGCCTTCCTGATGTATATGCGTTTATAGACGGTTCATATAATATAAAGACAAAGGTTTACGGCTACGGCGGTTTTCTTGTGGCTGACGGTAAAAGGTATGTTCTTCAGGGCAGCGGCAGCGACCCTGAACTTGCTTCCATGCGGAATGTGGCAGGTGAGATCCGGGGAAGTATGGCTGCTGTGAAAAAAGCGCTGGAGCTGGGGCTGAAAACGGTCAGCATATTTTATGATTACTCGGGTATAGAACAGTGGGCTACAGGAGGATGGAAGGCGAATAAAGCCGGAACCATAAGCTATAAGAAATTTTTTGATTCGATAAGAGATGAGATAGATGTAACATTTGTTAAGGTCAGAGGACATGCCGGAATAGAGGGCAATGAAGAGGCGGATCGCCTGGCAAAGGAAGCCGCCGGAGTTTGAGAGGTGCAAAATGATTTCGGATTCGATAAAAGAACTTGTTGAAAAAAGCTCTGTCATAAGAGCTATGTTTGAGGAGGGCGCGAGTCTTGCTAAGAAGTACGGTCCGGAGCACGTATATGATTTCAGCCTCGGCAATCCTAATGTAGAGGCTCCGGCGAGCGTAAATGAATCCATAAAGAATATTCTGGATTCAGAAAAGAGTACGCACATTCACGGATATATGAATAATGCGGGATTTCCCGCGGTGAGGGAGAAAATAGCAGAGTCTCTCAATAAAAAGTATGCAACGACATTTTCACAGGATAACATAATAATGAGCGTTGGAGCTGCCGGAGGAATGAACTCTATACTCAAGGCGATTCTTGATCCGGGTGACGAGGTAGTGGTTTTTGCACCTTTTTTCGGGGAATATACAAGCTATGTATCTAATTTCGGCGGAAAGCTGGTTACTGTGCCTCCTAATCCTCCTGAGTTTAAGCCGGATGCAGAGGCTCTTTCAAAAGTGTTGACTAAGAAAACTAAAGCTGTGATTATCAATAACCCCAACAATCCTACAGGTGTAGTTTACAGTGAGGATGATATAAAAAGGCTTTGCGTGGTTCTTTCTGATAAAGCCAAGGAATACGGAACGGATATAGCGCTTATTTCAGATGAGCCTTACAGGGAGCTGGTATACGACGGTGGAGAAGTTCCTTTCCTTACCAAGTATTATCCCGATACTTTTATCTGCTATTCTTACAGCAAGTCTTTGTCTCTTCCGGGTGAGCGTATCGGTTATATAGTAATTCCTGATGAGATGAGCGAGTCTGAGAAGGTAAGGTCGGCCGTAACCGTAGCTACCAGGATACTAGGTTTTGTAAACGCACCGTCTCTTATGCAGCTTGCTGTGGCGGAAAATGTTGATGCCGAGGTAAATGTAGCGGCATATGATAAGAACCGAAAAGCTTTGTATGATGGCCTTACGGGGCTGGGATTTGAATGCGTTAAGCCTGAAGGAGCATTTTATCTGTTTTTAAAGTCTCCCATAGATGATGATAAGACGTTTTGCGATATGGCAAAGAATGAGAATATTCTTCTTGTTCCGGGAAGCGCTTTCGGCTGCTCCGGATATGTAAGGATTGCATATTGTGTAGCATATGAGACGATAATTAATTCTATGGAAGGGTTTAAGAAGTTAGCCTCTACCTTTGGTTTGAGCTAAGCTTATCGTTAAAACACTCCGGTTTATTGTGTCAGTTGGAATGTTTATTTGATCATATATTCAAGAGGTAGAAATAATGCAGCTGTGGAAAAAGAATGTAAGAGAGGTCGAGCCTTATGTACCGGGGGAGCAGCCTCTTGACACAAAGGTAATAAAACTAAATACCAACGAAAATCCGTATCCTCCTTCTCCTCTTGTGCTTAAGGCTGCTGAGGAGCTTGCAAGGAAGGGCGCAGATCAGCTGCGCAAATATCCGGATCCGGGAGCAAAAAAGCTTATTCAGACATTAAGCGCTTATCATGGCGTCTGGCCGGAGAATGTTTTTGTCGGGGTAGGCTCCGATGATGTTTTATCAATAGCATTCCTTACTTTTTTTAATTCAGATAAAAAGATCCTTTTTCCGGATGTAACCTACTCGTTTTATCCCGTGTGGGCAAATGTTTACGATATACCCTTTAAAAAGGTCAGAACAGATGAGGATTTCAGGATACATGCTGAGGATTATAAAGTTCCTAACGGCGGTATTGTTATACCTAATCCCAATGCGCCTACAGGTATATCCTTAAAGCCTGGTGATATAGAGGAGATAGTAAGAAGTAATCCGGCTTCTGTTGTTATAATAGATGAAGCCTACATTGATTTCGGCGGGGAAACAGCTCTGGAGCTGACAAGGGAGTACGATAATCTCCTGGTAGTCAGAACATTTTCAAAGTCCAGAAGTCTTGCGGGTCTGCGTGTTGGTTATGCTATCGGGAACGAGGCGCTTATTGATGCTATGAATAGTGTAAAATTTTCCATTAATTCTTACACTATGAATGTACCCTCAATACATATGGGCTGCGCCTCGGTAAATGATAAAGAATATTTTTCAAAATGTATAAGGCAGATCAAGGATACCAGAGATTATACGGTTGAGAATCTTGAGAGACTTAAGTTTAAGGTGCTGCCTTCGGATGCCAATTTTGTCTTTGCAACGCACATACGTTATAAAGCTGAGGATATCTTTAAGGCGCTTAAAGAGCGTAAGATATTTGTAAGGTACTTTAAGCAGCCCAGGATAGATAACTATCTCAGGATAACTATCGGGACTGATGAAGAAATGAGAAAGTTTTTTAAGGCTTTGCGTGATATTTTACATGGCTTTGATATAAGCTTTTAAAAGGAGAGAGTATCATGGGGATATTAGAGGAATCGGAAAAACTCTGTCCTACTGAGTATCTGGGCAGAAATTATCAAAAGGAACTAGAGAGTATACTTGCCGATATAAGCGGTAAGGTCTGTCCGGACGGCAGCTGTGAGGATGTTCCTTCGCTTTTGCTGCACAGCTGCTGTGCGCCGTGTTCAAGCTATGTTATATCTTATCTTTCGGAATATTTTAACATAACAGTATTTTATTTTAATCCGAACATAACGGACAGAAGCGAGTACTTAAGGAGAGTCCGTGAGCAGAAGAAATTTATAGAAAGCTATGAAACGAAATATCCTGTGGATTTTATAGAAGGAGATTACAATCCTGAGCTGTTTTTGCAGATGAGTAAAGGTCTTGAGCATGTGCCTGAGGGAAGCATCCGCTGCGCAAAGTGCTACAGGATGCGCATAGAGGAGTCTGCGCGCATGGCTAAGGAGATTAATGCGGATTACTTTACGACTACGCTTACCATAAGTCCGCAGAAATTTTCACCGCTGCTTAATTCCATAGGAGATACCATAGGCAAGGCTTACGGGGTGAAGTATCTTGTGTCTGATTTCAAGAAGAAGGACGGGTATAAGAAGTCGGTAGAGTTTTCAAAGCAGTACAACCTTTACAGGCAGGATTACTGCGGGTGTGAGTATTCGAAACAGACTGTTACGGTTTGACACATTTTCGTATTTTTTCATTTATAATTTGTTTATAAAGTTTTAATCATTTACCTCACAGATTTTAATAAATATGTGAGGTTTTTGTGATATTATAAGGGATAATTATAACTAATTATGTCGGTGGGAAAATGAGTAAAGTTATCGGTATAGACCTTGGTACAACTAATAGCTGTGTTTCGGTGCTTGAGGGGGATACGCCGGTTATTATCACAAATACTGAAGGATACAGGACTACTCCTTCCGTAGTGACGTTTCACAGGGATGGTTCGGCGGATGTGGGAAATGCTGCGAAAAGACAAGCAACTCTGCATCCGGAGCGGACAAGTATATCTATCAAGCGCAGGATGGGGAGCGACTACAGGATGAAGGTCGGTTCGCACAGCTATTCACCACAGGAGATATCAGCATATATATTACGAAAACTTAAAAAAGATGCGGAAGAGTATCTCGGTACAACGGTTACGGATGCAGTGATCACCGTACCGGCTTATTTTAATGACGCGCAGCGTCAGGCAACTAAGGATGCGGGACGCATAGCCGGTCTTAATGTGCTACGTATAATCAACGAGCCGACAGCAGCAGCGCTTGCTTACGGACTTGATAACGGAGAGTCGCAGAAAATACTGGTTTACGATCTCGGAGGCGGAACGTTTGATGTATCTCTTATAGAGATAGGTGACGGGCTGATAGAGGTCATCGCCACATCAGGGGATAATTTTCTCGGTGGAGATGACTTTGATGCCCGTATAGCGGAAAGAATCTCTGATGAAATAAAAACGAAGACCGGCATAAGCATTAAAAAAGATGAAGCTGTTATGTATCGTATTAAGGAGGAGGCAGAAAGGGTAAAGAAAGAGCTTTCAAGTTCTTTGTCGGCGCTTGTTAATCTTCCGTTTATAGTAAAAACCAAAGATGGTCCGGTTTCATTTGAAACTACATTTACAAGGGCTGAGTTTGAAAGACTGACGGCTGATCTGATCGAAAAAACACGCATACCGGTGGAAAATGCCCTTAAGGATGCCGGCATACCCAAGTCGGAGATTTCAAAGGTTCTTCTTGTAGGCGGCTCAACAAGAATACCGGCTGTACAAAATATGATCACGGAGCTTATGGGGATGGAGCCGTCAAGAAATCTTAATCCTGACGAGTGTGTGGCTCTCGGGGCTGCAATCCAGGGCGGAAAGCTTTCCGGTCAGATAGTTCCCGGTTCTGCAGCGGACAACATAGTGCTTATGGATGTTACGCCGCTGTCGCTGTCTATAGAGACTATAGGCGGCATAGCCAGCAGACTCATAGAGCGCAATACCACAATTCCCGTGAGACAGAGTAAGATATTCACTACGGCTTCGAATTTCCAATCTTCGGTTGATGTAAGAGTTTTTCAGGGCGAGAGAAAATTTACCAGAGATAATAAGCTTCTCGGGAACTTTAAGCTGGGGGGCATAAAAAGGGCTCTCGCCGGTGTTCCTCAGATAGAAGTGACATTTGACATAGATGCAAACGGAATTGTGAATGTGTCGGCCTGCGACTTGGGTTCAGGTCATGAACAGTCGATAACCATTACCTCATCGTCCAATCTTTCCGAAGAAGAAATACAGCGGGCTATTTGGAAAGCAAGGGTTTATGAGGAAGAAGATGACGAGATGTTCTCTCTTGCAGACGAGAAGAGAAAGGCTGAGCAGATAGTTAAAAAGGCTCAGCGTCAGCTGATCGAGCATAAAAATGATTGGGATAAGCTTCACAGAAAAGAGGTTAAGGATAACATCCAGAAAATGAAGCGACTCTTGTTAAAGCTTAAATTTACAAGAAATGAGGCAGCGGCTGATACTGTCAGGAGTACGGAACGCAGCCTGAAAGCGCTTCTTGAGTAGGTAACTAAAGACAAGCTAAGCATAGCTGTAATTATGAGGTAAAAATGTCAGGTTCGGTTTTCGGTAAAAATTTTGTAATATCCACATGGGGAGAATCCCACGGTAAAAGTGTAGGTGTGTGCGTGGACGGATGTCCCGCCGGTTTAGAAATCTCCGAGGATGATATACAGTCCATGCTCGACAGGAGAAAGCCCGGACAGTCGGAGTTCACAACTAAACGTAATGAAAGTGATCGTGTAAAGATTCTTTCGGGCGTTTTTGAGGGACGTACGACAGGAACTCCTATAGCGATGCTTGTTGAGAATACAGATCAGCACTCGAAGGATTACAGTGAGCTTAAAAATGTATTCAGACCGGGGCACGCTGATTTTACCTTTGAAAAAAAATACGGGATAAGAGATTATCGCGGCGGAGGACGGTCGTCAGGACGTGAGACGATCGGGCGTGTTGCGGCGGGGGCTGTGGCAGTGAAGCTGCTTAAGAAACTCGGGATTTCCGTCTTTGCATATGCAAAGGAGATAGGCGGCATATGCATATCTGAAGAAAATTTTGATCTTGAAGAGGCACGAAAAAATGCTCTTTGCATGCCGGATCCACAAGCGGCAGAAAAGTGTATGAAGCTTTTGCGAAGCATAAAAAATGACGGAGATTCAGCCGGAGGTATCATAGAATGCCGTATAAACGGACTGATGCCCGGAATAGGAGAGCCGGTTTTTGATAAGCTTGACGCAAGACTGGCCGGGGCTGTGATGTCTATCGGAGCTGTAAAAGGTTTTGAAATAGGCGCCGGCTTTGAGGCGGCACGTATGCGCGGTTCAGAATGTAATGACGGATTTTTATCTGAGGACGGCGTCACAAGGGCAAGCGCCATTAATTCCGGCGGAACACTGGGAGGTATGTCAGACGGTGGAGAGATAGTTTTCAGAGCTGCCGTAAAGCCTACGCCGTCTGTATCGGTACAGCAAAAGACTTTGGATATTAACGGTGAAGAAAAAGAACTGGTCATTAAGGGGCGCCATGATCCTATAATCGTTCCGCGGGCAGTTGTCGTTGTAGAAGCTATGGCAGCATTGACCGTAACTGATCTGATAATTCAGGGACTTGGGGCGAGGATAGATAATATTAAGCGTGTCATGGAATAGGGAAAGTGTCCCCGTCTGACACACTTTACTCGCACCGGAATATTTAAACTGTAGCTTTATTTAGATATAGGAGTAAATATGTATGAAATAAAAGCAAAAGACGGCGCGGCCAAGCATGCCGAATTCACGACAGTACACGGGGTCATTCAGACCCCTGTTTTTATGAATGTTGCTACATCGGCGGCTATCAAAGGTGCTGTATCGGCAGAGGATCTAAGAGGCTTAAAAACCCAGGTGGCACTATCTAATACATATCATCTTCATGTGCGTCCGGGTGATGAACTTGTCAGGGAACTCGGAGGAGTGAGAAGCTTTATGAACTGGGACGGCCCTGTGCTTACCGATTCAGGCGGCTTTCAGGTGTTTTCTCTTGCGGGCTTAAGAAAGATAAAAGAAGAGGGCGTGACATTTAACTCTCATATAGACGGGAAAAAGATATTTATGGGGCCTGAAGAAAGTATGAGGATACAGTCTAATTTAGGTTCTACTATAGCTATGGCATTTGACGAATGCGCGCCGGCAAAGGCTGACAGAGAATATATGCAGGCTTCTGTATACAGAACAACTAGGTGGCTGGTCAGGAGCAAAAACGAGATAGACCGGCTGAACTCTTCAGAAGACACTCTTAATAAATCACAGATGCTTTTCGGCATAAATCAGGGCGGGGTATATGAGGATATACGCATAGAGCATGCAAAGACGATCACGGATATGGATCTGGACGGATATGCCGTCGGGGGACTTGCCGTCGGAGAGACGCATGAAGAGATGTATAAGGTTCTTGAGGCTGTGGTTCCGCATCTCCCGGAGAATAAGCCGACATATCTTATGGGCGTGGGAACACCGCTTAACATACTGGAGGCAGTTGAACGGGGCGTAGATTTTTTTGACTGTGTTTATCCGACCAGAAACGGACGCCACGGTCATGTATATACCGCATTCGGAAAGATTAATCTTAAAAATGCCTGCTTTGAAAAGGATCTTAGACCTATTGAAGAAGGCTGTGGATGTCCTGCGTGCAGAAATCATTCTAGGGCATATATAAGGCATTTGCTTATGATAAAGGAAATGCTTGGAATGAGACTGTGCGTGCTTCATAATCTTTATTTTTACAACTCGCTTATGGAGGATATAAGGGTAGCGATAGATGGGGGAAGGTTTACAGAATTTAAGAAGGAATTTATTCTGAAATTTGAAGGGAGTTGAAAGTGTGTCAAACGGGGACAGTCCCTTTGTGTCAGTCTTGACACAAAGGGACTGTCCCCGTTTGACACACTTTCAGATATTGCAACTTGCAAAATATCTCTATATTATGTATACTGTCTTGAAGATTTCACGGAATAAGTGACTAAGTTTTAAAGGAGTTTATGATATGCCTCAGAATGCACAAACGATAATACTTATGCTTGTGTGGGTTGCAGCCATCGTTGTATTTATGTATTTTACGATGATCCGCCCCAACAGAAGAAGGCGCAAGGAGAATGAGGAAATGTTTGCCTCTATGGAGACAGGAGATTATGTGCTTACAACAAGCGGTTTTTACGGAGAGCTTGTTGATGTTCAGGATGATATGGTCATAGTTGAGTTCGGCGGAAATAAAAACTGCCGTATAGCCATGAAAAAAGACTGTATCGAGCAGGTTGAAAAGGCCCAGCAGACTTCTGTTAAGAAGCCGGCGGCGCCTGCAGCTGACAGCAAAGACAAAAATGATAAGAAGTGATACAGGGCGGAAGGGAAACCTTTCGCTCTTGTAGTTTAAAAACAGGAGATTATTATGGATCATAATATAGTACTTATACCCGGTGACGGAATAGGTCCCGAGATCGTAACTGAAGCGGTAAAGGTTCTTGAAGCTGTCGGGGAGCGTTTCGGGCATAAGTTTACATTTGAAGAAATACTTATGGGAGGCTGCTCTATCGATGCGCACGGCGAGCCTCTTACAGACTCTGCTCTTGAAAAGGCAAAGGCAGCGGATGCCGTTCTTTTGGGAGCGGTAGGCGGAGATGTAGGAAATTCGGCATGGTATGATGTGGCGCCGCATTTAAGACCGGAGGCGGGACTTCT
>CACZTL010000085.1 GCA_902784165.1 uncultured Lachnospiraceae bacterium | reverse complement strand
TAATTGTTAAACCCTTGAAAGATACTCGCCTGTTCTTGTATCTATCTTTATCTTATCACCCTGATTAACGAATAGCGGTACCATGACCTGTGCTCCCGTTTCAACTATAGCCGGCTTTGTAGCGCCTGTAGCCGTATCTCCCTTTATTCCGGGCTCCGACTCCGTTATCTCGAGTTCAACAAACATAGGCGGCTCGATAGCAAATACATTCCCGTTGTGTGACATGAGCTTGCAGACTTCATTTTCTTTTACAAACTTGAGCGCATCACCGACCTGCTCCGTAGAGAGTGCGATCTGGTCAAATGTCTCATTATCCATGAAGTTATAAAAATCTCCGTCCTGATAAAGATACTGACAATCCTTTTTATCAATATGAGCAAGCTGGAATTTCTCAGTAGGTCTGAAGGATTTCTCTACAACTCCACCACTGACTATGTTCTTAAGCTTTGTCCTTACAAACGCAGCTCCCTTACCGGGCTTCACATGCTGAAACTCTATGATCTGCCAGATACCGCCGTCCATCTCTATAGTAATACCGTTTTTAAAATCACCTGCACTAATCATAATGTACACAACCTCCGAATACTTATTAAAATCAAACTTTCTTAATCTTAATATAGTATGGGGTTTTTTGCAAGTTTTTTCTAAATATTAATTACCTTCGACTTTTGCTTTCAGCTCTTCACCATCTACATATATCTCAATCGTATCGCCTTCTTTTATATTCCCTTCAAGAATCAGCTTTGCCGCAAGCGTTTCAACAGTCTTTTGTATATATCTCTTTAAAGGACGTGCTCCGAAATTCGGATCGTAACCATGCTCGGTTACAAAGGTCTTAGCTTCTTCCGTAAGAGTTATTTTCAACTGCCTGTCAGCAATAAGCCTGTTTATCTCTGCTATAAGAAGATCTGTAATTCCAGTAAGGTTATCCTTTGAGAGTGGTTTAAACATAATTATCTCATCAAGCCTGTTCAAAAACTCAGGTCTGAAGGCGCCACGTAAATCATTCATTACATTTGCCTGAGCTGCAGCACTGATATTACCCTCTGAGTCTATACCGTCAAGCAAATGTGTGGACCCTATGTTGCTCGTCATTATTATTATCGTATTTTTAAAATCGACGGTACGCCCTAAGGAATCGGTCACCCGTCCGTCATCAAGCACCTGAAGCAGGATATTGAAAACGTCGGGATGCGCCTTTTCTATCTCATCGAATAATACTACACAGTAAGGCTTTCTTCTGACAGCCTCCGTAAGCTGCCCGCCCTCCTCATATCCGACATATCCGGGAGGCGCTCCGATCAGTCTTGATACTGAGAACTTCTCCATGTATTCGGACATATCAATTCGAACTATGTTATTCTCATCATCAAACAACGCTGCGGCAAGTGATTTGGCAAGCTCGGTTTTTCCTACGCCGGTAGGTCCGAGGAATATAAACGAACCTATCGGCTTTGACGGATCCTTAATACCGGCTTTAGATCTGATTATCGCTTCCGTAACCTTTTCAACTGCTTCATCCTGCCCAACAACACGCTTATGCAATATATCGCCTAAATGCAGTGCCTTCTGTCTTTCCGTTTCCGATAGCTTACTAACAGGGATTCCTGTCCATCTTGATACGATCTTTGCGATTTCATCCTCATCAACACTTTCGTGAACAAGCTGCAGATCTCTTTTTTTAACGCTTTCTTCTGCTTCAAAAAGCTCCTTTTCAAGCTGCGGAAGCTTTGCATACTGAAGCTCTGCTGCTTTATTAAGATCATATTCTCTCTTAGCTTTATCAATCTGTATCTCTATATCATTAATTTCTTCTTTAAGCTTTGTGACTTTATCGACGCTTGATTTTTCATTTTCCCATTTGGCGATGCGTTCATTATACTGCTCTCGGTTCTCTGCTAGCTCTTTCTGAAGGTTTTCAAGACGATCCTTGCTTAGATTATCCGTTTCCTTCAAAAGCGCCGCTTCCTCTATCTCCATCTGCATGATGTGGCGTTTCATCTCATCAAGCTCTGCAGGCATAGAATCAAGATCAGTCTTAATGCCTGCGCAAGCCTCATCAACAAGGTCTATCGCCTTATCCGGAAGGAATCTGTCCGAAATATATCGGTCTGACAGGGTCGCTGCAGCAACTAAAGCACCGTCCGTTATCTTTACGCCGTGATAAGCTTCATATCTGCTTTTTATTCCTCTAAGTATGGAAATGGTATCTTCAACAGTAGGCTCCTCAACCATAACAGGCTGAAAACGTCTTTCAAGCGCCTTATCCTTTTCAATATACTGTCTGTGCTCATCAAGCGTGGTTGCGCCTATACAGTGAAGCTCTCCACGCGCAAGCATAGGTTTTAGCATATTGCCGGCATCCATAGCGCCCTCTGTTTTTCCGGCACCGACTATGGTATGGATCTCGTCAATAAAGAGAATTATATCCCCCTCACTTTTCTTTACCTCGTCAAGAACCGCTTTAAGACGCTCCTCAAACTCACCGCGATATTTCGCTCCGGCAACCAGCGCCCCCATATCAAGCGCATAAAGCTGCTTTTCCTTCAATCCTTCCGGAACATCACCCCTTACTATACGCTGGGCAAGACCTTCGACAACAGCAGTTTTTCCGACACCGGGCTCACCTATGAGTACGGGATTGTTCTTTGTCTTACGTGACAGTATCCTTATGACATTCCTTATCTCATTATCCCTGCCAATAACAGGATCCAGCTTACCTTCCCTTGCTCTTTCGATAAGATCGGTTGCATATTTATTAAGTGTATCGTATGTAGCCTCAGGATTATCCGTATTAACGCTCTGGTTTCCCCTGACTGATTTTAGTGCCTTTAAAAAGGTATCACGGTTAATTTTATATTCCGAAAACAGCTTTTTTAATCCGGCGTTTGGTTCGGCAATAAGTCTTAACATCAGATGTTCCACCGAGACATATGAATCTCCCATCTTTTTTGACTCTTCCTCTGCATCTGTAAGCGCCTTATTCAGTGATGAGCTGATAAAACGCTGACTGGATGAGCCGGACACCTTAGGTTTTCCTGCAATGACACCTTCCAGATCCTTGATAAACTTATCAGTATCGATAGACATTTTCTCTAACAAGCCTTTTATGAGACTGTCATCCAGCTTCATCAGACTTAAGAGAAAATGCTCCTGGTCTATTTCCTGATTTCCATAATCCGCAGCAACGGACTCACTGTTATTTAAAGCTTCTATAGATTTTTGTGTAAATTTTTTTATGTTCATGATAGTAGCCCCCTTTTATATTCTTGATACATTATACAACTAATTATTAGCCAAGTCAAGAGTTGAGTGCTAATTTGTATGTAAAAAAAGATGCGTTTAAGACGCATCTTTACATGAGCCGCACGATAAGCCGGGTTATGTCGCGGACGATCATCTATCTGAAATGTATGTTGCCACACATCTTTAGCAGCTACCCCGGAAACACGACGGGCCGCCGTATAGCTTCCGGATATGCCTTGCTTCGGACGGGGTTTACACTGACATCCTCCGTTGCCGGAGAACCGGTGGTCTCTTACACCGCCATTCCACCCTTACCTGCAAATGCAGGCGGTTTCTTTTCTGTTGCACTTTCCTTGGAGTCACCTCCACCGGACGTTATCCGGCG
>CACZTL010000084.1 GCA_902784165.1 uncultured Lachnospiraceae bacterium | reverse complement strand
GAACCCATGTGGCCGTGAAGCCTAACGGTTTTCAAGACCGCCCCGTTATGACCGCTTCGGTACCTCTCCAAATCGGCGGTGGCATATACGCCACCACCGCCGATTGCGGATTTTGCTTCGCAAAACCGCCGATCAGTAATGACATATATGACTTTCCGCTGTCGCTTGCTGTATTGCTTCACAATACAGCGACTAAAAGAGTTTAACACTTCGCGCGTCTGTTGTCAACTTTTTTTTAATTTGACAAAACGATAGTTTTTTGTTAGAATACCTTTCAAATTTAAAATAAAACCGTTGAGGCGGAGAAAAGCAGGATATGCGCGTACAGAGAGCCCGGGCGGCTGAGAGCCGGGTCGTAAGCAGCCTGTCAAATGGACCGCTGAGGGCACGGTCAAAGGATAGGAAAGAATTGCAAAGACTTGTAAAGACTTGCTGCACAGTTTGTCAGCCTGGGGCACTTTATTTGCATTATACCGGTCTGAGTATTCCGTGACGTTATGTGTGCGTTAATCACAGGGGATATGATGGTATCCCTAATAAGAGTGCGTGTTTAAGCGTGAATCAGGGTGGCACCGCGGGTAAACCCCGTCCTTGAAGGAACTTTATTGTTTTTTTGAGGGCGGGGTTTTTGTTTTGAAAAGTGTGTCAGGCGGGGACTGTCCCCATTTGACACACCCGGTATGAACCAACAAATCAGGAGGTACTTAAGTATGATTGCAAATGAAAAAATATATTTATATCCCACAACCCCGGCGCCGTCCCTTGAGGAGGTCGCGCGTATTGCCAAGACCGGCAATTACGCCCGTGTCCCTGTTTGCATGGAGATCATGTCGGATACGTTTACACCGACGGAGGTGCTTAGGATAGTCAGAAACGCGGGGCGTCAGGCGTTTCTTTTGGAGAGCGCGGCACAGGATAAGAGATGGGGGAGGTTTTCGTTTGTGGGATACGATCCGGATACGGAGATAACGTGTAGGGACGGCGAGCTTACCGTTTCAGAGGTTTTTGAAGGCAGAAGGATCGAGAGCAGGAGCATGCCGGCGCAGCATCCCGGGGATGAAATAAGAAAAATACTTAAAAAATATAAAAGTCCGGTCATAGAAGGACAGCCTCCTTTCACGGGCGGTCTTGTCGGGTATATTTCCTATGACTATATAAAGTATGCCGAAAAAGCCTTAAAGCTGACGGCTGAGGACTGCGACGGGTTCAGGGATTTAGATCTTATGCTTTTCGACAGTCTGATTGCTTTTGATAATGACAGGCAAAAGCTCATACTCATCGCGGGTGTGAGGCTGCCGGAGCCGGACGCAGGAAGCATAGCCCTAAACTCTGCATACGAGCGTGCGGTGGCCCGACTTAAGGAGATGTTACATTTGCTTGAAAAGGGCGATAAAAAGTGCTTTGAGCCTCTTGTCCTTGAAACCGGGCTTACGCCGGTATTTTCCAAGGAGCGCTACTGCGAGATGGTTGAAAAAGCAAAGAAGTATATAAAGGAGGGCGATATCTTCCAGGTCGTTCTTTCAAATCCCGTCAAGGCAGAGGCTAAAGGGAGTCTTTTTGATACCTACAGGCTTTTGCGCACCGATAATCCGTCGCCCTATATGTTTTATTTTACAAGCGATGATGCGGAGATAGCAGGCGCATCTCCCGAGACACTGGTTAAGCTGGAACGCGGTACGGTATACACATTTCCCCTTGCGGGAACGAGACGCAGAGGAGCGACTCCGCAGGAGGATGAAGCTCTTGAGAAGGAGCTGTTATCCGATGAAAAGGAGCTTGCCGAGCACAATATGCTCGTTGACCTCGGGAGAAATGACATAGGAAGGATCAGCCGCGTGGGAACTGTCGCGGTCGAGAAATATATGGAAATAGTCAGATTCTCGCAGGTTATGCATATCGGATCTACTGTTACCGGGCAGATACGTGAAGATGCGGATGCGATAGATGCAATAGATGCGATACTTCCCGCGGGGACGCTCTCAGGAGCCCCCAAAATCAGGGCGTGCGAGATAATAGACGAGCTTGAGCAGATGAAGCGCGGCATATACGGCGGAGCCGTCGGATATATAGATTTTACGGGCAACTTAGACATGTGCATAGGAATAAGGCTTGTTTATAAAAAAGATGATACGGTCTGCGTGCGCAGCGGCGCAGGCATTGTGTATGAGAGTGTTGCCGAAAAGGAGTATGAGGAATGTGTTAATAAAGCAAAGGCCGTGGTTAAGGCAGTGGAAAAAAGCGCGGAGGTGGTGAAATGATCTTACTTATAGATAATTACGACAGCTTTTCATATAATCTTTATCAGCTGACGGCCGCTCTTAAAGCCGATGTAAATGTAATAAGAAACGATTCCGTAACGGTTGATGAGATAAGGCGCTTAAAGCCGGAGGCTCTGATTCTTTCACCGGGTCCCGGAAGACCTGACAGGGCAGGAATATGCGAGGAGGCGGTGCGAAAGCTAAAGGGTGAGATCCCGATATTCGGCGTATGTCTGGGTCATCAGGCTATATGCGAGGCATACGGAGGCCGGATCGTTTATGCTAAGAAGCTTATGCACGGAAAGACTTCTCAGATAAATACGGAAAATGTAAGTGTGTTGTTTAAAGGGATTGATTCTCCTGTCTCTGTGGCGCGTTACCATTCTCTTGCGGCTGATGAGGAGAGCCTGCCGCCTGAGCTTAAAGTAACAGCACGTACCGGAGACGGTGAGGTTATGGCGGTGGAAGATGCTGAAAATAAGGTGTTCGGCGTGCAGTTTCACCCCGAATCCGTGCTTACTCCGGATGGTAAAATAATACTGGAAAATTTCATTAAAAACAGTTAGAATAAATATTGTAGAGTGAGGTACGGCTTATATGTGAAAGGAGATATTTATTCTATGAAAGAAAAGATTCAGAAGCTTTCAGAAGGTCACAGTCTTACATTTGACGAATCCAAGTCTGCCATGAATATGATACTCGAAAACAGGGTCTCAGAAGCCCAGGTGGCTGCGTATCTTACTGCTCTTCATATAAAGGGTGAGTCTATTGAGGAGATAACAGGAGCGGTACTAAGCGTCAAGGAGCACACGGAAAAAGTAAACTACATGCATGAGTCACTGCAGCTGGTAAGCACAGGTTGGGATATGTCCAATTCTTTTACGATATCTGTAGGCGCCGCTATCGTGGCGGCAGCAGGAGG
>CACZTL010000083.1 GCA_902784165.1 uncultured Lachnospiraceae bacterium | reverse complement strand
TTTATGCAAGAAAAAAAGCACGTAACGGGAATCGAACCCGCCTCCCCGGCTTGGGAAGCCGGTGTTCTACCGATGAACTATACGTGCGAACAATTTAATTTAATACATCTTCAAAAACAAACCGAATGGTTTACGCAAGCTACTGACCGGACTTGAACCGGTGACCTGCTGATTACGAATCAGCTGCTCTACCAACTGAGCCACAGTAGCATGATTTTTTAATTAAATAAAACTTTGCCATGTTAGCGTGAAAAGTATATAATAACACCTATGCCTCAGGGCAACTTAGAATAATATATTACATGGTGGGTAAAATGTCAACGGATTTTAATAAATATAATTTTAAAAAAACAGACGGGGTCGTTTTTGATCTCGATGGAACACTTTGGGATTCGGCAAAACAAATAGCAGGTGCCTGGAATGAACTTCTTAAAACCAGACCTGATATCGTGCGCGAAGATATTACACCTGAGGATCTTTATTCCAACATGGGACTGCCTATGTATGATATAGCGGCTAACCTTTTCCCTGATGAGGAGACCGGCGTCAGAAATGCCCTTATGGATGATATGGGCATTTTTGAAAATAAATATCTTGAAAAAACAGGCGGCGTACTGTTTGACGGCATTCGTGAGGTAATTCTTGCAGCTGCAAAAAAGAATCCTGTTTTTGTAGTTAGCAACTGCCAGAGCGGATATATAGAAGCTTTCATAAAAGCTCACCGGTTTGAAGGCGTTTTCACCGATTACATCTGTTGGGGAGATACCGGCAAATGTAAAGGAGATAATATATCATTTATCTGTAAGAAACATACGCTTAAGTACCCCGTCTACATAGGTGATACGGATTCCGATTCTAAAGCCTGCAGGCAGGCGGGAGTTCCTTTTATTTTTGCGGCTTATGGTTTCGGCGATACTGACAGTTTTGATGCAAGAGTTGAGAAACCTGCGGATATCGCAAAGCTGCTTGGGCTTAGCGGGTAAATAGTTTTGACCGCATAATTGATTCGTGATATAATCACTTGCGTATTTCAAACGGAAATAACATTTACAGAATATTTAAAAAAAGGAGATTTTAAAAATGGCTCAGGAAAGAACTTATATCATGCTTAAACCCGACTGTATCAAAAGAGGTCTTATGGGCGAGGTTATCGCACGTATTGAAAGAAAGGGATATGCGATCACAGACGCTAAGATGATCAATCTCGATGAAGCTATACTTAAGGAGCACTACGCTCATATCGCTGATAAGCCTTTCTTCCCCGAGATCGTTGAATACATGACATCAGGTCCTGTATTTGCCATGATCGTTGAGGGCGAGAATGCCGTACAGGGTATGCGTATCATCATGGGGGCTACTAAGTTTGAAGAGGCTACTGCCGGTACTATCCGCGGTGACTACGCAAACTGCACCGGTCAGAATATCATCCACGGTTCCGATTCAGTGGAAAATGCAGAGATTGAGATTAAGAGGTTCTTCGGATGATATGGATTACGCAAAGGAATCATTACGACTTCATAAAGAGTGGAAGGGAAAGATAGAGGTCAGTTCAAGGGTTCCGGTAAATAGTGCCGCAGATATGTCTTTAGCGTACACCCCCGGTGTCGCCGAAGCTTGTCGTGTAATACAAAATGATATTTCGGCTTCTTATGAACTTACGCGCCGTGGTAATCTGTGCGCAGTTATCACAGACGGTAGCGCAGTTTTAGGACTGGGCGATATAGGTCCTGAAGCCGGTATGCCTGTTATGGAGGGAAAGTGTGTCTTATTCAAAGCCTTTGGCGGAGTGGACGCTTTCCCTCTTTGCATAAGCACTAAGGATCCCGATGAATTTGTTGAAACCGTAGTCAGGATATCCGGATCCTTCGGCGGCATAAATCTTGAGGATATATCAGCACCCAGATGCTTTGAGATTGAAGAAATGCTAAAGAAAAGACTGGATATACCCGTATTCCACGATGATCAGCACGGAACCGCTATCATCACGCTTGCAGGACTGAAAAACGCCCTTCGTCTTACCGGTAAATTAAAGGAGGATGTGCGTATCGTCACATCAGGCTCGGGGGCTGCCGGTATCGCCATAGTTAAGCTGCTTCTTTCGGCCGGCTATAAGGATATCGTGATGACAGACAGAAACGGCATCATCCATAAAGACCGCGGAAGCTTAAATGCTATAAAAAAAGAAATGTCCGAACTGACAAATCCGCAAGGGTTAACAGGCTCTTTAAAGGACGCGCTATCCGGCGCTGATATATTCATAGGAATATCGGCACCCGGTCTTTTAAACGCTGATGATATACGCACTATGGCTGATAGCCCTGTGATATTTGCCTGTGCAAATCCGGAACCGGAAATATTTCCTGACGAGGCAAAAAAGGGCGGGGCTTATATAGTCGCCACCGGACGCAGCGACTTTCCGAACCAGATAAATAATGTGCTTGCATTTCCGGGAATCTTTCGTGGAGCATTTGATGTTCGTGCAAGCGAGATTAATGAAGATATGAAGATGGCTGCGGCAAATGCACTTGCCGGGCTGGTTTCAGATGACGAACTTTCTCCCGATTACATAATACCTAAGACTTTTGATCCCCGGGTAGGTTCGTCGGTTTCAAAAGCAGTTGCCGATGCCGCCGTAAAAAGCGGGGTTGCTCGCTTATAACTCTTATAAGAGAAAAAAGGTGAGAGCTTGCAGTGTCAACGGGGACGGTTCTACCGTCCCTATTGACATACAAGCCCTCACCCGTAACAAATATGTAACTACCCTATCGTCCCCCAAACACGTACCATAACAGCTACTGCAGTCACTACTCCGACAATAATGATCGGAACCGTGATAAAAAATGTGATTATAACCTTTCTTATAAACTTATCACACGCAAATGTAAATATACCTGATATGGTAAATGCCACAGCAAATCCTGCAAATATAATACTTATTGGTATAAGCCCATCTGCTATGCTCGTCCCCGTTAGAGTCCGTATAAGTAAAATAATAAAGACAACTGCAAGCGTAAAAAAAAGCACACCGGCAGTTATCCCCGCTTTAGACCTTTTTAATCTTCTTTTACCGCTCAAATCTAACCTCTTTTGTTATCATAAATCATTTTATTAATCTCGATCAATCTGTCACGAAGAGTTGCCGCCTCTTCAAAATTCAACTCCGCAGCAGCCCTGTGCATATTTTTCTCGATCTCGCTCTTTAGCTTCTTGAGCTCTTTATCGCTCATTGATTCTATATCTTTAACGATTTCCTTATTGCTTCCGGCGTCTTCAGCTGTTTTTGAGATACTGATAAGATCTCTTACCTTCTTTTGTATTGTTTTCGGCGTTATTCCGTGATCATCATTGTATTTTTGCTGTAAGCTGCGACGTCTCTGTGTTTCATCAATAGCCTTTTTCATAGACTCGGTTACCGAATCGGCATACATTATGACGTGACCTTCGGCATTTCTGGCAGCCCTGCCTATAGTCTGTATAAGAGATGTCTCCGTTCTAAGGAACCCCTCTTTATCAGCGTCAAGTATAGCGACAAGACTTATTTCCGGTATATCAAGACCCTCTCGCAAAAGATTAATCCCTACAAGGACATCAAACGCATCAAGACGCATATCGCGTATAATCTTCTGCCTCTCAAGCGTATCTATATCCGCATGAAGATAATTTACTCTTATCCCCGCTTCCTTTAGGTAAAGGGTAAGATCCTCAGCCATCTTTTTCGTTAGTGTGGTCACAAGTATCTTATTTTTCTTAGCAGTTTCTTTGTTTATCTCCGTAATCAGATCATCTATCTGACCTTTAACCGGACGCACACTTATCTCCGGATCTAAAAGACCGGTAGGACGTATTACCTGCTCGGCCCTTTGCATCTCGTGCTCTGCCTCATACTGCGCAGGGGTCGCGGATACAAAAAGCATTTGTGATATCTTGCTTTCCCATTCCCCGAAATTAAGCGGCCTGTTATCAAGCGCTGACGGAAGTCTGAAGCCGTAATCTACGAGCGTTGTCTTGCGTGACCGGTCACCGGCATACATTCCCCTTACCTGAGGTATAGTTATATGTGATTCGTCAACGATAATAAGAAAATCCTTAGGGAAATAATCCATAAGTGTATAAGGAGGCGTACCCGCAGGCAGTCCGGACAAATGTCTAGAGTAATTCTCTATACCCGAACAAAAGCCGGTTTCCGCAAGCATCTCCATGTCAAAATTCGTGCGCTCCTCTATACGCTGGGCTTCAAGAAGCTTATCATTTGCCTTAAAAAATGCAATACGCTCCTTTAACTCTTCACGTATAGCCTCTATAGCCTTAGACTGCTTATCCTTGTCGACCACATAGTGCGAATTCGGAAAAATAACGGTATGCTCCAGTCTTGCCTTTACTTCGCCTGTCAGAGAGTCAAATTCCTTAATTGACTCCACCTCATCTCCGAAAAACTCAATTCTGATCGCATCTCCACCCGATCCGGCCGGGTATATATCCAGCACGTCTCCTTTTACACGAAAAGTACCCCTGTGAAAATCCTGATCATTTCTTGAATACTGGATCTCAATGAGCTTACGAATCACATCATCCCTGTCTCTCTCCGTCCCCGGTCTTAAGGATACAGTCAGATTCTGATAGTCAATGGGCGCTCCCAGTCCGTATATACATGAAACCGAAGCGACTATTATGACATCGCTTCTTTCGGAAAGCGCCGCCGTCGCGGAATGTCTTAGCTTATCTATCTCATCATTTATAGCAGAATCCTTGGCGATGTAAGTATCTGACTGGGGTACATATGCCTCCGGTTGATAATAATCGTAATACGATACAAAATACTCTACGGCATTTTCAGGAAAAAATTCCTTCATTTCACCGTAGAGCTGTGCAGCAAGTGTTTTATTGTGCGACATAATCAGAGTAGGCTTTTGCACCTGCTCTATTATATTGGCCATAGTAAATGTCTTACCCGAACCGGTCACGCCAAGAAGCGTCTGAAACTGATTTCCTTCTTTAAAGCCTTTAGAAAGAATGTCTATCGCCTGCGGCTGGTCCCCGGTAGGTTTAAAATCAGAGTGCAGCTTAAAATCCATATTTATCCCCTGTGATCAATAGCTCGTTTGTCCGCAGCCTGAGCAGATATAGTGATCAAAAACCTGCTCGTCATATGCCGCCTGATCCGTTACCGTTATATCATCCGTAATTTCCTCAACCTGAGTTGAAAATGTATAAGCCTCATCCTCAGCAGATATATTCATAAGCTCCATGAAAAATGTTATTTCTTTTTTTTCGTTTTCTTTGTTCGTCTCATACGCAAGACTTCCGTCTGCAAGCTTACATACCTGATAAAAACCCGAATCCGTATACTCTGTAGTTAATACGAAATATGTCTCTCCGTTATAAGCACATTCAGTATATTCGGTTGTTCCTACCTTCACTTTTTCATCATGGGTCTTTGCATTATGATGAACGGTTTTATAAACAGCCTGCCAGCTGTGAGTATGCTGCGTTGTCTGGGGTGCGGACTGCGGGTTTTGGTTACCTGAATCATTATTACCTTGATTGTAGGAGTTATCTGCCGGAACATAGATATACTCATACTCAGGTTCATCACTTTCTTTTGTTTCCTGTGTTCCCTGCTCTTCTTCGTTTTCTTTGCTTTCTTTAGTTTCCTCTTCGCTCTCCTTTTGCTTTTCCTCTTCTTCCTTCTTTTTCTTCTCTTCCTCAGCCTTCTTCTTTTCCTCTTCCGCCTTCTTTTCTTTCTCCTCCTGCCGCTTTTTGAAGTACTCGGCGGCATTCTCCTCTTCTTCCTTTACTTTTTCTTCGTATTCTTTTTCCTTCTGCTCTTCTATCTTCGCAAGCTCTTCTGCTGACAGAGTCGTTTCCTGCGCAGCCTGGGTTTGTTCGGCATCATTTTTTACCTTGTCGCCGTTGCCGAAATTAGCAAAACCCAGCGCAAGACCTGCCGCCGCTCCCGCTGCTATTATTATGGGTATGTATACTTTTGCTTTCATGGGTTCCCCCTCTTAAAATAAAAGATTATGTCCGAATTTTTTTACATTATATACCTTGAATAAACATTTGTCATTCTTTTTCGCATAAAAAGTGTGTCAGATGGGGACAGTCCCTTTGTGTCAGGACTGACACAAAGGGACTGTCCCCATCTGA
>CACZTL010000082.1 GCA_902784165.1 uncultured Lachnospiraceae bacterium | reverse complement strand
GTAACATTTATGTACAGATATAAAAACATGGTGTAACTAATGGTTTCATGGTAACCGTCAAATAATGAAAATATCAAATACTCTGTACCTGTTTTGTAAAAAAAACAAAAAAAACAAAAAATGTTTGATAAGTATGTAAGAAACCGGACACGCATGTCGATGCGCATCCGGTTTTTTTTTAAAAGACCATTAAAAGACAGGGGTTAAGACAGGGGGACGGTTCGAGATCACTGAGGAACACTTTTAAATGCCCTAAAAAGGCGCGAGTTGGGTACCTACTGGTTTTCTACCAGTACTCCCTCTTTCCTCATTGAAAAGCTGAAGACAATAAACTTTGATCCGGAAAGATTTACAAACGGAACCCTTTATGCGGATGGCAATGCTCTTTCCGATTACAGAGCCGATAACCCTGATACTGTGCCTCTTCTTGATCAGACCGGTTATCTTACCATTAAGGATTATGACAAAAAATACAGTTTTATCGAGAGTCTTGCTCCGTATTATCTTTATTATGAAAAGCCCTACACCGCGGATCCAGGAAAGCTTTATAAAATAGGGGTTAATTTCAACTCCAAAGAAAGAACATTGGATGAGTGGAAGGAGGATTGTACCCTGAGCATGTCGAAGGGTACTTAAAGAAAGAACCGTGGATGAGTGGAAGGTGGAATGAGGAGAGTTAACAAGACGAGGGGAGCAATCTTACCTGTTAGCAGTTTTAGAAAGTCTGGATTATAAAGAAAAGAAGGTTTTCCGATTGCCGGATTTTGGTAGGATAACCATAAAACACATATGCAGCCGAAGGGCTGTTTTTTGTGCTGTCGGACAGATGATGTGATCAAATGTTGTTTTGGTTAAGGCTTGTTATTTAAAAGGCTGAGTTAAGGTTGATTTGTGATATTTTCTTGACAAAAATGGGGGGGGGGCGGTGTATAATGGGATTCGTGGAAGTGGAAATTTTAAGCGGATAGAAGTATTTTCCTTATGTTTCGGACGGTGAAAATATGTAATCAAAATATTTGGAGGTAACAAATGAAAGGTTTTAAAAACGTAAAGAGATCTTTGCTATGTGGTGTGGCGGCAGTTCTGGTGACAGGGGTGGCGGCGGTGCCGACATCAGTGACTCCGGCTCAAGAGAATTATGTGAGTGAAAACCAAAATAAACATGTTATTAAAAATATTTCATATGATAAAAATAAAGTAAGACCCGGAGATAGTTTTACTTTATCATTGTCATTGGATAATATCGACAAAATAGAATATGGCCGCGTGAGTATAGGAATTGTTGGCAGCTATGGAGGCGTTTCAGAGCGTCACGAAGCGTTGTTTAAAAAAAATAATGGCAGGCTTGAAGCAATATTTGAGGTTGATAATACATGGAAAAACGGGAAGTATGACCTTGAAGAACTGCTGATATATGATACGGACGGAAGCAGAACATGGAGAAGTGAAGGAGAATATGGACAAATTATGGGAATAAATTTCCCGGAAGAAATAAAAAGATCCGTTTTAGTGAACAGGTCGAAGGAACAGAACCCTATACTTCCTACGATCAAAGATATTAAAATAACACCTTCAACTGCCAAACCCGGTGATGTTGTTGAAATAGAAATGAATTTATCGGATAAAATAATGAGTGACAAAGAATATTTAACTGTTACTTTTATCAAAAGAGCGCAATCCTATGGCCTGGATATAGGCGATACGGTAATATTAAAACCTAAAAATGATACCACTTTATATGGCAGGACGACCATTTCCGACAAATGGAAAAAAGGAACGTATACAGCACGTATAGACTCTGATTATGTAAATGCATCGGGTTCATACAATGAGGATAGTTTGACTATCACAGATGAAAACGATGCAAAGGATTCAGAAGCGCCGGAAATAAAGTCTGTATCTCTGGATAAGGATCATGCAAAACCCGGTGAAGAAGTAAAGATATCAGTTAAAGCTTCTGATGCATCAGGACTAAAAAAAGGAGAAATAGTTTTTAGGGATGTTGAAGACAGTTTCATAATATCAGCACCGTTGAAAGTTGTTTCATCGGACACGCTGCAGGGTGTAATCAAGCCTTATAACAATTATGAAAACGGTGAGTATCATATATCAGGATTAGTTGTAACAGATAAATACGACAATAAAAAAAACATATATGGAATTTATCATGAAGACTACAAAATTAACTGGTCAGATTATAATATTTCGGTAAATAATGACAGTTTTACGATCAGTGATTCTATAAAAACAGATGGTTTTCCTCTGAAAAAAATATATTTTGATAAAGGTCTTTACAAGATCGGTGATACCGTAAATATAACGGCAGAAGCCCAATCGGGTTATATAGATATTCCGTATGCTTATGTAGACATATGGGAGGTTTTATACGGTCCGGGTGGTGGCATATATGCTCCCATCGAAACAGTTAAGCTACTGCCAAATGGAAATAATGGCTTATCCGGGTCATTTACAATAAGCAATGTTGGAAAGCACTATTCCCCTGACCGGGGTGAACTATATGAACCTAACAATTATTACACCATAGAAGAAGCCAGGGCAGATGATCTGGGTAATTACACATTCTACGAAAAGAAGTGGTCTGATGAAAATGAAATGTTTTTGTTAGGTTATAATGATGTTATTGAAACTGAAATGAGTGTTTCTCTTGATAAGAAAAATCTTGTTCTGGATAAGGGCAAGAGCGGTAAGCTTACAGCCACCGTTAATCCGGATAATGCCAAAGATAAGATCGTAAACTGGTCCAGCTCAAACACAAACGTAGCCACTGTAGACAATAACGGAAACGTCACCGCCGTTAACCACGGCACCGCCAAGATCACGGCAAAGACCTCAAACGGCAAGACCGCCGAGTGCGAGGTCCGGGTAAACTTCGCTGACGTGGCAAGTACATCGCAGTATTACTACAAGCCTGTCTACTGGGCGGCTGAAAACAAGATAACTACAGGTTCAAACGGCTTATTTGCTCCTCACAACAGCTGCACCAGAGAGCATGCCATCACCTTCCTGTGGCGCATGGCAGGCAGCCCGAATCCCAAGAGTATGGAGAGTAAGTTTAAAGATATACAGAACAAAAACAGCTACTCCTACAAAGCTATCATGTGGGGAACGGAAAAAGGCATCATCACCGGATCCGGCGGCATATTCGCCCCGAACAACACCTGCACCAGAGAACAGATCGTCACCATGCTCTGGCGCCTGGCAGGC
>CACZTL010000081.1 GCA_902784165.1 uncultured Lachnospiraceae bacterium | reverse complement strand
CTTTGTGTCAGAACTGACACAAAGGGACTGTCCCCACTTGACACACTATGATGACGTTATTTGACTCAGGTACCACTCCGCACTGCTTCTGTTCTGCTCCAGATATCTGCGCCACCCGGGATTAGCGACATTTTCTATCGCCTGATCCTCATAACTTATCGCTCTTTCAAGCATCTCCTTCGCGGCCGGGTAATCCTTCATATAATAAAGGCACTGACCCATATCGAAAAGAACATCCACAGGGTACTTCCATGTCTCGTCATATATTTTGCCAAATAACCTTTCGCATTCCGAAAGCTGTGACAGCGCCTCCTCGTACCTCATATTGTCCTTAAGATAATTTCCGTAATTATAATAGTAATTCGCAAAATATTCATCCGTATTTCCGACGGCATTCTGCAGACAGTCATAAGCCTTTTTGCTGTATTCATCTATCTTGCCGTATTCCGGATCCGAGGGCGTTACGATTTCGGCCATGACCATATAGATCGCGGCTATGGTCTTGCTTTCGTTGTCATGATCCGCCTCTTCAACTATCGCTATAGCCTCTCTTGCCAGCTTCATAGCCTCTTCGTGTCTTCTAAATGAATTGTTTGTTATAAGCGCATGATTACGAAGGGTTGATGCAAGCTCTATATCTCTCCCCAGTTGTCTGTAGGTTTCCTCAGACTTTTCATAGGTCTCAAGCTGCTTGTCTGTCTGCCCCATAGCCGTGTAGCAGTTTGCCAGTATATTGTAAGCAGAGCCTATTGCCGCCGAATCATCCAAAACCAAGGATTTGTAAATGTCAAGGCTTTCCTCGGCATACGAAACAGCTTCAGCGTGGTCTCCCTGAAGAGTATAATATGCAGCAAGGCGAAGGTCTATAAGCGCATTCATACGGTCATATTTACCGGATTCATTTTCAACAAGGGACTTTGCCTTGGTCAGATAGTTATAAAACTCTGTATAATCCCCCAAAGTATTATACATTTCGGCAATATTTACATAGATGTAAGCAAGGCTTTTTCCCTTAGGATATATCTTTTTACTAAGCTCAAGTGATTCGCTGATATACTTATTATCCTCAGCCCTTCCTTCATGATACAGCGTAAGCGTAGCAAGACTGTCAAGTACATCAACTCTTTGAATCTCTGATTTCAGGTCGGTACCGAGTGTACCAAGCACCTCCTCATATATCTTCACTGCCTCATCCGCACGCCCTTCTCCGTCCATATATGCCGCCTTACTTTTACAAGCCTGTCTGTATTGATCGACTATTGTAAGCCTTCCGAGAGCAGAAGCGGTCTCACTGCTCTCATTGTAAAGCCTGACAGCACTTTCCAAATCCTCCTCTACGGACACATTGGCAAATGTATCTAACTTTTCAAGATATTTTAAAGCCTCTTTTTTGTTGTCAAGCTTATAATAATTTTCGGCACTCAGGCAATGAGCAATATTTTTATACAACTGATCCGTATTTGAATTTTCGGTCTCATCCGCATACCTCACCGTATCTCTTGTATCGCTTAAGAAAGCAAGCTGAAGCCTTGCATCGGCAGTGCGAGGATCATCCGGTCCCAAGATATCCCTGTAATAAACGTAGGCGCTGTTATAAAAATCGTATGCCTCGTCGCTATCCCCAAGCAGATTACAAACACGCCCCAGAGCGTAATCAGCCTCCGCCCTCATAAAGGAAGCTTCTTTGCCGGTATCATCACCTATCGATCCTTTTAGCGCATTCAGCTTATCACGCGCCTCTTCATACTTGTAAGCCGAGATAAGCTCCGCCGCCTCTGCAAATGCTGCGTTGTAAGGCGAGGATTCGGCTGACTCCGTGTCCCCGACAGAATGAGGCGCGCTGCATGCAAACAAAGAAAAAGCAGCCAAAGCTGCGGCTGATATCGTTATTAGTTTTTTAAAGATAGTTTTCTTCATGGCGGTAATACCTCATTTTCCGGGGGCGGTTAAAGTGTGTCAAACGGGGACAGTCCCTTTGTGTCAGTCCTGACACAAAGGGACTGTCCCCGTCTGACACACTTTACTCCACTTCCTTCACAAGCATAATCATATCCCTGTGATGATGCGAAGTAGTTGCGGGGAAGCTTGTTCCGGTTACCTTTACAGATCTGCCGACAAAAGCCTCCAAATCCAGCGAATCCCTGACAGACACATCCGTGCCTAACTGAACCTCATCAACCCTCTTGACGGCATCATACGAAACGACATATATAAATCCCTTATCGAGCTTCAGCACCGCTATCTTCTCAGGATTACCGGCACTGTCCGTAACTGTGTCATCCATAACGACCGTCCCTTTAAGGGTTATATCGCTAAGTCCGGTATCTTCTGCTCTTGCCACCTGTCCCTCAAAGCTGTCTTCCCTTTTTTCTATGCCGAGATTACTTGCATTTATATCGAGAAAGTTTGTATCAAGCTCCTTACCGCCGGTAAGTATACTTATCTCGGCATCGTAATCTTCCTTGGATATCTTATCGAAGGAGCCGTCCTGGTGTGAGCCTACTTTACGGATAATGGTGCCGTCAGCCTCATGCGTGTAGCATATGGCGCTTCCGATGGAGTCCTCACCAAGCGTATAGTCATATCCGCTCATACCCTCATAATCGGTATACAACTTATGCCCCAGCTTGCCCAGCTGCCTGTATATATCATCGTCAAATATATAAAAGCCCTCTGACGTGTTTCCTTCGCGGTCAGTTGCTTTATAGCTGAAAACCGCATTATCGCAAAATGTAAATCCCCTGCTTAATATCTCGAACTTCGTATCAAGCCCCATAAGCCACAGATCACCATGCATCTTATACTCTTCGGTATCCCGGTCTGTAACTTCACCTGAAGATGAAATCTCATACATTTTGAAATACGGATACACGCTTTCCGTCATGGTTGAATCTTCCGCCATATTTGTAAAGCCTCCGTTATACGGTCCGTACATCTGCACAAGCAGTTCGTTCCCGGAGTCGCCGTCGAAGTCTGCTATCGCGAACTTTTTATAAGCCGTCCACGAGCCGTAGTACTGGTCGGCAACCACCTCAACCGGGAAGCCGTTTATTATCTCGTTGCTTTTGTAAATATCAGACAGATATTCAGTAAACAACTTATCCTCCGGGCGGGCTTCCTGTGCTGATCCGACCGAATACGCGCCGGACTGAGCGGATGTGGTACAGCCTGTTAATAACAGAGCGCCGGAAAGTATCGGCATAATCAAAAGTGCTTTATTTTTCATAGCAGGTCTCCGTAACCAAAAAAAACAGACTTATTTTTATAATAAAAAATCAACTGCTGTTATTTTACTATTTGTATATGATGTGCGCAAGGGTTAGTGAATTGCAGCAGAAGGAGTGCGTCAAATGGGGACAGACTCTAACTGCCTGCATTATCACCAAAAACCTCCCTCTGCATTTCTTCAAATTCACGAACCCGGTCTTTTTGTATCTGCAGCCCGGAAAAATCACAATACCTCCAATGAGCAGACATCTCCTTGAACCCGTTTTTTTCATTTATATAATAAACATATGGCTTGCCCCCGCCGTCTGCGAAAACAAGCTTTTTTTTCATATATGCCTTAAGGTTATCCTCTGTCATATCAAGAAGCGTATTCTTATCAGCTTCTTTTGCAAGACCGTTAAAGAAAGACACGAAGTAAGGGTAGAAGCTTCCGGTTCCTTCTATGAACAGATATTTTCCCAGCACCTCCTTTGCAAATGTTATTTCTTTTAACCCGGATACTTGATAAAAACAGTCAGAGGTTGATATCTCAGAAGCTATTCCCGGCAATCCGTGATCTAACAAAACAGCAATTGATTTTTTTGTAATTCCTTTATCTACCGTCCTGCCTTCAGTGATCCGTCCGTATCTTACAAACTTAAGCTCATCCTCTTCCTTCACGATAAGCCCCGAAGAAAAAATAAAGACAAGCGCCTTTATGTTTCCTTCTTTTATGATTTTTTCCAGAAATTCATTTTCCGGTGTGTAATATCCTCCGAATTTATACATGAAATATTCACCGGCAAGCAAACTCAGTATACTTCTGTCAAAAGCCGCAGACATAGCTATGATATCGGAAAGAAGGGGCTCTTCACCCGATGCGAGAAGTTTTACCCTTTTTATATCTATACCGGTTTTTTCTGCTATATCATTATCTGAAAGATTTAGGAAGGCTGTATTAAAATCAAATATTGAGGATCTTAATTTTTTAATCATTACGCTCAACTCCTCATTTGCGAGATATTACTCAGAAATCTACTCATTTGCATTATACACACGAACTTCCACGCTTCGGGAATTTAAATGTCTTGTTGATTTTCCTATAATGATACTTTAAAATAAATACTGCTTAAAATTTTAAAAATGCATGTACGAAAGGAGAGTACCCGTATGAGTGACACCGGATCAGTTACACAACGCGCCTACGAAACCTTGCAGGATGACAGTCTGATAAAAGAAAGATTTGCAACGCCCGGTGACGTGCTTGAGCACCTGACCCACGGCAAGGAGTTTAAGACCCTTGCCGATAACCTTAAGGAAGCTATGATAAGCGCCGGATTATGCACTGAGGATAGTCCGGAAAATGATTATATAAATATCCTTTACAAGCGTCTCAGGGTCTTAGAGGATTCCATTCCCGATACCGAACCTGATCTTACGGGTGCATCGGATTATCTTGATAAGCATATAAAAAGCATCTTTAAAAAAACCTCAACGGCACGGGAGACTATTAAGCGCCGCCTTACGGGAAAAACTCACAGGACAAACGATTATAACAATCTGATCAAGATATGCTTCGCTCTTGAGCTTGATCTTCCTATCGCGACAGATTTTTTAAACAAAAGCGGCTTTAACAGCTTTAATATCCGAAATCCACGGGATGCCATTTACATTTACTGCATCTTAAATAAACGACCCTTTATTACCGCTCTTGATCTGTTTGTTAAATACCTTCACGCGCCCTGCGTCCCTTCCGCTGAAGAGAGTGCCGCTCAGCCTTATGACGGGCACAGCACGACCAGGCAGCTTGAAAATGCAATACTAAAGAATTCCGACTGGGAAAGCGATGAGAGCTTCTTAAACACCTTTCTGATCCCCCACAAGGAAATGTTTACCGAATACTCCAAAACAGCATTTGCAGAGTACGAAAGAATTAAAAACCCGTTTTTTCTTACTGCCGCCAAGCTATCTATTGATGAAGAGGCGGAAGCCGTGGGCAGAAAGATAATCAGCGACCACAAGCGCAAGGCACACAAACGCAAATACGGCGAGCTGCTTGAACAGGAGGTCTATAAGACAGACACTCGTGTAACCTACGCAATGCGCACCGCGCTTAAGAAGCACGCCGGCGACAATTCCTTTATGCAAATGCTGGCTGACAAGTCTGAGCTTGGCATAGAGTCTGACAGCGCAGGTAATATCCACATAAAAAATAATCTCGCCGCGATATGCGACGAGATAGGAAACTATATGAAGGAAAACCGCAGCAACAGAGCCGTTCAGTATGAGCTTGCTCATTTCCTGCCGGATGTGATCGGCGAAGATTACTGCCTTTTTAAAATGCTTCCTTCGGTGATCGGCAGCGACACCAGAAAAAAAGCCTTTAAATCATCAGACCTGTCCAATACCGTACTCTTCCTTTTTCCCCACCGCCAGCCCCTTGCAAGATACGAAAAGCAGCCGGCGTCTATAGGAAACGGTGTGTATATAAGAAAAGCGATAATTCTTATGTATTACTTTGCATTTGCATACGAATTTTCCGCTGAAAATCCGGGCTCCACCTATTTTGCGGATATATTCTGCGAGTACGATTTCCCGGCATTTATCGAGGAGGTAAATGCAGCGCTTGCCCGCTGCCGCTTTGCGCCTCTATACCCCGCCAACCGCTTCGACTGGCTTATCCTGCGCAGCATACGCCAGTTTGAGATATGCGAGCCTGACGAGGATCTTACGGAGTGCATTACATTTTTTAATGATGTGCTGGAGGCATCGTTTCATGACGATGCGGCTGAGCGCACTGATTTCTAAATTATAGTGTGTCAATGGGGACAAACTATTTAAGCAGACTGCTTAATCTGCGCAGCTCGGCTTTAAGCTCCCTGACCTCTTTCGCAAGCGAATCAATGCGGTCATGAATAGGCGCAAAGTGCGCTCCGTCTCCTGCGGTCAGACCGTAAAGCTTTGCAAAGTCCTTTTCAAGCTCTCTTACGGACAGGCAATTATTAAAGTATCCTCTTCGTATGAGAGGATCAGGCTCAAGCATACACTTAAGCAAATTACTGATAAGCTCCTCTGCCTCACGGGAAACCGGATGTACGCCGGAGCTTTTTTCATGTAGCTTAAAAGAACCGTCTCTGACAGCACTCAGATCATATTTATCCGGAGCCCTCCCTGTAAGCAGAAAGAAAAATACCGCACCGACAGCGTATATATCAGTGTGAAACCCGATAAGAGAAGGATCTTTATATAAACCATCCGTTTTGTCCGGTATCTGCTCCGGAGGCGCCCAGCCCGGAGTACACGGACAATAGCCGGTCACGCCCATATGTATGTTTTTAAGCTGCTGCACGGTATCAAAATCTATGAAATATGTGTGCGCCTGCATGTCTTCATCTGACATTTCATAAAGTATGTTTTCAGGCTTCACATCAAGAAGCAGCCGCTCCCTCATGTGCAGGGGGCGCAAGCTGCGGCATACCGCCTCCATTATCGAGGCTACACGGTCAAGCGATAAGCAAGAAGCCGCTGCCTCCGAAAGAAGTTTTCCTTTTACCGGGCAGGCTATGGCATAACAGGTACCACCTGCCTCTCCGTATATAAATGCATCTGAAGGTACACTGCTGCCGGCAGTCCCGGCATATTCCGAAAAGCTTACAAAACGCCTGCCGAATCTCTTGCGAAAGAAAAGAAAATCGTTTGCGCTCTTCTTCGGTATGATCAACTCAGGGTACGACTCTGTGCTCCGTCTGATACCGATTCCTTTTGGAAAGAGCTCCTTTACAACGACCCTGCATTCCAGCTGATTGCCCTCGACAATCTTTATTAAGCGTCCGTTGTATACTATACAGCCCGAACCCCTGCCGAGTTCGCCTGTAATCTTTACTTTATATATATTACCGCTGTGCTCCTCATTTACAGACAGCTCGAAGCCTGCCATGAGAGCTTCGCGATCATCCGTTTTATCTATACCGCCCAGTTCTTACCCCCCCCCACACACCATGTATTTATCTGACATCATCGGTCTGATACTCCTTTGGGAATTATTTACAATTCTTTCCGTAGAAGATAATAAACCAAGCGGTATATCGGGCAGGAAAATGAATGTGGGCTTAATAATTCAAAAAAAAACGATACCGGATTCGCGATCGGTATCGTCTTTTCCTATACAAAATACATATTATTATTTGTCTTCTTTTTTCCTGCGGCGAAGCACGGCTGCCCCCAGTGCTGCAGCTGCACTTGCTCCTGCGGAAAGTATCCATACAAGCGTAGAGTTATTATCTCCGGTGCTTGTGGCCTTTACCGTGTTTGAACTGCCGGAAGTTGTTACTGCTGCGGGATTTCCTGTTCTTACAGCAGCATTACTTCCGGTGCTTGCGACAGGTGTTGTTTTACCTGACGAAGCTGCCGGTACTTTTGAAGATGAAGCAGCTTTTGTATCATCGGATATATCAATTTTTCCTTTGTTATCGTTCCCTGAATTGTCGTCTGTCCAGGCAGCATTCTGACCGGAGTTATTGTCTGTCTGCTTATCAGGCTCTCCGGAGTTATCACCAGGCTGAACAACCGGATTATCTGACGCAGTGTCTGACTTGAGCACAAGAGCGGCAATCGCATCCTCTATAGCCTTGGCATATCCATCCACCACTGACTGTTCATTTATCTTCTTGCCGTTTACAACTGCTTCCACAGCAGCTTTAAGATTTTCTACACTATCGTCAGTGTACTTAGTCAGTTCCTCATCTGTATGAACTTTAGCTTTAGCTGCTTCTACCGCACTGTAATCAGCGTTCTTTAACTCAAGCGCTGCTATCGCATCCTCTATAGCTTTTGTAAATGTGTCTACCTCAGCCTGCTCATTTATATTTTTACCGCGAACCACCGATGATATAGCATCTTGAACTGCCTGCACACTCTCAGGTGTGTATACAGAAGTATCCTTGGGCAGCTTCGCGATAGCTTCATCTGTTTTAGTGTAATCCGCCGGCTTAAGTTCAAGACCCATTACAGCTACATTTATAGCTCTTGCGTATTCATCAACCGTAGTCTGCTCATTTATTTTCTTATCAGTGAGCACCGCATTGATCGCATCATTAAGTGCATTTACACTGTCGTCTGTATATTTATCAAGATCTGCAGGTACGGCAGCCTTTGCAGCATCAACCGCACTGTAATCTGCCGGCTTCATTTCAAGCGCAGATATTGCCTTATCTATAGCCTCAGCGTAGCCGTCAACTATCGCCTGTTCATCAGCTTTCTTGCCCTCAATTACAGCTACAATTGCCGCTCTGAGCGCCTGCACGCTCTCATCAGTATAATCCTTAAGAACCTCATCTGAGGGTACCTGTGTCCTTGCTTCTTCTACCTTGCTGTAATCAGCATCTTTAAGCACAAGTGCAGCGACAGCATCCTCTATTGCCTTTGTCAATGCATCTACATCTGCCTGTTCATCTATCTTTTTGTCACGAACTACAGCCGCTATCGCTGACTCTGCCGCCTCTACACTCTCAGGAGTATAAACAGAAGTATCTGCCGGCATTGAAGCTATAGCCGCATCTGTTTGGGTGTAGTCAGCCGGCTTTTTCTCAAGATTTCTTATAGCTTCATTTATAGCTCTTGCATAATCGTTTACCAATGGCTGGTCGATAATACTCTTCCCACGAACCACAGCATTTACAGCATCAGTAACTGCTTTTAAGCTTTCTTCCGTGTAAATAGAAGTATCAACCGGAACTCTTGCAATCGCCTCATCTACACGTCTGTATTCGGCAGGCTCTGCAGAGTCCTTCGGCACAAGCGCGTCAATCGCTTTCTGAATAGCCTCGGCATAAGCATCCACTGTCGCCTGTTCTGATGCGTCTTTTCCTCTGATAACAGCCTTCAGTGCTTCATTTAATACATCAATGCTTTCCTCGGTGTATTTATCAAGAGCCGAAGGGATGTAGAAAATAGCTTCATCAACTTTGGTGTAGTCTGCAAGTTTTTCCTCTTCTTTATCATCAATCACAAATGTATTAGTTGTGACATTTTCTATATTGTGCTCGCCGGGAACATACTCACCGGTTTCTTCGTCATATACGTAGTCGTCTATGCTGTAATACATTATATTATTATTACTGTCTGCTACAAGGGCGCTGAGCACTCTGAAAGTGGGCGAGCCTCCGAAAAGTCTGTCCCACTCTGCCTCTTCCACAGGTACATCGAAGTCTCCTTCCAATACCCCCTTTTCTGTCGGCAGCAGACGCACACTAAACTGCTCATAGCCGTCAACATATGGTGCCTCGCCTGTAAAAGATGTGTCATCACCGCCGCCGCGACCATCATCCACTCTGTATCCGACATTTATATCAGCATACTCCACATCCGCATTCGGATCTTCAAGCTCAGCTTTTGCATGCCCCTTATTGCCTGATTCATATACAGATTTTGCAAATGTCACCGATTTGAGTGCTGATCCTGCATAAACACCAGGGGAATTCTTAACAGTAAACTCCCCGACTTTAACAGACTTATCATATATATACTTATCGGCAGCATCATCATATCGACTGTCTTCCCAGCTTACTACCGTGCCATCATCTTGCCGGTAATAATTCTTATTATTAGCAAGTACATCCTTCGCTCTGATACTGTACACTTCATACGTACCATTTTTAAAGCTGTTATCTATCCTGATATTTGCAGCAAGCTCACCTGCGCTGTCTGGCTTTACATTTAAACGGCCCCTTACCGGAGTGAAGCTGTCATCTTCGCTGTTTCCTTCTTTGTAAACAACAACGTATACCTCCTCGATATCGGACTCATCCTCGGCCGTCACGCTCATCTTTACGGTATCGCCGGGCTGTGCTTCCGTTTTATCAAATGTAACAGCAGTTACGTCAGGTCCTTTCCTATCCTGTTTTGAACCAGATATCCTAACCTCTTTTTTTATCTCATCCTCGTCAAAATAGGTGCCGTTAGATACGATATCCGAGGCACTTATATATAGCTTATATGACGTATTGCCATTATCAGCATAGTTGTACCATGAATCATCCACCGTTATCTGCGCCTTAAAGGTTCCGTCAGCCTGCTCTTCAAAGTTTAAGTCTTGATAATCAATTTTTTCCCAATCCCCTCCATCACTATAAAATCGCAGATAACCACTTACTGATTTAGTATCAAGACCTGCCGGGGTCCCCTTTGAGTTTGTATCTTTTATATCGGCAGTAATGGTTATGACATCTCCCGGCTTTGCCTCCTGTTTATCTATGCTTAAGGAATTAAGAACCGGTCCATCATTATCGTCTTTGGAGCCAAATATTCGTATCTTCCCTACCAAAGGCAGATCATCTTCATTGCTATTATTTAAAACATCACTTGCGTATACGCGGAGGTTATGGTGCTTGCCGTCTTCATTATTACTCCAACGATCGGTAACCGTTGTCTCCCCTGAAAATGTCCCGTCCTCCTGTCTGGTAAGATAGATAGTCTCTGTTCTAGTATTGGTGTCCCACAGATAAATGTAAAGGCGGTTATAGTTACTCACATCACTCTCATCAGATAATCTTACGGAAAATACCATCTTGTCTCCGGGACTAAACTGAGGGTACGGCTCCTTTGATATATCGGTATAAACGGTAGCTCCATCCGTGTCATTTATCTTTGTGATAGCAACAGACTCCACTATCGGTGCCTGATGATCCTCTTTAGAACCGGTAACGGTAAAGGATTTTGTGCCCGGAATATTAGCCAAATCTTTTTCCGCACTAACATCTGAACTATAAGATTTGTCATAATAATAAGCGTAATTACTGTTGTAATCATTTAATTCTGCTAGGTTTATCTTATATTCACCATTGTTCCATTTATCCGTGATCGTTACTTCTCCGGTGTATTTCCCTGTTGTTTCATCTTTGTAAAGATACATATATGAAAATGAGGTTGGATCAAAATTATTTATTTCTATACTTATACTATCTGATTTATTATCCGTAGCTTCAGCAAATACACGCACCTTGTCCCCGGGGGCGGCAGTGGTTTTACCGGCTGGCAGTTCAATGTTTAAAGATTTAAGAACAGGGGCTTCGGTATCCTCCTTAATTACAGGCCTGCCGTTTACAGAAAAGCTGTTTGACGATATATCTCCTACATATTCCACATCGGGATCGCCTTGCGAAGTAGAAAGGTCACTGTAACGACGGAAATTTCCTGCATTATCAGATACTTGTACTTCCTCCAGTGAATAATTCCCATCAGCATCACTTGGAATAGTAAAAGTACCTTTTAGTATGCCGTTCTCATCATAATAGATATTTCTATCATTAACAAACAGCAATGATCCGTTTTCATTCTCGAGATTATAGGATATTCTATACACTCCTGATCCATTCGCATTATCCTCAGCTTCAGCAATTACCTCAATTTCATCACCCGGTTCAGCTACAGTTTTTCCGTCAGGTAGCTTGAAACTTATACTTCTAACTGTAGGAGCAATTAAATCTTCTTTAGAGTTTTCAACAGCAAAATCACCTATAACGGGAATATCACTAAGCGGATTGTCCCCATTATCCGGAATGCCATTTGTTGTGCTATTGTAATTGACACCGTATATTCTGTTATTTCCGGCTTTATCCGTAACAGATAATCCTGCTACTTCGTAGTCGCCATTTATCCAACTGTCATCAACATAAATAACGTTATCAATATTCTCTAATATTTCATTTTCGCCCTTACGAAGTGAGTAATCTCTTACCTTTCCTTTTTTATCTTTTAGATATATTCTACTATAATCACCTAAGCCTGAATCATCCTCAGCTACTACTGTTATATATACCCTATCGCCCGGTCTTGCAACCGATTTTGAAAATCTGATTTCTGATACAATCGGTCCTTCGGTATCCTCACGGGAATCCTTTACTGTAAATTTTTCGGATATTGTCTTAGTAGCTTCATTTCCTCCATTATCTCTTACGGTTACTTGAGTAATCTCATATGTTCCGTTTTTTGAACCATGATCAAAGTATAATTCCTTTGAAGGATTATAACCAACCGAATACTCCCAAAAAGAATAAGTTTCTTCATTGCCTTCAGGATCCTTTACCGTTACTATCACATTCTCTATGCCGGATTCACTGTCAGTTACATCTGCTTGTATTGTTACACTTCCTGAAGAACTACCGGAAAGACTGATTTCGGAAGGTGTTACATTTACAGAATTAATTACGGGAGGTGTTCTGTCACCTTCTAAAACAGTGAGGGTATCTTTATCGGAGATGTTTTTAATATCTTCTTCGGAAAATGCTTTATGGTAATTATAATCACCCATATAATTACTCATACTCAAGTTTATACTTGAAATATGGTATACGCCTGTCGGTGTATTTTTATTTATGGCAAACATTGGTTTTCCGTTTGTAGAACCTGCATCTTCTATAATATCACCGTTCTCATTTTCAAGAGTAATATCATAATAGTCAACAGCCATATCAGCTTCTGTTTCAATATCTACCGTTAAATATATATATTCACCCGGTTCTGCTTCAGTCTTATCAAACTTTAACGAGTTTATTTTTGCTTTCGGTTCTCTGACATTTACCGTCGGAACACTGAAATCAAACGGGTAATCTCCGCCTTCACCGTAAGTGACAAGTTTAACACTGTCCCCATCTCTTATTTCAACCTCAGCAAAATACAGTCTGTAAATACCCTCTTTATTAAAGATATGCTCTGCATCAATTATCCCGGCACCATTTTCAAGAGAAAATCTTTCAAAATCACCTGTTGTTTCATTTACAAGCTGTACATTAATTCTTTCTACTTTGTCAGGATCGGAAACGTCAGCAGTAATTGTCACAACTGCACCATGTCCGCTATACATCGGACTCATAATAATTTCATTCTCTGAAAATGAAATACTGTTAAGCGTAACATTATCAGCCACTGTTGCACTCATAACTTTTTCCTGACTTTCCTCTTTGTTACTTACAGCAGTTGCTAAACTACCTCTATTTGTATCAGAGGAACCGCTATTGTCCGTATTGCCGGAGCTGTTTGCTGTGTCTTCGTCAGCTTCATTTGCCGTGTTTGCAGCATAAACATTATCTGCACTGTCCTGTGCTGCCGTTTCCGCGGCCATCGTATTAACCCCGGCGGCACCAAAAGCCGTCCCGGCACTTATCACTGCCGCCATGGTCACCCCGGCAACAGTAGCACCTGTTTTTACTATCTTCCTTTTAAATCGTCTCATTCTGTCTTTCCTCCTCATTACTGCAAATGTTTCGATATGCCTTTCAGTAAGAGCATATGCTTGCACCTCTTTAAATATTACAAGAAACATTTTGCAACATAGTGATCTTTTTTGAGGAAAATGAATGTGTAAAACCCAAAATAAAACTGCTTGCCGGTACGACCGGATTATATTATAATAATCGGCGTGCAAGAGATACCGTATATTCTTACGGTGTTGATTCTTACATTAGCGATATTCACCGCAGACTGTTTTCAAAACATTTTCAAAAACAAATTTTTTTACAGGAGGTTTATTTTAATGCAAAAACAAAATGAGGGTGTTGCATTTGCCGAAAATGTGACACATATGGGGGATGCTGTACGCGGAGATAATCTTAATACCGGTACGGTCAGAAGGACTAAAGCTTACGAGGATCTCGAGTTTACGGATGATTTTATGTTCTGCAAGATACTTGAAAATAATCCTAAGCTTTGCAAGGAGTTGGCAGAGATGATCACGGGAGAGAAATTCGGAGAGATCAAGACGGATGAAAGTCAGAAAAGTATCCGTATCATTCCGGATGGGCATGGGGTCAGATTTGACGTGTACCTAAGCGACGGCAAGACGATTGCCGATATCGAGATGCAGACAGAATTAAAAGATAATCTGCCAAAAAGGAGCAGGTACTATCAGAGTGTGGTTGACGTGGCTGATTTTGAAAAAAATACGGACTACAAAAACTTAAAAAAATCGTTTATAATATTTATAACATTAAAGAACCCATTTCCTGACTATTACTTGAGAAAGTACACTTTTGTAAATATGTGCAGGGAGGAAAAAAGGCTCGAGCTTGGTGATGATGCGATTAAAATATTTCTGACGCCGGACGGAAAAAAAGGCGGTATGTCAGAAGAAATGGAGGCGCTGATGAAGTATGTGGCAGAAAACAAGGCGGAATCCGATTTTACAAAGGAGCTTGATGAGCAGATACGGATAGCGAAGTCGGGGAACTACTGGCGTAGGGAGTATATGCAGATGAGGGAACGCATGGACGCGCAGTTTAGCGCGGGGAAAAAGGAAGGTGTTAGAGATCACGGTATAGAGACTGCCAAAAGGATGCTTGCAAAGGGTAAGTATGACCCGGATGAAATATCTGAGATTACAGGCATTCCCGTGGCGGATGTGAAACGTCTGGCGAAATCAAAAAAATCTAAAGAATATTAAGAGATACTCCTCTCTGCTCTATCGCTGAAAAACCGGGCTGCGCTTACACTGCCCGGTTTTTTCGAGAATAGTTTTTTAGAGTGTATTATACTTTTGTTGACGGTTTACCTTCATTTTCCGTCTTGAATGATAATTTTATATTTTCCCTCACCATCATGATCGCATACCCGAGCAGGTTCTGCCCCTTCCATTTTCTTTTATCCATACGTTCAGGATCCTTCATCGACAAACCTATTCCCCATATACAATCATTGACGGCACATTCCGCAAGTATACTGTTTTCCGTCGCCGCTAACTTTTCTTTTAAATCTTCATTCTGTGCAAATTTTTCAAGCAATCCCTGATAGACAACGATCTGTCGGATGCCGTTCCAGACATTATCATCATATCCTGCCACCATTCGACCTAACTGCTTGATATCGGCGGCATTATCCGTTGCCAGTATCTTGGCCGCATTTTCTACGTCTTGAAACCATAATGCTTTTTGGTGCATCATATATTGCTCAATAGACGAATATTTTATCCCGGAAACAATAAAGTCAGACAAGTACCAGTTGCTCAGATATCCGTTTTCCTCGTCAGGATTGTGAAAGCATATGATCTTCATTACAACTCCCCCACTTTTTTTACTGCAAGATCAAGTTCTAAGTCATGAAGTCCAAAATATGCTTTCTTTAAAAAATCTATCGGTATTTTTTTTATAATCTCTGCACTCGGTTTATTATAAAACCATTGATAATAAGCATAAAACTCACCTATCCAGTCCGGCATAAATCCATCCAGCGCCTTTCCTTCTTTCGGAATGTATTTTGACGTTTTTTGAAAATAATCCCACAGCCGGGCAGCATCCATAGTATTAACATAAGCTTTCGATTCATCAATACTTTTTCTTGTTTTACTCTTCATATATGTTTCAATAAAGTCTGCTGTGTCTTTATCCGGATTCTCCTCAGAAAAAAGTTCAAACAGCTTTCCCTGATTCTCAACAACATCATTTAAATAAACTTTGTCATATGCCCGCATAATTTTCACCTCTCAATCAAGGTACTGAAAACATTTGTTACTTTATTAGCATCAGAGTCAACTAATTCTTTCATTCTCTTTCTTGCAGCAGAATCCCTTTTATTATATTTATCGTTAAATTCAGCGTAATCAACTAAGCACAAACTATTCTTTATCTCATGCAAATTAGAATATGCTTTTTCAGACTTTACAGTTCTTCTAATAGCTCTACATCTACATTATCACGCACAAATTCCCGTGCAATGTAAAAATAAGATGCATTAGCCCTCCACCCCTTTATGACATCATAATCCGATGTTTCAATCCCATATTTTTCTATAAATCCGGTCGCTAACATCCGATATCTCCTTGAGTCCGATGCAACTCTGTGCTTCATAAGCTCAGCAAGCCATGATAACGTATCATAATCTTGAAAATCCTTTATTTTCAAATCTTCAACATAAAGCTCATATTTATGAACCCAACCGTTTGTTTCATCAGGCCTACACACGGCCCACTCTTTTGCAAGCTCAATATCCTCGGTTAGATAGAAGCCTTTACCGTAATCGTGCCTGTCATCACCAAGACCAAATGTCGGTGAAACTATTTTTTCGTTAGTTCCATGATATAAAGTAATTTTAGTCATTTTTCACCTTGTATTATTTATCAGTATCAGTTTTGTTTTCCCTTTCTATGGGCTTACCCTCTGACTATCTTATCCGAATATTAACACATACTTCCGCCATCTTTGCTTATTTTGGCTTTATTATACGACGCTTCAAATCTTTTGTCACCTGGTTAGCTACGACATCATTTGCAATGCTTGAGCAGCAGTTATTATTTCGTAAAATGCAATAACAAGTTGAACATTGACAGGTAAAAAACTCATAGGCGCATGACAGTGGTCATGGCAGAGATGCTTGCATCCCTGTGATTGGCCTGTAGCGCAGACCTAACGGTATGTCAAGGTCGCTGGAAGCGCCCCGAATGGGGTAACCTTGACATACCGTTAGGTCTGCGCTACTCCTAAACTTACGCGGCTGTATTGTATATCTTATCGACTTCTGCTTCGAATATCTCATCTGGAGTACGGTATCCAAGAAGTTTTCTCGGTAGACTGTTGCTCCAAAGTTCAATCTGTGAGATTTGTTCAGAGGTATAACTATCAATACGTTTACCTTTCGGGATGAACCTTCGAATCAAGCCATTATGGCGTTCAACAGTCCTCGCAGGATGTATGAAGACAGGGGGACGCTGCTTTTGGAAGACAGAGGGACGCTGCTTTTGTCTTTTGGTTCTTCTTAACCCACTATTTTTGAAGACAGGGGGACGCTGCTTTTGTCTTTTGGTTCTTCTTAACCCACTATTTTTACGAGACAAAAGCAACGTCCTCCTGTCTTATACAAAAGCAACGTCCCCCTGTCTTATATCATAATAAAGAGGTCATATATACCGGAAGATAAAGTGCCTCATCTGTTTCAGATAAATCGGCTGTATGCACTACAACCGGTTTTGTGACGTATTTGCCATACTTTTTCGTTGCTTTGCGTAATGACGAAAGCGTATAGTTTTTTCCTGACTTTACTTCTATAGGGGTAATATTGTGCCTGCTTGTAATATCGCTCTTACGAATAAGAAAATCAAGCTCCATTCGTGAGTTTTTGTCCTGCCTGTCTGCATTTGCATAGAAATAAAGCTTGTGCCCTTTGCAGACCAACATCTGCGCCACCATGTTTTCAAGCAGCATCCCAAGATATACTTCAAGCTTGTCAAAAAGGATTTTTTTGTAAATCTCCTCGTTTAAAACATCACGCTCATCAAATGAGTGGCTGATTAATAGTCCTGTATCATTCAGATAGCATTTAAGCAGTGTTATGTCCTTATTCAACCCGAGACCGATGTTTGGCTCCGTAGAGTTATAGCAATTGTTTACGATCATGGCATCCGAAAGCCAAAAAAGATCATCCTTTACAGTATCAAATCTTAATCCGGTCTCCACTGAAGACAGTTTAAAATGACGGTTTTGTTTTTTCAGCTGTGATGGAATTTCATCAAATATTGCCTCTACACGCACCGCATTCCCGGATGTATGTTTTCTTATATCCTCCCGATACAGCTTAAGAACCCTCCTCTTTGCTTTGTCTGATTCATTGAAGTCACGCGTCCGGATAAATGCATCTACAGACTGAGGCATTCCACCGATAAGCATGTAAAGCCTGAACTGATCCATCACTTTGCGGTGGAGCGCCTGCCCCAGAGGCTTATGTTTCAGAAAGCAGTCTTTTATGATTTCTGCCATGCTTTCATTGCCACTTGCCCATAAGAATTCTTCAAAATCCATAGGGTACATATTTACAGAATCTTCCTCAGAAGGTATAAGAATATTTTCCACGTTCTTTTTGATGGAGATTGATGCTACACTAAAAGTGGACACGGAACGGTAGAAAAAAACTCTCAATGTAATAAAATATAAGAGAGTGATCTAACAGAAAGGAGTCCACTTTAATTATG
>CACZTL010000080.1 GCA_902784165.1 uncultured Lachnospiraceae bacterium | reverse complement strand
TCTGCCGGGGTGGCGGCTACAGCTATCATAGCGAAACGAAAAAAGAAAATATAACATCACATAAGTCCTAAGAAAAAAATCTTAGGGCTTTTTTTTGCGCTCAAACCGAACGACCGCACAAAAACTTTCCGTAGTCTTTTAGAGTGGGTTTATTTTTCGGTATGTGTATAGAGGGATAAACTTTCGAGTGGACTATGTGCACAGGAAGAAGTATCCGAATGCGAAGCTTGCGGCTATAAGGCTGGAGGATGAAGAGGTGTTTTATGTGAATTAAATATGTCAGACGGGGACTGTCCCCGTTTGACACACTTTTAATAGTAGCGGATGAAACAAAAAAGTGGTATCATGTCTCTGTTTGGTACTTGCGGTATGAACTTATATGCATATATTTCATATAAATGAAGATGATATATGCAGCGAGAGCAGTTTGCACGGATAGCGGCAAACGGGAATGGCGACTGCAGACAGAAGGAATAATTAAAGAAGATTAATGAAAAAAGTAAGGATTACGGTTATCAGAAAAGCAAGATATGATGATCTCATTGATAGGTATGAGAACCCTCTGGAGAATCCGTGTGACATGGAGGAGGGGCAAGTGTTTATCGCGAACGGATGGAAAAGACCGGATGGCTTTTGTGAGAGCGCATGGGATACGCTTTCGCCTTTTGTGATGACGCTTTCTCACGGTGGGGAGGATATTTACGAGGGGTGGATGAAGAATAAAAAATCGGCTATGCTTTCGTGCAATGACGGCTTCAGGCCGGTTAGTTTTTTGATAGAAGCTTTGGATGAAGAGGCAGACGGTTAAGATTTTGATAATTATTAATGGGTTATGGTGTGTCATGTGTGACACAAAGACTCTGTACCTGAACTGACACACATATAGAAAATATTACGGAAGAGGAGGCATATTGGTGCAGTTATGAATAAGACGGCGCTTATTACAGGTTCATCAAGAGGAATAGGGCGTGCGACAGCTCTGAAGCTTGCTGAGGAAGGTTATAACATTTGCATAAACTATATAGAGAGAGGTGATTTAGCTGATGAGCTGGCAGCCGAGCTTAAGTCCCGCGGGCATGAGGCAATTGCATTTCAGGCTGATGTGGCGGACAGAAATCAGGTGGACGCGATGGTTTCTGAGGTTACCGGTCGATTCGGTAAGGTCGATCTTTTAGTGAATAATGCCGGTGTTGCGGGTCAGGCTCTGTTTCAGGATGTTACTGATGAGATGTGGGACAGGTATTTTAGTGTAAATCTTAACGGTGCAAGAAATACCATACAGGCTGTACTTCCGGGGATGCTGCATAGTAAGTCCGGTGTTATTGTAAATGTTTCGTCAATCTGGGGTCTTCACGGCGCAAGCTGTGAGGTGACTTATTCATGCACTAAGCATGCGCTTATAGGGCTTACCAGATCTCTTGCTATGGAGCTTGCGCCAAGTAATATCCGTGTAAATTGTGTGGCTCCCGGCGTGATAAATACCGATATGGTTCAGGTGCTCGGCAAAGAAGTGCTTGACGAGCTTGCTGATCAGACGCCTCTTGGTAGACTCGGAACACCCGAGGATATAGCAGAGGCTATCTGTTTTCTGGCGTCTGATAAGGCTTCGTTTATTACTGGACAGGTGTTGGTTTCAGACGGAGGGTTTGTCGGATAACGAATATAAAAAAGTGTGTCAGATGGTGGATGCATCTAATCTGACACACTTTTACAAGCGGGATTGTCTTATGGCATAAAACCGTCAAATATAAAAAATTTGAAATACTTTTCGGCCTCTTTTAAGTCTTTTTCGCTCTGCACCGTCCAAGCAGCATTTAATGATTTAAAAAGCTTTGTACAGATCTGAAAGGGCAGGCGTCCGGCATGTTTATAATTATATGCGATAAAATCCGGGCGGGATATAAAGTTAAAGAACATATTTGATAATATAAACTGCAGCGGATGGGAATGTTCGTCTCCATCCTTTTTAAAATCTGTTGAAAGCTGACCGCGCAGTATTTCCGGGCGGTGCTTTTTCAGCCATACTAAAACAAAAGGATTAAAGGATTCGATGCAGTATACTCCTTTATATCGCTTTAAAACAGAAACAGCGCGTCGTACGGTTTCTATATACCTGCCTTCAGGTTTTATTTCAACAACAAGCGGAACTTTACCATTTATGAGCTTTAATACATCCCTAAAAAGAGGAATATGTTCTTTTCCGTTAAGAAGACGCATACGCTTTAGCTCTTCATATTTGAGTTCACGAAGCAAACGCGGGTCACCGCACATACGCTTTAAGGTGTCGTCGTGAAATATAACAAGCTTATTGTCGGCTGTCAGCTGTACGTCGAGCTCTATACCGTAGCCCATTTTTACGGCTTCTGCAAATGCCGGCATAGAGTTTTCCGGAATTTCGGGATTTTTAAAAAGACCTCGATGTGCGATAAATGGCTGTGTAAAGCGCGACAAAAATATAGCTCTTCGTTTGTTATACGGTCTCATCGCAAAAAGAGATGCGCCGGCAGCTCCGGTAATCATGCATGTTGTTATAAGGAACTTCTTTATCATGTCAGTACCTGTTTCTTTCCTTTTTTATCTTTGCAGAGGTTCGATGTAATAGGGAACATCAAAGCCTTTGTAATCAGTAACGAGTCGGCGTTCAAGGTCGTTAAGATCCTTTATACTGTCATCGCCGTCATAACCGAAGCATTTTTTAAGTCCTTCAAGTGTAAAACGTCCGTAAACCTTGCCGCTGCAGCAGCTTTTTCTGAGATAATATAGTTGTTCTTTCATAGTGTTTTTACCTTTTTTAGTGAATCAGTCAAAGTGCGTCAAGGGGGACGGTTTAGTTGCGGAATTACAGTTTAAATCCGGTTCCCGTAAACTGTGCGATCTCCCTGCCTGTTTCATCATAAACATCTACATTTACAACAGAGGTGTTTTTTCCATCTCTTTTGCAAACGGCTTTTGCAATCATGCTTTTTCCTTTCGGTGCACTGAGGAAATTAATGCTGACTTGTTGCGCAACCGTAGGGCGGTGGATATTATTAACCAGTACGGCAAATGCAAAATCAGCCAGTGTAAATATAGCGCCACCCATCACGCCGCCGAGAGCATTTTTGTGAGTATCTTCTAGGGTGACGCTGCATACGGCATATCTATCCGTGAGTTCATCAAGCTGCATGCCTGCGGCGGTTGCAAAGCGCTCGGCTTTAAAATATTCTTTTGCTTCTTCCGTATTTTTAAATACTGACATTTTAATTCCTGCCTTTTTTGAAATTTATTGTGATAATACCACAGATTAAACAAAATAAAAAGTCGATATTGTTTATTGTGTAAAAAAGCAGACAGTTCCTTCGCGACATCTTGGACGGTTCCGTATCAAGGGGGACGGTTATGTGTCAAGGGTGGCGGTACTGCTGAGATACCTACATATGTGTCAGCAGAACCGTCCCTCTTGACACGTAACCGTCCCCCGTTTTACACACTAAGCACAAGGATTACTAAGCAATTTTTTGTTACATTTCTTTTATCTTGAGCATATCAGACATAAGGCAGGCGTGTGACAATTCAAGATCTTTTTTTGTCATGAGAAATTCTTTGGTGCTTCTTTTCAGAAGATATTCCATGCATTTACTGTAGGGAGATGTACCTATTGTCTGTTCGATATATTTGAACAATGAAAATATTAATAAAAACTTGCCCGGACAATCCATATCGGATATTTTTTCGTAAGCCTGCGCTATTGAATTAATATATACATTTTCATTGCGGATTCCTATAAGAGAGTTGTCGAGTTCATTTACAGGCAACTCACGTTTTTTATCATTTTTAAATCTTTGCTTGACGAGTTCCATGGTAAGTGAGCGTGCAACATCAATTGTGTCGGCAATGATACAGGTGTTAGTAACGTCGTAAATAACCGACCTTTTATATAGCCAGGAAAAAAAATCATCATTGTTGCTTATCTCACTTCTGAAAGCATCGTCTACAATAGTGTATAGATTAATGTTCCTTTTTCGGCTTATTTGACGGATAAGCTTCATGTCATGATCGAAAACGTGACTGTCTTTAATGAATTTTGTAAGAAAAACGACGATGTTAACTTTTCCGCCTTTGCGGGCGTTTTTTTCATACCATGAGTTAATTTCCTGAACCCTTTGATGGGGCATGCCAAACAGGTTCATTTTTAGCTTTAGGAGTGGTG
>CACZTL010000079.1 GCA_902784165.1 uncultured Lachnospiraceae bacterium | reverse complement strand
GTATAGTTCATCGGTAGAACACCGGCTTCCCAAGCCGGGGAGGCGGGTTCGATTCCCGTTACGTGCTTTTTTTCTTGCATAAATACCGGGTCTTCAGCACTTCAGCAGCTGCAACGTGTTAAAACCGGGGGAAAGTGTGTCGATGGGGACGGTTCTACTGACACATTACCGTCCCTGTTGACACGCTGCAGTTATATTTACACGGTTACGACAAGATTTTTGACATAGTTTAAATAAATATTATATAATCATCGGAAGGGCATTTAAGGGAATCTGATACACTTTACTGATTGTAAATGAAAAAAATCTTACTAATCTCAGGAGAATGTTATGGAACAATATAAGCAGGATTTTATAAAATTTATGACCGAGTGTAATGTACTCCGGTTTGGAGATTTCACACTCAAAAGCGGGCGCAAGTCGCCTTTCTTCATGAATGCGGGACTGTATGTAACGGGAAGCCAGCTGGCACGTCTTGGAGAGTTTTACGCCGAAGCGATACATGAAAATTTCGGTGATGATTTTGACGTGCTTTTCGGTCCGGCATATAAAGGGATACCTTTAAGTGTTACGACAGCCATGGCATACAGCAGATTATACGGAAAAGAGATACGCTACTGTTCAAACAGAAAAGAGATAAAGGATCACGGTGATTCGGGTATTATGCTCGGAAGCCCTCTAAAGGACGGAGACAGAGTAGTGATCATAGAGGATGTAACCACATCCGGGAAGTCTATTCAAGAGACATTTCCGATCATTACGGCTCAGGCGGATATAAAGATTAAAGGTATGATGGTGTCTCTTAACAGACTTGAGCGCGGTCTTGAACACACTGATAAGACAGCGCTTGATGAGCTGCAGGAGCAGTACGGATTCCCGGCTAAGGCTATTGTTACCATGAAAGATGTTATTGAGATGCTTTATAATAAGCCTGTGGACGGGAGAGTTATCATCGATGATGATATCAAGGCAACTCTTGATGCTTATTACAGAGAATACGGAGTGTCTGAGGGCTGATTACCCTTGAATTTACGATATATATAAATAATTTTGATTATGAGGATCAGAGTAAATGTTATAGTTTGCTCTTTAAAATATAATGGCATATAAAAAGAGCAAAGTAAGAAAATGGCAATACTCGGCCATCATACTGTTTATATTATATTTATGCGGACTTACGTACTTTTTGTTTTTTGCTCCGTTTCTCGGAAGAACAGGTGATGAGATTTTTTATCTAAACGGTCTTCCCCTTTACGGAGGATACAACCTTGAGCCTTTTAAGATTATAAGACTTTTCGTTGTAAATATTGATATAGTACCGTTCCACATGTTTTTTTTGAATATATTCGGAAATATCCTCTGTTTCATGCCTTTCGGTTTCCTGCTTAAGGCAGCTACGGGAAATAAACTGCCGCTATGGGGATGTGTGCTGGCAGCAACAGGAACAAGTGCGGTTTTTGAATTTCTGCAGTATTTTTTTGTAGTGGGTGTGGGTGACATAGATGATGTTATACTAAACACGACAGGGGCGATTCTGGGGTTCTTGGTTTATCACATTTTTTTGACCTTGGTACGTAGGAACAAATCACAAAAGTCTGATTAGTGTGTCAAACGGGGACAGTCCCTTTGTGTCAGGACTGACACAAAGGGACTGTCCCCATCTGACACACTAACAACCGGAGATTATTTTATGGCTGAAAAAACAGGAAAAAGGGTATACAAAAAGAGTATATTTTTTGATTCAAAGCCGTCAATAAAGGGCGTGATTTCGATTTTTTTCGGGATAGCCTGCGTGATACTGATCATTGCAGGTCTGATTTTTTCGTACGCTAACGGCGGAAACGCCGGCAAAGTAGTAGGAAGCTTAGCGCTTACAGCATTTTTTATTGCCTGCTTCGGAGTATATATTGCGTTTATGGGGTTTAAGGAAGAGGACAGAAGCTATTTGCCGTGCAAGATCGGAGTGATATGGTGCGGATGTGTGGCAGTATTTGTTTTATTTTTGTTTTTCACGGGCTTGTAAAGTGTGTCAAACGGGGACAGTCCCTTTGTGTCAGGACTGACACAAAGGGACTGTCCCCGTTTGACACACTTTGATACTCAGTAAATAATAGAAATCAGGTTAAAATCATGGATAATAAATTTGAAATATTTTTTTCGCAGATCGACACATTTTTAAATACGCTTGAAAAGGCGTATAACGCAGTAAATGTCGGCTCAAACGATATAATACAGCTAAATCATGAACTTTACTCCGGCATTATCGGAGAAAACTATGAGCATTCATTTGTTAATCCGGTGTTTGCCGAGTATATGCTCGGGTGCGGCTACGGCAAGCTTTGTTCATTTGTAGCATATGAGAGTTTTTCACTTATCGGATACAGATTTGATAAAAAGAGGACGCTGACAGAACCGTTTTTGCAAATGTATCAAGATATCAAAGAGATGTATACGACAGGAAGTCTCTCATACAATACATTTTACGACCGCATTTACGAATATCTTTATTCAACGGCTGACGCTTTGTATGAAGACCGGATAAAAGAAATGCTTTTTCCTCACGCCAATGTTGCAAAGCAGATTATTACAGGCGACGGACTTGGTGATGTATATTACCTGTACAGATACGGCGAATATATCACGGAAACGGAGATAAAGACTGCCAGACATATTAATCTTTTGTCAAAGGAAAAGCTTCGTCTGATGGCAGATACATTTGCAGAAGGATACAGACGCGGGTTTGAGACTACAGGAAAGCCGTTTGATAAAAAGAGGACTGTGGGAATCATATACAAGCTTGGGTTTGAGCGACTTGTAAATGCCGAAATAGAAGCCTTTGAAAGGCTGGGGCTAACGGCGACAGTATTCAGGACGCCGCGAAGCGCAGTCATCTCGCAGGGAGGCAGGAAAAACGGATTTTTCGGAGCAGTCGCCAATCATCAGGCAGAATATGATCATAAAAATGATGCGCTTTTCTTCTTTGATGAAAAGCTTGTAAGCAAGAGGCTTGAAGCGCTTGAAAAAGCATATGAAAAATATGCGGAATATGCAGATGTATACGGTGGCCCGGCAGTTATGGAGGTGTTTGGCGAGGCACCCTTTGGCTTTAAAGAATCAGGCTGCGGGCTTGTTCCCGGTGAAAGTCAGAAAAAACTCAGCCTGAAATATCTTACGGAATCAGCCGCAATCACAAACCGCTTCATAAAGGGCGAGGAGAGGTCATTTACTATCATCGCATATCCGACTCCTGATATCGGCAAAGATTTCAAAGATATATTTAACGAGACGATAGAGCTAAATACCCTCGATAACGATCTATATATTTCTATCCAGCAAAGGATTATAGATGTTTTAAACGAAGCTTCGTTCGTAGATATCAAGGGAACCGGTGAAAATCAGACTGATATAAGCGTAGAGCTTTTCCATGTAAATGATCCGGAAAAAGAAGAAAATTTCGAAAACTGTGTCGCAGATGTAAATATACCGGTAGGCGAAGTATTTACATCGCCCGTGCTTTCAGGCACAAACGGGATTCTCCACGTAAGCCGTGCTTTCTTAAACGGATTTGAATACAAGGATCTGCGCGTAGAGATAAGAAACGGCTTTACGAAAGATTATTCGTGCTCCAATTTTGCCGATTCCCAAAAGGGAAAGGATTATTTCAGGAAAAATGTGCTTTTTGAGCATGAAAAACTGCCGGTCGGGGAGTTTGCCATCGGAACCAACACAACGGCCTATGCTATGGCAAAGGAGTATGATATACAGAATGTATTGCCTATACTTATTGCCGAAAAATGCGGCCCGCACTTTGCGCTTGGAGATACCTGTTATTCGCGCTCTGAAGATATAAGGGTATTTAATCCCGGCGGTAAAGAGATTGTTGCTAAAGATAATGAGGTATCGATAAAGCGTAAAGACGACCCGGGGGCGGCATATTTTAACTGCCATACGGATATTACTATTCCATATGAAGAGATAGGCAGGCTGACTGCTGTAAAGGAAGACGGAACGAAGACTGATATTATAAAGAGCGGAAGGTTTGTGCTTCCGGGAACGGAAATGCTTAATATTCCGCTGGATGATTAATCGATTAAGCAGTGTATGTGTCAGGAGTTGGCGTTTAGCCTGCCGTCAGTGCGGTGATTATAGAGAGGAATCTCATAATGACAAAATCTTGAAAATAACGTATAATCATACGAAAGACGGCGTCGGTTTTTGAGACAGTTAGGGAAAGTGTGTCAGGTGGGGACAGTCCCTTTGTGTCAGTGTTGACACAAAGGGACTGTCCCCACCTGACACACTTCACAACAATACGAACAAGGAGATTATTATGGCACAGGTAGGAATAGTAATGGGAAGTGATTCGGATATGCCGGTTATGTCCAAGGCGGCAGCTTTTTTGGATGAGATGGGGATAAGCTTTGATATGAGGATCATCTCAGCTCACAGAGAGCCCGACGTTTTTTTTGAGTATGCAAAAACAGCCGAAGAGAATGGCTTTAAAGTGATTATAGCAGGTGCAGGCATGGCGGCACATTTGCCGGGTATGTGTGCGGCGATTTTCCCGGGACCCGTGATAGGAATACCTATGGGGAATGCGGCGTTGAGTGGTGAGGATGCGCTTTATTCTATCGTGCAGATGCCGCCCGGAATACCGGTTGCTACCGTAGCGATAAACGGAGGGAAGAACGCGGGAATACTTGCTGCAAAAATACTTGCGGCTTCAGATGAAGAGCTTGCCAAAAAGCTTAAAAAATTTACGGAAAACATGAAATCGGAAGTACAGGCCAAGGATGCCAGACTTCAGGAAGTCGGGTATAGAGAATACTGATGTGCCGAAGAAGAGGAGGTTATTATGATAGTTGTTAATACAGATTATATAGATGATGAAAAGCTTCAGATGATAGGCATAGCCAAAGGAAGTACGATACAGACCAAGCATATAGGAAGGGACTTCGGCGCAAGCTTAAAAACGCTCGTAGGCGGTGAACTAAAAGGCTACACCGAAATGATGAACGAAGCAAGAGATATAGCAACTGAGCGAATGATTGATGATGCACTGCGTTTAGGAGCAGACGCGGTCATAAATGTAAGGTACTCCACCTCTGCCATAATGGAAAGTGCGGCTGAGGTCATGGCGTACGGAACTGCGGTAAAGATTGTTTAGAACCGTCCCCATTGACACATTTTGACACACAACATATGGGTGAGAAAAGGAATAAAGATATGGATTATAAAAATGCAGGAGTTGATATAGAGGCCGGCTATAAGTCGGTAGAGCTTATGAAGGAGCATGTGGCAAAGACCAAGCGCCCCGAGGTTTTAGGAGGTCTGGGAGGGTTTGCCGGAGCCTTTGATCTGTCCGCTGTAAAGGGGATGGATGAGCCGGTTCTCCTCTCGGGCACTGACGGAGTAGGAACAAAGCTTAAGCTTGCCTTTGAGCTTGAAAAGTATGATACGGTTGGCATAGACTGCGTTGCTATGTGTGTAAATGACATAGCCTGCGCGGGCGGTGAGCCTCTGTATTTTCTTGACTATATAGCCTGCGGGAAAAATTTTCCGGAAAGGATAGCGCAGATAGTTAAAGGGGTTGCAGACGGCTGTGTGCAGGCAGGGTGCGCGCTGATAGGCGGTGAGACAGCCGAGATGCCGGGCTTTTATCCTGAGGATGAATTCGATATGGCGGGTTTCGCAACGGGTGTTGTCGACAAAAAGGATATGATCACGGGCGAGGATATAAGGCCCGGAGACGTGCTTATCGGAATAGCATCAAGCGGAGTTCATTCTAACGGATTTTCACTTGTAAGAAAGATATTTGATATCACAAAGGAGATATTGAACGAACCGCACCCGGAGCTCGGATGTACGCTCGGTGAAGCGCTTATCGCGCCTACTAAGATATATGTATCTGCGCTTAGAGCAGTTAAAGAAGCCGGAATCACGATAAAGGGATGCTCTCATATTACGGGAGGCGGTTTTTATGAAAATGTACCGCGTATGCTTCCTGAAGGAGTAAGTGCAAAAATACAAAAGGACAGTTACCCGGTGCTTCCTATTTTTAAGCTCATTCAGGAAAAGGGTGAAATTACCGAGGAAATGATGTATAACACATTTAACATGGGACTCGGGATGGTGATAGCGGTAAGCCCCGAAGAGGCGGATGAGGCGATTCGTGCCATCGAGACAGCCGGAGAGAATGCTTATAAAATCGGAGAAATTGTACGTGGAGATGAGGGAGTAATTCTGCAATAATGTGTCGATGGGGAGATACGTCCCCATTGACACACCTCCACCTTGCTAAATATATTTTTTGTCACAGGTAATAACACAGGAGAAATAATATGCTACGAATAGCGGTTTTAGTGTCCGGCGGCGGCACGAATTTAGAGGCAATACTTAAGGCTGTTGAAAGCGGAGAAATCCCTGATACTGAGGTAGTCGGCGTTATCAGTAATAATAAAGGGGCATATGCTCTTGAACGTGCAAAAAATCACGGCATTGACGGTTTTGCAATTTCACCTAAGGATTTTGAATCCCGGGATGATTTTCATGCTGCCTTGCTTGATAAGCTTGAAGAACTTGCGCCTGACTTAATAGTGCTTGCCGGATGTCTTATTAAGATACCTGACGAGATGATAAGAAGATACAGACGTCGTATCATAAATATACATCCGGCACTGATACCTGCATTTTCAGGGCCGGGCTTTTACGGACTGCATGTTCACGAAGCTGTTCTTGAGCGAGGCGTAAAGATAACCGGAGCTACCGTGCATTTTGTCGATGAGGTTGTGGATGGCGGTGAGATAATTGCTCAGAAGGCTGTAGAGGTAAAGGAAGGCGACACTCCCGAAAAACTGCAGAAACGGGTTATGGAAGAGGCAGAGTGGGTCATTTTGCCGGCGGTTATAGGAGATATTGCAAGAGGTGTAATACATATAGGCTGATTTTAAATGTAGTGTGTCAGATGGTTTTTGCAAAGGAGATAAAGCATGAAGATACTAGTTGTAGGAAGCGGCGGACGTGAGCACGCCATTTGTCATAAGATAGCACAAAGCCCAAAGGCAGATAAGATATACTGCGCGCCGGGGAATGCAGGGATAGCCTCCGTGGCAGAGTGTGTGGACATAGGAGCCATGGAGTTTGAAAAACTGGCGGCATTTGCCAAGGAAAATGAAATAGACCTGACAGTTATAGGGATGGACGATCCGCTTGTAGGCGGGGTAGTAGATGTTTTTGAGCGCGAAGGCTTAAGGGTGTTCGGACCGGATAAAAAAGCAGCTATCCTGGAAGGGTCAAAATCATTTTCAAAGGATCTGATGAAAAAATATGATATACCTACTGCCGGTTATGAAGTGTTTACAGATCCGCAGGAAACGCTCGAGTATCTCAAAACCGCCAAGTACCCGATAGTTCTTAAGGCAGACGGGCTTGCACTCGGAAAGGGTGTGCTTATTTGTCAGAACCATGATGAAGCGGTAGATGCCGTAAAGACTATCATGCAGGATAAGAAGTTCGGATCGGCAGGCGACAAGGTTGTAGTTGAAGAGTTTATGACGGGACGCGAGGTTTCAGTCCTTTCATTCGTTGACGGAAAGACGATCAGGATCATGGCTTCTGCCCAGGATCATAAGAGGGCCGGAGACGGTGATACAGGGCTTAACACCGGCGGTATGGGCACATTCAGCCCCAGCCCGTTTTATACGGAAGAAGTAGATAAGTTCTGCCGTGAACACATTTACCAAAAGACGGTTGATGCCATGAGAGCAGAGGGAAGGGAGTTTAAGGGCGTTATTTTCTTCGGGCTTATGCTTACCGATGAAGGTCCGAAGGTTCTTGAATATAACGCTCGCTTCGGAGACCCGGAAGCGCAGGTGGTTCTTACGCGGATGGAAAATGATATCGTGGATATTTTTGAAGCCTGCGTGGACGGAGAGCTTGATAAGATCGAGCTGAAATTTGCCGACAAGGCAGCCGTATGCGTTATGCTTGCATCGGACGGATATCCTCTTGATTACGAGAAGGGCAAGAAGATCTCAGGACTTGAGAAGTTTGACGGACAGACAGAGTACTTTTGCTTCCACTCGGGCACGAAGTTTGACGGGGATGGTAATGTAGTTACAAACGGCGGACGAGTGCTTGGAGTAACCGCACTCGGAGCTGATCTTAAGAGTGCAAGAGAAAATGCTTACAAAGCCACGGAATGGGTGGAGTTTGAGAATAAATATATGAGAACAGACATAGGTAAAGCGATAGAGGAAGCGTAGGAGCAGTGGGAGTGAAAAAAGGGAAAAGATTAAGCAGGATAAGTGTATCGAAGAGTCAGAAAAGCAATTCAGATATTCAAAGAGAATTAAAAGGCTTATTATTACAAAATCCAAAAAGTTCTTGAATAGTAAGAAATAATTAAGTTATAATCTGGAAAAGAGGACAGGACCTGCATTGGAATGTGCGGGACACCGTCCTCTTTTTTGTCTTATGCATAGTGTGTCAGGATGGGGACAGTTTTTATAATTCTTATTGTCACTTAATCAGTATTGTGATATTGTATCAAGAGCATTATAAAAAAAGAGAGAAAACAATTATGAAGATTACACCGGTTAAAGGAACTAACGACTACCTGCCGCGCGAGGCGGCTCTTAGGGATTACCTGAAAAAAACGATACTTGATATATACACAGAAAACGGCTTTGAGCACATTTACACACCTGCTATAGAGGATGCAGAGAACCTTGACAAGAGCGACGGCGGCGAGAATTTAAGCCTTATCTTTAATATTCTTAAAAGAGGGGACAAGCTTGATAAGGTCATCGAAGAAGGTCTAACTGATGCAAATGTAAAGGACCTTTATGATCTGGGACTTCGTTATGATCTTACACTGCCCCTTACCCGTTACTTTGCAAATAACAAGGCAAAGCTGATCCTGCCTGCCAAATTTATCCAGATAGACAGGGTCTACAGGGCAGAGCGGCCGCAGAAGGGGCGTCTCAGGGAATTTATTCAGTGCGATATAGACATCATCGGAAGTGATTCCAACACGGCTGAGGTGGAGCTTATCCTCACTACAGCCAAAGCGCTCACCGCCATCGGGCTAAAAGATTTCAGGGTTCGGTTAAATGACAGGCGTCTGCTTCACGCCGTGCTGTTAGACACGGGCTTTGAAAAAAATGATCTTGAATCCGTGTGCATCACATTTGACAAGATGGACAAGGTCGGGATAGAGGGAGTCTGCGCAGAGCTTGAGGAAAAGGGCTTATCTGCAAATGTGATCGCCGCATTTAAGGATTTGATATCCGGCGGGGAGCTTACACTTGATTATATAAAGAGCAAGCTGACAGACAAAACTCCTGCCGAAGATCTGGAGAGGGTTATGGCAGATGTGGCCGAGCTTAGCGGCGGCAGCGTAAAGACGGAGTTTGATCTTTCTCTTGTGCGCGGACAGGGCTACTATACCGGTACGGTATTTGAGGTGGTCAGCGACGAGTTTTCCGGTTCAGTTGCCGGAGGCGGAAGGTATGACAGGCTTATCGGAAAGTTCTTAAACGAAGACATACCCGCCGTGGGCTTTTCTATAGGCTTCGAGAGGATATTTGCTATCTTGACAGAGGGGGAAATAAAGCTCCCCGCAGGCAGAAAGAGGATAGCGGTTCTTTACAATGAAGAAGACTTCAGGGCTGCAGTAAAGAAAGCAGATGAGCTTAGAAGAGAAGGAAACAACGCCTGCCTGTACTCAAGACCTAAAAAAACAGGTAAGTTTATTGATAACCTTGAGAAATACGGGTATGACGGGTTTGTTATCGTAGGGGAAAGTGACGAAGTTAAGATGTTTGAAAGCTAATTGGAGACAGGGGGGACGCGAGACAGGGGGCGATATAAAGAACATAGACCTTATTGGGTGGGACTCGGATTGAGGAGAAGAAACATGGGATTTTTATTTGTTGCACTTGGCGGAGCGGTAGGAGCGATGGGAAGATATGCAATCAGCCTTATACCATGTAAAACTGCGTTTCCGACTCTGACGTTTATTACGAATGTTTTGGGAGCCATACTTATCGGATTTATCGTAGGAGTGGCAGAAAGCAAAAACGATATGTCGCCTAATGCAGTACTCTTCTTAAAAACAGGAGTATGTGGTGGTTTTACCACGTTCTCAACTTTTTCGCTTGAGACGTATAATCTGTTTCAGAACAAGGATTATGTGACAGGAGGTATATATGCAGCACTCAGTGCAGCCTGCTGTATATTCGGTATCTTCATCGGTAAAAAACTGGCACTGCTTGTCAAATAAAAAAACACCGCTCGGTGTTTTTTTATTAAAGATGTAAATTTAAATACAATTACCCGTTTATTTTTTTATTCATTCGTTTCACCCGTCGTCTTGTGACAAGATATATAACCAGCCACACCACAAGGAAACCTGCGGCAAAGATGACCGTAAATATCCAGACAGCGCCTGTAGCTAAGTATCCGTTTATCAGGTAAAACGCAAGATAATCAAAATACAGCACTAACATGTGTATTATCGCCGCAAATGCAATGGGCAGCCGTTCAGTTTTGTAAATACAGCTGATGCCGCCGGCAATAAATGCCATCACCACGGAGCTGATCACCGCGGTAAAAAGCTTATCTACAGTTACAGAGCTGACTACCCCTGCGCTGTTTAACGCAGCATAAACGATGGCAAGTATCACGGGTCCCGCCCATGCTGCAGTAAAGCCTCTTAAAATAAATTCTTTTAAAAAAGTCATAATCCCAGCCTCCTTTTTATATCAGCAAAGCACCTTCTTGAAACATAGTCGGTGAACCCGCTTTTAAACTCGGCGTCCACTCCTCCTGAAACAGTAGTGATAAAGCGCCTGATGCGTTTCCGGTTTCCGATAGAGGACTTATTTATCCTTATGAAATCAGGGGGAAGATACTCTTCGATCTCATAAAGTCTTTTACGCAGCATATATTTTTTTCCGTCGATGCCTACTGCATAGGTCTTGCCGGTGATGACAGTGATACAGTCAACCTCATTTAAGCTCAGAAGCCGTATTTCGTCATCACTGTATGCGGCGATGTGATCTGATGGGACACTGCCCGTCACCAGAGCCTCAATCTCGTCAATGATCGCAGTCCGCTTATGGACTGTGGCAACCACCTCTTCCTCCTTCTCTCTGTCTATGATAAGTCTGAACTTCATGCCTTAACCTCCTTACGACGCTATTATATGATATTTTTTAATGTTTTTGTCATAAACTCAGGTAATCGGCAGGAAAAGGGCAGTCAACGGTAAGACATAGGATTTTCATTTGACTAAAAAAGTTTTACCTAAATCAATTAAGAATCAATTATCTTTTTGCTGTTTATTTATTGTCGGTTATTGTGATATAATCAATTGAAAGGAAGGTGATGATGATGGCAACAGTGAGTTTTACAAGAGAAATGAAACTGAATAAAGAAGAAACTGAAAGGTTACTGGATATTTTAGAAAGAAAAACAAAGAAGAAAAAGCTTAACAAAGTAAATGTGAAAAAAGCTTCTCAAAAAACTATCACCAAAGTATTTGGAGAGGGAAATAAATGATTTTCGAAGAGGCTGGACTGACAGAGCTTCTTGAACAATTCGGAGAAGAGCAGGTTTCTCTTGTTCTCTCCGATTTTGTTTGCAGGAAGAATTCTGAGGTGGAAGATTTTATAAAATACAAAGCTGTGATAAATGAAAGAAAAGGGCTGTCCAGGACAGTTCTGATTTTTGAAAATAACAATGTTGTCGGATATTACGCTGTATCAACTAAGTCCTTTGTTTTGGAAGAAAAACTCAATTCATCTCAAAAAAAACGATTTTTCGGCTCATCCCAAACAAATGGAAATATAATTCCGGCAATCCTAATAGGTCAGCTTGGGAAAAACGAAAATGTGGAAACGACATTAAGTGGTTCGGATCTTATGAGTCTGATATTTAACTATATACGCAATATGAGTAAATATATACCCAGCATGATCGTGTATGTGGAGCATAATGGCGCAGACGCATTATTCAGGTATTATGAATCACAGGGATTTATTTATTTTCCCAGAGAAAGAGAAGAAACAGAGAAAGATATTTTTTGTCACATTATAAAAACTGCTGATATTTTGGATATGTTTTAAAGCAGCTATACTGACAGGAAACTTGAAATACACACATAACTACATCTGTTACATGAAAACAAAAGCATAAATTAATGATAACTGGTATATTGTACTCTAATATATGAAAAAAGAAACAGGTAACCTATATGAACAAAGCTAACAACACAAAGCCCTTCAAGCTTAAAACAACGGATATTACATTTGCAGAATTACTGACAAGCGATCCGGCAAAGAAGCAGGAGTCGGTAGAGGCGGCACAGTCCAAGCACTACAGAGAGCAGCTCGCGCTAAAGCTTATTGATTTTGCGAGAGACGAGCTTATCATACACCTTCCGTATTTTAACAGAGCCATTCTGAAGATGCCCGTAAAGTTTTACGAGCCCAAGCTGGTCGAAGAAGATCACATAGGCGGCTTTGCGACGACGACCAAAGAGATAATCTGTGATGCGGACCTGGTCATAGATATGTTTGAGCAAAATCCTGCTAAGCTGTCCAGACTCATTCTTCACACCATATTTCACTGCCTTTATCAACACACCTACAGATATGAGGTTCTCCAAAAGCCGCTTTGGGATTTTGCCTGTGATGTTGCGGTTGAGCGGGAGATCATGGAGCTTGGCATAAGCGAGATCGCGCTTGAGAAGGATCCGGAAAGAGAGGTTTTGTGTGACGTCATAAGAAAAAAGTGCAGAAAGATGAATGCCGAGGTCATTTATACGCATATGTTAAATGACAAAACGGATGCGTCAGAATGGATGTCGCGCTCAGATCTTTTCAAGCGTGATACGCATACCATCTGGGCAAGCAGGGAACTCGAGTTTTACGAGGGTCTTTTTCTTTTTGACTGTAATGAAAATGAAATAGACCAGGCAGGCGCTGAATGGAGCCGCATTTTTGAAAATGTAAAAAAAGACAAGGACGTGCTTGAGCAGGGCTTCGGAATATCCCCCGGCTCTGTAACAGATTACATCGGTTCAGTTACCGGCGATGATTACGATTACACGGAATTTCTTATGCGTTTTGCTAAGATCACCGAAGAGGTAAAAGTAAATAACGACGAGTTTGACTATATTTATTATACCTACGGCCTGAATGAATACGGCAATATGCCGCTTATAGAGCCTCTTGAATACAAGGAGTCGCTGAAGATATACGATTTTGTTATCGCTATAGATACTTCGGGTTCATGCCGCGGCAGGGTAGTCAAGAATTTCCTGAGGCGGACGTATTCAATCCTTAAGCGTACGGAAGTGTTCGGAACAAAGATGAATGTACGCATTATCCAGTGTGATAACCAGATACAAGATGATGCCGAGATACTTTCGGATGAAGCTTTTGAGCGATATATACAGAATGTAAATGTGATCGGCTCCGGAGGCACGGATTTCCGGCCGGTGTTCCAGCATGTGGAACGCATGAGGAAAGGCGGTGTATTTACTGATCTCAGGGGACTTATTTATTTTACGGACGGACTTGGGATATTTCCTGAAAAGGAGCCTAAGTTCAAGACGGCGTTTATAATCATGCCGCAGGAGGATGATATACCGCAGATCCCCGACTGGGCAATCGGGAGGATGGTCAGCAGGGATGATCTTGAGGAGTAAACGGGGTGCGAAAAGTGTGTCAGATGGGGACAGTCCCTTTGTGTCAGGACTGACACAAAGGGACTGTCCCCATCTGACACACAAAAAAAAAGAATAAAGCGAGGCAAATAAAGTGAATATAAAAGAAGCAAAAAATCAGATAAAACAGTCAGTAAGCATATATCTTGCAAAGGATGAGTTCGGAAATTATAAGATTCCGATCGAGAAGCAAAGACCGGTTTTTCTTATCGGAGCGCCCGGTATAGGGAAAACGGCAATCATGGAGCAGATAGCAAAGGAGCTTGACATAGCGATCGTGTCATACTCTATGACGCATCACACGAGACAATCGGCTCTGGGTCTGCCGTTTATAGTTGAGAAGGATTACGGCGGTGAGAAGGTAAATGTCAGTGAATATACCATGAGTGAGATCATAGCCACAGTGTACGAGATCATGGAGAAAAGCGGAAAGAAAGAAGGTATCCTTTTTCTTGATGAGATCAACTGTGTTTCAGAGACACTGGCGCCCTCCATGCTTCAGTTCCTCCAGTATAAAACATTTGGCAATCACCGAGTGCCTGAAGGGTGGGTCATCTGCACTGCGGGAAATCCCCCTGAGTATAACAGATCGGTTCACGAGTTTGATGTTGTGACTATGGACCGACTCAAGGTTATGGAGGCTGAGGCGGATTATGACGTATGGAAGATATACGCCGAGCAGAAAGGTCTTCACAATTCTATAATGAGTTATCTCGATATAAAGAAAGACGACTTTTACCATATCGAAAATACTGTTGACGGCAAGGTCTATGTAACTGCGCGTGGCTGGGAGGATCTGTCCGAGGCTATATATCTCTATGAGGAAAAGGGCTTTAAGGTAGATGAAGCGCTTATCGGTCAGTATATAAGGGATAAGAGAGTCGCCGGCGAGTTTGCTACTTATTATGAGCTTTATGAAAAATATAAGACGGATTACGGTATCAGAAATATCCTTGAAAACGGCGCAGATGAGGCTGCAATAAGCAGGGCGAAGGAAGCTGCGTTTGACGAGCGTACCACGGTTATAGGGCTTATCATAGAAGCGCTCAGACCGGGCATAAGAGCCTGCGTAGAAAGAAAAGAGGCTCTTAAAGGACTTCTTGAAAAGCTGAAAACCGTAGGTAATGAAGGAGATATTCCGGCACGTCTGACAGAGATCATTGATGAGTTGAACAAAGAGGCGTTTAGGGAAGAAGCGGCAAGCGGTCTTTCACATGAGCGAAGAAGAGCAAACCGCTTCAGAACAAGTTTCTTAGAAGATAATATCCAGAAGATAAAACTTGCCGGCGTAACAGGCGCTGAAGCATTTGAGCTTTTGAAAGGTAATTTTAATGAGCTCGTTACAGCTTCTAAAGAAGCAGATGCCGCTATGGGTAAAGAACTTGAAAATGCTTTTGATTTTACCGAAAGGGCTTTCGGAGACGATAATGAAATGCTTCTTCTTATCACGGAGCTGACGGTGAATAAAGCAGTGGCTAAGTTTATTACCGATAACGGGTGTGACAAGTATTATCAGTACAATCAAAAGCTTATGCTGCATGAGAGAAGCAAGAATCTCAGGGAAGAGATAGAGGAATTTAAGAAACTGAAGAAGACTGAGTTGTAAAATAATTATGGAAAAAAGTATTTTCATATATGAAAAAAACAATACGGGCGTGACTCTTAAAAAATTCATCTCCGGCGGGGAGACGGTTGAGATCCCGGCACACGCAGAGGATGCAGGCGATCTTACCGGTCTTCCGGTGACTGTTGTAGGAGCGGAGTGCTTTAAGGAGAACGGCATCATGATAACAAGCATCATAGTTCCGGAAACCGTAAGGTTTTTGGAGCATGATGCTTTTGCTTATTGTGTAAGCCTGCAAAGCCTTAGGCTTCCGGAGTCTATAGAGGTTCTCGGCGCTGACTATCTGATAGCCTCAGGCCTTGAGCAGGCTTATATACCTGCATCGGTAAAGACGATAGATCGACCTGAGCTTATAGACCGGGAGTTCATCGTAGCGCCGGATAATAAAATATTTTCAACGGACGGATTCGGGCTGTATGAAACAAGAAACGGAGTAAAGACCTTAATCGCGGTAAATGCTTCCGATGAAAGGGAAGGCTACTGTATAGCACCAGGGACGCAGAAGCTTGCGCCGGGGGCACTTAGGGATATTTCAACTGTTAAGAGACTTGAAATTCCGGCAGGACTTGATAACATAGAGGAAGGATCACTGTCATTTACAGGCGGGCGAGCAAGCGGAAGCTATGGCTTTGAGGAAATTATTGTATCACCTGAAAACACACGTTTTCTGATAAAATATGACTGCCTTTGTGAGCAAAACAGCGGTGATGGTCTGAAGCTTATACGTTATTTCGGAGGGAAGGAATGTTTTCTCGGTGATGACGTAAAGCGTATAGGTAACGGGTGTTTTAAAAACACACGGCTTGAGGATGTTACATTTCCCGATACTGACTTCACTATAGGAGATGAGGCATTTTCGGGATGTCTAATTAAGTATGCTCATACGGCGGACGGAGATATTTATTTCGGAGATGAGGATCAGTTTACGGTTGAGAGTTTTGTACAGGGCTTCGGCAGGCGAGGAAGGGTTTTTGATTATTCCGAATATGACGAATTCCTGACAGAGCAATATCTGACAGAGCCAAGGATACGCATGATATGCAGCAGATTGAAAAATCCGGCAGATCTTGACGGAGAAGTAAGAGAAAAACTAAAGAAACGCCTTGATGAGTCTATGCCTGAGGTGATAGAGCTGCTGGCGCTTGAGCATAACTGTGCGACACTTGCAGATATTGGTGAATTAGGACTTTTTACGTCGGAGAATATAGATAAATACATCGGGCTTGCCGGAAAGCTGGAAGAAAAAGAGATGACGGCATGGTTTATGTCTTATAAGAATAGAAATATCGGGTTTAAGGATGAGCTTACATTTTTGTAAGTGTGTCAGAGAGGGGACTGTCCCCGTTTGACACACTTAATGAACAAGGAGCAGTATATGGATATAATCCTCGGAACTTCCGGTGAGGAGCGTGCAAAGCTGATTTATGAAAAGGCAGTTAAGCTCTCACAGGACGAAAAAAACAAGATACTTATCATAGTCCCGGAGCAGTATACTCTTGAAACACAGAAGGGTATAGTTAAAGCACACCCGCGTCATGCCATAATGAATATTGATGTAGTTTCATTTAACAGGCTGGCATATAAGGTGCTTGAGAAAACCGGTTCAGGTAATCTGCCTATGCTCCGGGAGACAGGGAAAAATATGATAGTGCGCAAGCTCCTGAATTGTTCCGGAACCAATATGAAATTCTTTGCGTCAGGATTAAGGAAAAGAGGCTTTGTGTCGGAATTAAAGTCGCTTCTTAGCGAGCTTGACCAATATGCCTGCACGCCTGACGGGCTTGAAGAAATCGCCCTTTCATTAAGAAAAGGCGGCCGCAAAAAAGTATCTGACAAGCTCAATGATATAGCTTATCTTTTCAGAGCATACAAAAACGAACTTACTACACGCTTTTATACCTGCGAGGATCTGCTTACGGCATTGAACAAAAGGCTTGAGGAGAGTGACTTTCTTGCCGATACATATGTTTTTTTTGACGGGTTTACCGGATTTACCGTATCCCAGTACAAGATAATCGAAACGATAATAAAAAGGGCTGAAGACACTTGCTTTTCATTTTGCTATGAAGGCGAAAGTCTCCACCCTGAAAGCATTGCAGCCGATTCCGGCAATCTTTTTTTCATGTCCGATAACTGTATAAAACGCTTGAAGGAGCTCTGTGCTCTTAAAGGTACGGCTGCTGTAAATGTAATCCGTGCCGACTCCGGCGATTCGCGTGAGGCCCGGCGTGCGCCGGAGCTTGAATTTTTGCGCCACAGCTTTTTTTCGGATCCGGTAAGAACGGGAAAAAAAACTCGCCCGGTATTCGAAGAAGAGGTAAACGCAATAAATGTGCTTGAGGCAGATGACATAAAGGAAGAAATAAGCCTGATAATAGGTAAAATCAGGCGACTGATAGTACTGGAAGGATACCGCTACAGGGATATAGCCGTAGTTATGGAGGATTTAGAAAGCTACGGTGACCTTACTTACAAGCTTATGGAGCAAAACGGTTTACCGGTTTTCCTTGACAGGACAAAAAGTGTCAGCGTAAATCCTTTCATAGAAAACATAAGGGCTTTTTTAAAGCTTATTACCGACGGTTTTACTTATGAAAATGTTTTTCGCTATATTAAGTGCGGCTTTTCACCGGTAGGCGTGCAAAATTCAGACGAGCTTGACAACTACTGTCTTGCGACAGGGGTGCGAAACGAACGGGGTTGGAAAAAAGAATGGACAAGGCTTCCCGGGAAAAGCAAGACCAATGAAAAGGGTGAGCATGAGTCTTATTATGATCTTGCCCGGTTAAATATACTCAGAAAGCTTCTATTTGACCATGTAGCGGAATATCGTAAAAAGCTCAGGGAAGCAAAGGGAGTATCCGAAAAGGTAAAAGTACTTACAAGGCTTCTTGATGAAGAGTGTGTCATTAATCGAACAAGGCAGCTTCTTGCTACGTCACTCGGAGAGGAAACGAGGCAGACAATAAAAAAGACAGGTGAGCTTTTCAGGGAAACAGGTGCACTTTTCGGAGAAGAGGAGATGAGCACTGAAGAGCTTGCTGATATGCTTGATGCAGCATTTGAAGAGATGAGCGCAGGCTTTATACCGCCGTCCGGTGACTGTATAATCATAGGTGATACCGACAGAACCAGACTTCAGAATATACGGGCATTGTTCATAGCAGGTGTAAATGACGGAGTTATCCCAAGGAAGATCTCGTCCGGCGGCATACTTTCCGACGGTGACAGACAGCGTCTGGCTGCAGAAGGCTTACAGCTTGCGCCGTCAGTGAGGGAGCAGGCATTTATACAGAAATTCTATCTGTATCTGTTGCTTACAAAACCTTTTGAAAAGCTGTATCTTTCTTATTCAAGGAAGGATCTGCAGGGTGAGGCTTTAAGTGCGTCGTATCTTATAAATGATATGTATGAAGCCTTCAGGTGCTTATCGGCAGCACCTGCCGCGCGGGAGGATATCGTCCTTAGCGAGTCGGGGCTTATTAAAGCTCCAAAGATATGGACACCCGGCAGAGAGGATATAGTGCTTGATCCGGCAGCGGTAAATGCTCTTTATGCAGGTGAGGTGGCGGGGAGCATATCATCATTTGAAGGCTTTGCAGGATGTCCGTTTACATATTTTATGAAAAAGGGGCTTCACATTTACCCGAGAGAACGCTACGAGTTTAATCCGGCGGATTTCGGAACCATAGTGCACGATCTGCTTTATAAGGTGCTTAAGAGCTGTGCGGATAAAAAAATAAGAGCTGATGCGCTGACCGATAAAGACAGAAGCGCCCTTGTCGAGGAAGCTCTTAAGACGGCTGCTGATGAGTATTATATACTGTCGGACAGTGAGAGAAATATGTTTATACGATACCGCATAAAGCAGATTACATGCGCGACGCTTAAGGCGGTCGGATATCAGCTGGCTGGGGGAGCTTTTGTGCCGCACGGCTTTGAGAAGCGATTTACTTCAAGGCATAAAACGGAAGCGGGAAGCCTTGTGTTTAACGGCATTATCGACAGGAGCGATATCAGTATCAGCGGTAATGAGATATATCTCAGGGTAGTAGACTACAAGACAGGGCACAACGAATTCAGCCTGAATAAATTTTTCTACGGTCGACAGCTTCAGCTTGTATCCTATATGAATGCCGCACGTGAAGAGATAGAGGCACTTTATCCCGGTAAAAATGTGATTCCGTCTGCGCTTTTGTATATGATGGCGAAGGCGCCGTTTGCAGAAGAAGATGACCACATACTCTCAGAAACAGAGATAGAGAATCAGATCAGGGAAAAATTCAGTATGAAGGGTCTATTGCTTGATGATGATTTATCCCTGATAAAAAACGATACGGAAGGCAAAGGCGACATAATAGAGCATGTTCGATTCAGGAACGGAACACCTGCTCCTGCCCCCGGACGTACAAGAGTAAACAGGGAGCAGATGGAGGCACTGCAGAAATATGCGGTTATAAAGACTAAGGAAATTGCGGATGATATTCTTGGAGGCGAGGCAAGTATCAGTCCGCTAGAGGAGCCGGGGATCGTAAGACGGCCGGTTTGTGTTTATTGTGATTATAAGAGTGTGTGTAACTATAATCCGGAGCTTGCCGGACGCAGGAGGGTTATGAGGAAGACTGGTGAGGAAGAGCTGTGGGAGAAGGTGTGTCAAAAGAACCGTCCCCTTTGATATGCTACATTACCTGATCGTCTGCTCCCCGGGAGGATTTTATGTGGACAAAAGCACAAGAAAAAGCGATAGAAAACAAAGGAAAAAACATTCTCGTTTCCGCGGCGGCGGGGTCGGGTAAGACCGCCGTGCTTACGGAGCGCATTTTGAAAATGCTCGTAAGCGGCGCAACGCAGGCTGACAGGCTTGTGGTTGTTACATTTACAAAGGCGGCGGCGGCTGAGATGAGGGAGAGGATAAGAAGAGGACTTGAAGCGCTCTACAGGGAGGATCCGTCTAAAAAGGCATTGTTTGTTCAGATGACGCTTCTAGCGGATGCCGATATCTGCACTATAGACAGCTTCTGCAATAAGATCGTAAAGGCGCATTTTGAAGAGGCGGGCATAGATCCGTACTTCAGGATTCCGGAAGAGGCAGAGCTGTCTCTTATAAAGGCGGATGTATTTGCAAAGGTTATAGAGGAGTTTTATGAAGAGGGAAACGATGACTTTTTTGAGTTTGTATCGGCCTTTTCTTCGGCAAAAAATGATGCTGATATCGAGGCCTTGATTAATACGGTTTATGAGGAGTCGCGAAATAAGCCCTGGCCGGAAGAGTGGCTTGATAAATGTGTAAGAAACGCTGAGCCGTCTGACCCTCAAGAGAGTCCTGTGCTTACAGGCTGCCTTAAGCTTATCAAAAAAAGAATCGGAGAATATATTGCGGGTACAAAAGCGGCCGTAGAGCAGATTTATGAAGGCAGCGGAGTCGAAAAGTATAAGCAGTTTCTTGAAGGCGAGGTAAATGAGCTTGAGAGGCTGGAGCACAGCGGGAGCTTGTATGAGCTGTATAAATCCGCAAAGGCTTTTTCTTTTGAACGGCTTCCTTCGGCGTCTAAGGGCTGTGATGAAGAGCTTAAAAATCTGTGCAAGGGTTTTCGCGATGCTTATAAAAAGTATATTACGGGTCTAATTTCCGGAGCAAAAGATGCAGAGCCTGAGTCTGAAGCGGATTTCTATCTGGGAGGACGGGTAGCAAAAAAGGATGCTGCTTATATCGGCAGTCAGGTAGGTATGATCGTGCGCATAACCAAACGATTTGCCAAGGCACTCGATGAGGAAAAGAAAAAAAGAAATATCGCGACATTTGCAGATATAGAGCATATGGCGCTCAATATACTCGTTAAGCGACATGCAGGAACCAACGAGCTTACCGCTGCGGCAAAAGAGCTTAGAGAGCTTTATGATGAAATACTTACGGATGAATATCAGGATTCCAATGAGCTTCAGGAGGAGATACTGAATGCCATAGCGACCGGCAGCAACCGTTATATGGTTGGAGATGTCAAGCAGAGTATTTACGGCTTCAGAGGCGGTGATCCCCGTATATTCATAGACAAGTACGATTATTACCGTGCTGACGGGGATTCAGACGGAGAGCTAATTATTCTTCAAAACAATTTCAGGAGTCGTGAAGGTGTTTTGGAAGGGAGTAACCGGATATTTTCCGCCGTAATGAACAGGGAATATACGGGCGTATCGTATGATGAGAGCGAGAGACTGGTGGCGTCGCTTGAATTTCCCGCATATGAACGCCCTGAGCTTACATGGGCAGGTGAAAACGGCAGGGTTAGCTGTGAAGTGATCTTATGTGACAGGGAGGAGCTTAGGGAGAGGGAGTGCCTCGAGGCGGTCAGGATTGCCGGGATCATAAAGGAAATATTTAAAGAAGGCAGGAAGGTTTATGACGCGAAGAAAAGAAAGTACAGGGATATCTGCTTCAGGGATATAGTCATTCTTTGCCGTAAGGTAAGTACCGGGGCGCTTATCGCCGAGACCTTAAATGCCTGCGATGTGCCTGCCTTTGCGGAAAGCCGGTCAAGCTACATGGATACATATGAGATAAGACCGGTGATAAGCTTTTTAAAGGTTATAGATAACCCGCTCGATGATGTAGCATTTGCAGCTCTAATGCTCTCTTATTTCGGAGGCTTTTCGGCAGATGAGCTGGCTTTTGTAAGAGCAGGGGAAAATGATGAATTTCTTTACAAATCCTTGTGCAAATGTGCAGAGGACGGAGAGGAAGGCAATAAAAAGATTAAAGCTTTCCTTGAAAGGATTGATGATTTCAGGGCAGAAGCTGCGCATCTGAGTGTATATGACCTGTTGTGGAAAATAATTTACGAGACCGGGTATTACTCATTTGTCGGAAGCATGCCGGCCGCTAAAAGAAGGCTCGCCAATACAGATCTTTTGCTTTCACGTGCATATATGTATACCGGCACGAGCTATAACGGACTTTTTCAGTTTTTAAGATACGTAGAAAAGCTTGAGGAAAATGATAAGGCGCGCGGGGAGATTTCTGCCGTAAGCGAGCTTCAGGACGTGGTTCGCGTTATGACTATACACAAAAGCAAGGGTCTGGAGTTTCCGGTTGTTTTTCTGGCGGGGACGGGCAAGCTTTTTAATTTGCGCGATTCCATGGATTCGGAAAAGATAATCATTAATGGCGATAGAATAGTCACGGACGTATATGATACGCAAAGAAGGGTAAAACGCGCCACGGCATTTAAACGGAGTATCCAGGCGAGTGTTAAGAGAGAGATCATATCTGAAGAAATAAGACTTTTGTATGTAGCTATGACACGTGCGGTTGAAAAACTTTATCTGGTTGGCTCTTACAGCACTCCGGACGGTAAAAGGATTGACGCAGCTTCAGATAGCGCGCTTTACTATAGGGTAACGGGTAAGTACGGATTTTGCGATCTGGACGGTGCAAACAGCTATCTGAAAATGTTTATGCCTGTCATACTTACTGAAGTCAATGCCCCTTCAAAGCTCTTTGAGCTTACTCAGACAGATTCGAAGGGTTTAAAAGACCCTGAAGAAACGGTGGTTGATTTTTATATGAACCGGAACGACTGCGGTATGGAAAGCGATGTGAAGATACCGGATGAGTTTTCAGACTTCGTTTATCCTTATGCGGATGAAACATTTGCCGGGCCGAAGGTAACAGTTACCGAGCTTAAGCGTATGAGCCTTGCGGACGAGGCTGAGCAGGCGCTGGATTATCGTGCAGCTTATAAAGATGATGAGGAAGAGCCCGAATACGCATCCTTCAGTGATTTTAACGAGCTGTCGGCAAAGACCGGAGCCGGACGCGGAACGCTTTATCACAAGCTCCTAGAGCATCTGGATCTTAAAAAGTGCGCAGATGAGGGGCAGGTTCACGAACAGATAGTCGCGCTAAAGGACAGATGCATACTGGACGTTGAAGCGGATGCCATGATAAACGCTGCCGACATCGTAAGCTTTGCTGCTTCCAATATCGGTAAAAGGGTGTCAGATGCTCTTTTATCGGGTAAATGTAAAAGAGAGCAGCAGTTTATGATGGGAACAAAGGTTAAAGGGCGATCCGATGAGCTTTTAGTGCAGGGTGTTATCGATCTTTGGTTTGAGGAGCCGGACGGGCTTGTAGTTGTGGATTACAAGACCGACCGGGTAAACAAAAAAACGGGGGATAAGATTTTAAAGACAAGGTACTCGGCGCAGCTTGAGATATATGCAGAGGCTTTAGCGCAGGCAACGGGGAAGAAGGTTAAGGAGTGTATTATTTATTCGTTTGCTTTGGGGAGGGGGGTTAAGGTTTGACCGCTCCGGATAATTTTAATATAATAGCCGAAAAGAAACGGAGTGTTTTATGGTATTTTATCTGATCATAACAGCTATTATTATATTTGCCTGCGTGGTCATGAATAAGGTGACTAACAAGATAGGTATCCCTACTCTTTTAGCATTTATAGGATTGGGGATGCTTTTTGGTGCGGACGGACCTTTCCGGTTTGCTTTTGATAATTTCAGGATGACTGAAAATATATGTACCGTTGCGCTCATTTTTATAATGTTTTACGGCGGATTCGGTACTAACTGGAAGGTTGCGAAAAAGGTAGCTCCCGTTTCGATCATGTTATCTACCGTCGGGGTGGCGCTGACCGCAAGTATATGTGCGGTGTTTTGTCATTTTGTGCTGAGATTTCCGTGGGTGGAAAGCTTTCTTATGGGATCGGTGATCAGCTCGACGGATGCGGCGAGTGTTTTCTCTATACTCAAATCCCGTAAGCTTTCGCTCAGATTTAATACGGCATCAGTCCTTGAGCTTGAGAGCGGGAGTAACGACCCGGTCGCTTACATGATGACGGCTGTCTTTATTTCAATCGCCGGCGGCAGCGCAACAGGCGGGCAGATCGCTTATATGGTATTTTCCCAGATAGTATACGGTATCGCGATAGGCGCGGGGATTTCGATTTTTGCTCTATGGGTATTTAAAATACCAAGGGGACTCGGTGACGGGTTAAATATGATATTTGTCATAGGCATCGCTATCCTTGCTTACGCGGTGCCTGCCGCAGTGGGCGGAAACGGTTACTTAAGTACATATATCGTGGGTATAGTTCTCGGGAACTCTAAGATAAGGGATAAGGCGGAGCTGGTTCACTTTTTTGACGGCGTGACGCTTGCCGCGCAGATACTTGTTTTCTTTCTTCTCGGACTTTTATCTACACCGAGCAACTTCCCGGCAGTCGTGCTGCCCGGGATAATAATAGCCGTTTTTCTTACATTTGTTGCCAGACCGGCTGCTGTTTTTGCCATAATGACGCCGTTTAAGGCTAAATTAAAACAAAAGCTCCTCGTCTCGTGGTCGGGGCTTAGGGGAGCCTCGTCGATTGTTTTTGCAATATCGGTCTTTCTGGCGACAACAACGCAGAATAATATATTTTATATAACATTTTTCATAGTTTTATTTTCGATATTTCTGCAAGGGACATTTCTCCCCAAGGTTGCCGAGAAGCTTGGTATGATCGATGAGAAGGAAAATGTGTTAAAGACATTTACCGACTATTCCGATGAGGTGCCGGTGCAGTTTATCCGCTTTACGATACCGAAAGGGCATAAGTGGGCAGGCTTGCAGCTAAAAGAAATATCCATGCCGCCGGAGACTATATTTGTGCTTCTCAGGCGTGATGGGGAAAACATAACACCTACCGGAAATACAATGATCATGGAAGGCGATTGCCTTGTGCTTAGCGCAAAGACGCCTGAGGAGATAGAAGGTATAGAGCTTCGGGAGATAATCGTCGGAGATGAGGATACGGATTATGTCGGGAAGAAGCTCTCTGAGATATCAAAAGAGGATGAAGGGCTTGTGATCATGATACAAAGAGGCGAGGATGTGATCATACCGCATGGCGATGTGGTGATAAAGGCGGGGGATGTGCTGGTAATTAATGAGGTATGAAAGGAGTTTCGTTATGATTAAAACAGGCATTAAAGGACACTTTGAGACAACCGTAACAGATCAGTTTTCCGCTAAGACCCTCGGCAGCGGCACCATGGATGTGCTCGGAACTCCCGGGCTTGCAGCGTTTGCTGAGAGATGTACGTGGGAGAGCGTGCACCCGTTTCTTGAAGAGGGCGAGGGGACGGTAGGGATCAGCATGGTTCTTAAGCACCTGTCGGCTACGCCGGTTGGTAAGGATGTGCGTTTCGAGAGCGAGCTTATCGAGGTAGACGGACGCAGACTTAAGTTTAAATTTGAGGCCTTTGACGCAGCGGGGAAGATAGGCGAAGGGGAGCATGAAAGGTTTATAGTGGTCAAGGAGAAGTTCCTCGAGAAGGCGCGTGGGAAATATTAAGTGTGTCAACCGGGGACAGTCCCTTTGTGTCAGAAGGGGCAAGCTCCTTCTGACACAAAGGGACTGTCCCCGGTTGACACACTCATGTTATTACAGAAAAGGAAAAAAATATGCAGTTTGAACAGTTGATAACACCCCAGTACAGGGATGCCGGTGCGGACGGCACCATAGGTTTGAAAGGATATATGAATTACTGTCAGGATGCTGCTACATGGCATATGAAGGGGTATGATCTCGGAAATGACAGGCTTATAGAGGAATTCGGGATGGCCTGGATGTATACGAAGTGTCGTATGAAGATTTTTTCAAGAACAGGGTTTCACGGACCGCTGCTTGTTGAGACAGGCATGACATCTGAAGAAAAGGTAAGAGTAGACAGGGATTTCAGGATTACGCAGGCCGGAAAGCTGCTTGCGCTCTCGAGGCTTGAGAGTTGTCTTTATAAGGTGGACGAAAACCGGCTCTGCAAGATAAGGGATATTGATTATCCGATAAATGAGTGCGACGAGCCGTTTGAGGATCTGACGCCGAAGCGGCTGCCAAAGGATATATCCGGCATGGATAAGATATATGATTATCGCATAAGATATTCTGTGCTTGATAAAAGTATGCATATGAACAACCTGCATTTTACGGATCTGTTCATGAATGTTTTCGGACCGGAGTTTTATGAAACGCATGTGATACGCGAGTATGATATCAATTATATATCGCAGGGAATGTATAATATGGTGCTTGGCGTATATATGAAACGTGAAGGTGATGTAATAAATATGGCGGCAGCAGATGAAGATGGTAGGCTGATAGCGGCCTGCAGGATGGTGGCGTGCGGTAAAGAGTGATAAAAAGATACGTCTCTATTGGCGCATATTACATCAGCAGACTGATATTTTCACAAAAAGGTAAAAAAAACCGCTTCGGCGGATTTTTTTTATGATTCGGTGGTGTTTAGTGTGTCAAATGGGGACAGTCCCTTTGTGTCAGCACTGACACAAAGGGACTGTCCCCATTTGACACACTAAACAGTAATAAAAACTGTTTCATTAACCGCATATTTGTAGTATAATAATTCAATTACAGAAGAAATAAGAAGAAGTTTTTTTGTTGTAAAAGGGAGAGTCGTCTGGATAAGTATGGCTACGAGAGATATCATAAGCGTCATAATTCCGTTTTATAATTCGGAAAAACATTTGAAAAAATGCGTGGACAGTGTCACATCGCAAACATATTCAGATCTTGAGATAATCCTTGTAAATGACGGATCGTATGACGGTTCGAGGAAGATTGCAGAGAAGCTTGCAAAAAAGGACAGAAGGATCAGGATCATAGATATAGAAAACAGCGGGGTTTCCGTGGCCAGAAATACCGGGCTTTCACAAGCTACCGGTTCTTTTGTTATGTTTGCAGACAGCGATGATATGATAAATGTAAATATCATACAGCGAATGATGAAGGTAATGAAAGAAACTAAAGCTGATATGGTCACATGTCAGATCGAATGTACCGACACACTCACAGAAAGACCGATTTCAAAAAAGATCGTTTATGATATTTATTCAAAATATGAGTATCTGAGGCTTTTCTTTAAGATAGGGTGCAATGCGCAGGTACACTATCCGGTTGCGAAGCTCTACAGACGTGAGCTTCTTCCGGACACGCTTTATCCGCCGGGCATAAGAGTCGGAGAGGATGTGATTGGCACTTATCTTGCAGTATCACAAACTAATAAAATAGCCTCCCTTAAGGATGTAGGATATTACTATTATGAAAATCCCGAAAGCGTGACAGGTTCTTTCAGTGAAAAGGACTTTGATCTTTTAGCTGTTTGGGACAGGATGGTAGAAATAACCAAGGGTAAAGAACCCGATCATGAATATGCGCTGCTTGGCAGGGATCGCATTAATTTCACACTGCTGCTTAGAATGATCTCCCGGGTGCCCGCCGATGAGATCAGAAGAAGGTTTTCTTCGTGGGAAAAAAGGCTGATTAGAGATCTGCGGCGCTGCGAAAAACGGCTTTTGAAGGCTCCGATAGTAACATCAAGAAAGCTCATGATAGTTTTGCTTTGTCATATGTATAAGCCGGCTGCTGCGGTGGGGGATATAAGGCTGCGCATTCGCAAAAAACTATTATCTTGAAGTTGTGTCAGACGGGGAGAGTGTGTCAAAGTGTGTCAAGATGGGGACAGTCCCTTTGTGTCAGCACTGACACAAAGGGACTGTCCCCATCTTGACACACTTTGACACACATAGAAGCATTTGAAAGTATAATCCGGGAAAAAGATATGAAAAAGATGTCACTTAAAGAGATTCAGCAAACTGAGCTGGATATCATGATAGAGTTTGATAAAATAGCGCGAAAATACCACTTGAAGTATTCGCTTTGCGCCGGTACTTTGATCGGCGCGGTCAGGCACAAGGGATTTATCCCGTGGGATGATGATATAGACGTATCCATGCCGCGCCCTGATTACGAGAGGCTTATTAGATTAAACAGAAAGAAAAAGCTCTGGCCTGCGCATATTAAAGCGGCAAGCTTTGAGGACGGTACTCTTGACGCGCCGTATATGAAGCTCTTTGATAAAAGAACCCGTATAAAAGAGGATAACTTCACCCAAAGGGATGTTAAACATCTCTGGATAGATATATTTCCCGTTGACGGTTTGCCAACGGACAGTAAAAAGCTTAAGCTGCATTACCACCTGGCCCTGAATCTTTGCCGTTTAAATGTTGCCTCGGTTGTACGGGACGGTTACGGCAGCAGTCAGCTTGCCGTGTGGGTAAAAAGGCTGTTTATGACGCCGGCGGCAAAGCTGGTGGGACGGAGGAATATTGCGAGGTTGCAAAAAAAACTGGCGTACAGGTATCCTTATAAGACCTCATCCATGTGCGGTATGGTTACGTGGGCTTATGACGGACCGGGGCAGGCTCTTAAAAAAAAGGAATATGAAACTCTTGTTGAGCTTGACTTTGAAGACCATAAGTTTTTTGCGATGTCGGGTTGGCACAAGAATCTTACCGGCATTTTCGGAGATTTTATGAAATTACCGCCTAAGGAAGAGCGTATAACACATAACCTGGAGGCATATATCGATGAGTAATTCAAAGCCTTTGATCAGTGTGATACTGCCTGTAAGAAACGGTAATATAAAGCTTTTTAACAGGGCCTTATCAAGCGTACTCGGACAGTCGTATACAGACTTTGAGCTGCTTATCATTGATGACGGAAGCAGTGAAAGCTTCGCAAGAAAGCTGGATGATATAAGCTCGCAGGACGGACGTATACGTTTGTTTCACACTGCTCCGTCAGGAGTTTCGGCGGCAAGAAACTTTGCCGTTAAACAGGCGAAGGGTGATATTATTACGTACATAGACGGAGACGATGCCATAAGTCCGCGTTGCTTTGAGGAGGCAGCGTCAGTCCTTAATGACTCTTCGATCGATGCGGTATGGGGCGGTACTGTTTACGTTAAACCGGAGGAAATGGAAGAGCTTGTAAGCGCTGCGTCTGAAAGAGCGCTTACAAAGAGAGAGCTTAAAAAATATTCGTTACATTTAGACAAACGGCGTATCCATAAAACAAGATCAGAATGTATAGGTGCTCCTTACAGATTCGGAAGGAACGGCTATATAAACAGAGGGATAGCGGCGCGGTTCATTAAGAAAAGCCTTTTTGATGATAAGGACTTACATTTTCCCGAAGGCATACGGATGTATGAGGATACCATTTGGAATCTTCGTATGATGAAGTACAGAGTTTGTTATGTCAAGAGAGTGTGGTACTATTATCTGAATAACGATGCCTCTGTGTCAAACCGCTTTAATCCCGGGGTTCTTAAATGTATAGAGATACCGCTAAAAAGGATCCGCAGGATGCTTGAGCTTGATAATGACACAGAGTATGCCGCATATACAAGATTTTTGATCGATTCTTTAAGATACGTATATAAGTGCCTTTACGGGCATCTGAAGTGGAAGCCGGATTCAGAGGCACGAAAGAAGGCATTGTCACACATTTACAAAGATATGCCGTGGAAAGAGATAGGAAGTAAACGTTTTTTTAAAGCGGCCGGAAGGTCTGACAGAATAAAAGCGATCCTTTATCGATATAGGCTTTTATTTGCGTACTGGAAATATACATGGAAGAAAATGTGACAAAAAATGAAAAAAAAAGAAGCTCATTTGATCCCAAATGGGTTATTTTGTTTTTGCTTCTTACGATCCCGTTTTTTCAGGTGGATTTTCTGGTTGCAAATGTAAGCTTTGCGGGGAAGGCTTATACCGCATGTCAGATAATTGCAGGCGGCGTTATAGGACTTCTTATTTTAAAGGACAGACTTATTAAACGCATGTCCCCCGTGATACTGCTTCTTGCAGGACTTCTTGCGGTTATGTGCGCGGCTTCTGTCATAAACGGAGGAAATCTAAAGACGGCAGTCGGCTATTCGTTTGCAACGATAGTGATCTGTCTGGTGATAGATTATGCGATACTGAAAGACCTGAAAAACTATCTTTTGGCTCAGATGATTTTTTTCGGGGTGCTTACGGGAATAAACCTTTTGACTGTTATCCTGTTTCCCGGCGGGCTTTACACATACATGGATTATTTTAAAGAAACCTGGTTTTTGGGCTTTAAGAGCGGGCATATAACATATCAGCTGGCGTTCATCTTTTTTTCTGTGATGTATGTCTTTTTGTTTAACAAAAAGATGCGATTTATTCCGTTTTTGGGACTTGCCGCTGCTATTTTGTCAAATGTGCTGGTAAAAAATACGACAGCTACAGTCATTCTTATACCGCTTGCCGTCGTGATCACGATACCGCCGATAATCAGATTTACAAAGGTATTCAATATCCTGACGTATACGGGTATAGGTGTGTTTATTCAGCTGCTTGTCATGGTGTTTCGCGGGCAGGATACTTTTAAATGGTTCATAACAGGCGTACTTCATAAAAGTACCGATCTTACGAAGCGTACTGCCATATGGGATATGGCTCTGGGCAGGATCAAGGAACATCCCGTAATAGGTCACGGCTATCAGGATTTCCATTTTACGGACGATATCGTTACTACGCACAATCAGATACTTGAGATGCTTTTTAAGACAGGTATTGTCGGGCTTGTTATCTTTTTTGTTATTTTTGCCATAATCATATACAGGCTTTTTAAATACAGAAAAGTAACGGCAGCCGGGTATATCGCATTTTTCATCGGAACATTTTTTGTGATGTTTCTGGTAGAGCAGTATGCATTTGTGTATTTCTTTTTCCTGATACTTTTTGCCTTTAGGAGCGGCGTTCTTGAGGAAAATGTAAAGCGGCAGTTAAACGTGGCTTCCGAAAGCAAAGAAGCAGCGGTCATGGCAGGTGAGCCGGGACGGACCGCAAAGTCTGCGAGAAATTTTATATTTACAGCTTTAGCTAACGTCTTGGCTATACTAATCGGGTTGCTTGCGCAGCGCCTTTTTATACACATGCTCGGGCTGGAATACGCCGGGCTGAACGGTCTTTTTTCAAACGTGCTTACGATGCTCGGGATAGCTGATCTCGGTATCGGAGAGGCTGTTATATTTCACCTTTATAAGCCCCTTAAAGAAAATGACAAGACCGCCATACGCTCGCTTATGAGATTTTACAGGAAAGCGTTTCATATTATTGCGGGCGTTATTGCCGGTATAGGGCTTTGTCTGATTCCGGCGCTTCCCTTTATCGCAGAGACATCTGAGGCGGATATAAATCTTACATTGGTATATATCATTTTCCTCGCTGATGTGGTCTTGTCATATTTTATGAGCTACAAAAGAGGTATACTTTATGCAGACCAGAAAAATTTCATAATAAGCGCAGTGCATATGGTGTATCTTGTCGGCATGAATACGGCGCAGCTTCTGATGTTATATTTTACGCATAATTACTATGCGTATATCCTTGTAAAGCTTGCATTCAGGATTTTGGAAAATGTAGTGATAACAAAGATAGCCGACAGGAAGTACCCATACATCAGGAGCGGATACGGACGTCCTTTACGACCGGATATACTGGCCGACATAAAGAAGAAGGTCGGAGCGCTCATTTTCCATAAGATCGGTACATTTGTCGTAAACGGCACTGACAATATCCTGATTTCCGTATTTTTGGGACTCGCTACGGTCGGTCTTTATAATAATTATTTTATGGTGATCGATGCGGCGACGAAGCTTATTAATCCGGCTATAAATGCACTGACCCCGAGCGTGGGCAATATGCTTATATCGGAAGATGAAGAACACCGATTTAAGACCTTTCGAAATATACGCTTTATGAATTTCTGGATCGCGTCACTGGCGTCGACGGTACTTTTTGTCATGATACAGCCTTTTATAAATATATGGTTCGGAGAAAGGTATGTGCTGCCGGCAGCTGTTGTAGTTATGCTCACTATACAGTTTTTCCAGTTTCTTATGAGAGCAACTTATAATGTATTCCAGGACGGAGCCGGGATATTTTATGAAAACAGATTTGTTCCGCTCTTTGAATCAGCCATAAATATCGCCGCCTCCCTGATACTTCTTCATTTCTTCGGGCTTGCGGGAGTTTTTGCGGGAACGATCATGAGCTCTATGGCGCTTTGGTGCTTCAGTTATCCGAAGTTTGTATACAAAAAGCTTTTCGGACGCAGTATTAAACGATACGTGCTTGAAACACTCGGCTATTTGGCTGTGTTTTTCATAGTCATATCAGTGACCGCAATTGTCGTGTTTTTTGTAAATGACGCAGCAGCGCTGACCGGTCTGACATTGTTTGTCATCGATGCGGTTATTTGCCTGGTTATACCGAATGTGCTCATGCTTTTGTTCTTCTTCAAGAGTGAGTGCTTTAAGTATTTTATCGGGTTAATCAAGAGATGGTAGTGTGTCAAGCGGGGACAGTCCCTTTGTGTCAGTAC